>NZ_CP094984.1:314909-629818 GCF_022869865.1 Arthrobacter zhangbolii
AGACAGCGGCCTTGGGCGGGTATGCCCTGCTGCCGGCGTACCTGACCCGGGAGCAGATAGACACCGTGGAGGACGTCCACGTACTCGATGCCTTGCGGAAGGCACACGGTCCGGAGATGCTGCGGATCCTCGAGGCGGTCGCGGCAACGGATTCCGTCCGGCAGGCAGCGCGCTCGGTGTATCTGCACCACAACTCCGTGGCCTACCGGGTTGAGCGCGCCGAGCTGGCACTGGGCTTCACCATCACGGAACCGTACGGACGGACCCGGCTCTTCATTGCCCTCTGTCTGCGCCGGGTCCGCGACTCCGCGGAGCAGGACACGTCCGGCACCTAAGGCCTGGCCGGGTCCTGAAACCGCCAGATGGCGTGCGCCGGAGGCTTTGTTGAGCCACTTGGCCGAAGACGTGTCCCCGGGTTCGATACAGACTGATGGGCACCAGAAAGCCTGGGCCGGCAATGACGCCGGAAAAGGACGGAGTGTCCCGATGACTGTATCGGACGGGCAAACAACCGACTACGACGCCGTAATTGTGGGCGCAGGGTTCGCAGGCATGTACATGTTGAAACGGCTGCGCGATGACCTGGGGCTCAACGTACGGGTCTTTGAACGGGGAGACGGGGTAGGCGGGACCTGGTACTGGAACCGGTACCCGGGGGCGCGGTGCGACGTTGAGTCACTGTTCTATTCCTATTCCTTCTCGCCGGAGCTCCAGCAGGAATGGCAATGGACCGAGCGCTACCCGACCCAGCCGGAGATCCTGCGGTACGCAAACCACGTAGCTGACCGGTTCGGGCTTCGTCCCGACATTGCCTTCTCCACCTCGATCGACAGTGCCCGGTACGACGAAGCGCAGGATCGCTGGACGGTGTACACGGACGACGGCCTCGTCACCACCGCGCAGTACCTGATTACCGCCGTCGGCTGCCTCTCCGCCTCCCGCGTGCCGGACTTCGAGGGCATGGAGACCTTTAGCGGGCCGACGTACCACACCGGGCGGTGGCCCCATGAGGAGGTCGACTTCACCGGCCGCCGGGTGGCGGTGATCGGCACCGGATCCTCGGGAATCCAGTCCATCCCCGTGATTGCCGCTCAGGCGGCGCATGTCACGGTCTTCCAGCGGACCCCGAACTTCTCGGTGCCGGCGGTGAACGGGCCGTTGAGCGCTGCAGAGATCGAGCAAACCAAGGCGAACTACGAGCAGCTGCGTCAGGCGGCACGGATCTCGCCCACCGGGACGAATCCCGCGGCCCCCATCGGCAGCGCACTTGAACTGCCCGAGGATGTCCGGACCCGGGAAATGAAGGAGCGTTGGGACTACGGCGGTGCGGGCTTCCTGTCCGCGTTCATCGATACGGGGGTAAACGCCGAAGCCAATGAGGTGGTGGCGGAGTTTGTCCGTGACCGGATCCGCGAGGTTGTTGAGCGCCCGGACATCGCCGACCTGCTGGTGCCGCGGGACCATCCGATCGGGACGAAGCGGATCTGCGTGGACACCGACTACTACGCAACCTACAACCGGGACAACGTCACCCTCGTCAGTGTCCGCGAGACGCCGATTGAACGGATCACCGAGCGCGGTGTGGTGGTGGCAGGGGAACTCTACGAAGTGGACGACATTGTCTACGCCACGGGTTTTGATGCGATGACCGGCCCACTGAACGCCATCGACATCCGCGGGACGGACGGCGTGGCACTCCGGGAGAAGTGGGTAGCCGGGCCCCGCACCTACCTGGGCATCGCCAGTGCGGGGTTCCCCAACCTCTTTATGATCACTGCCCCCGGCAGCCCGTCCGTGCTGAGCAACATGATGGTCTCCATAGAACAGCACGTGGACTGGATTACCGACCACATCGCGTACGCCCGGGACCACGGCGTCACCAGGACCGACGCCGACCCGACGGCGGAGGAGAACTGGGGCGACCACGTCAACGAGGTAGCCAACATGACCCTCCATCCCCGGGCGGCGTCCTGGTACATGGGCGCCAATATCCCCGGTAAGCCCCGGGTCTTTATGCCGTACATCGGCGGTGTCGGTGCCTATCGCCAGCTGTGTGACCAGGTGGCAGCGGATGGTTACCGCGGTTTCACCCTCAAAACCTCCAACGATGTACGCCCCTCCCGGCAGTCAGCTTCGCAGGCCCCGGTGCCTGCCGAATCCTGACTCCGTCGAATCACTCCCACCTCCCAACAGAATGAAGGACGCCATGACCCTGAAACCCGCTTCATCCATCAGTTCCCGGCATCTGATTGACCCTGAAATTGTCGATCTGCTCGACGTTTTCCCGGTCCTGAACCTTTCGTCTGAGACGCTTCCGAGTGTCCGCGAAATGATGGGAGCCCCGGTCGAGGATGCCCCGGACCCCCAGGAGCTCTTCCCCGACGTCACG
The DNA here is from genome assembly GCF_022869865.1 of Arthrobacter zhangbolii. Lineage (NCBI taxonomy): Bacteria > Bacillati > Actinomycetota > Actinomycetes > Micrococcales > Micrococcaceae > Arthrobacter > Arthrobacter zhangbolii. The sequence continues at coordinate 317,299 of NZ_CP094984.1, forward strand.
ACCACCGAGTACTTCGTCCCCGGCGCCGAGGGCGACCCCGACGTGCGGGTCCTCTACTACGAACCCAAAAACAAAACGACGACGTCCTCTGCCGGCATGGTCTGGATCCACGGCGGGGGATACGTCATTGGGTCCGCCGACGCCGACGAGATTCTGTGCCGCCGGATTGTCGCCGAGACCGGGGCATCCATAGCCTCGGTGGACTATCGGCTCGCCCCCGAGACAGCGGCGCCGGGTCTGGTGGAGGACTGCTATGCCGCGCTTCGGTGGCTGCACGGAAAAGCCGCCGAGTTCGGTATCGATGCTGCCCGTATCGCGGTGGGCGGTGCCAGCGCCGGCGGCGGGCTGGCTGCCTGCCTGGCGATCCTGGCCCGGGACCGCGGCGAGTTCCCCATCGCCTACCAGCTGCTCATCTACCCGATGCTGGATGACCGCACGGCCAGCACCCGGGACCCGCACCCGTACGCCGGTGAGTTCCTGTGGACGCAGTCGGACAACCGCTTCGGCTGGACCTCGATCCTTGGCCACGAACCGGGCATCGACGGCGTATCACCCTATACGGCCGCTGCCCGGGTGGAGAGTGTGGCCGGACTGCCGGCGGCGTTCATCAGCGTGGGTGCCCTGGACCTGTTCCTGGAGGAGGACATCGACTATGCCCGCCGGCTGATTGCCGCAGGCGTGCCCACCGAACTGCATGTTTACCCCGGGGCCTACCACGCCTATGACATGAACCCGCAGGCCCAGGTCACCGGGTCCTATTTCCGGGACTTCCTGGGCGGACTGAGCCGGTCACTCAAGGGTTAGCTGCACTGTTTGAAAGAGCGGCGGTCCGGTACACCCGGGCCGCCGCTTCGGCGTCCACAGCCGCTTTCAGGCCGCGCTCACCGGCCGAAGCGCTCGCGGACCAACCCGATCAGCTGCTTGAGCTCGCTGACCCGCAGCAGCCGCAGCATGCCCAAGTAGACGGCGAGCATCAGCACACCGCCCACGGCCAGCACCACCACGGAGTTGAGCCTGGACTGCCAGAAATAGCCGCCCACCTCGTTGGCGCCGAACACCCCGCACAGGGCTGCGCCGGAAGCGGCGGCGGCAAGCCCGGCGAGGGCAAGCCGGACATACACGTCGAAAACGTGCCCGGCACCGTAGGGCCCGATGGCCCGGGTGAGGAAGAGATGGCTCACGACGACGGCGATCACGTTGCCCAGGGAGTAGGCAGCCGCGAGCGTGGGCACAATAAAACGCGGGTCCAGCATGCCGGCGGTCAGGGCAAGGGCCACCCCCACGGCGGAGAGGATCAGCTGGATTTTCAACGGCGTCCGAACATCCTCGGCGGCATAAAAGACCCGGGTGAGGAAGAAGTTGATGCTCAGGAACGGGGTACCGACGGCGAGGATGGCGATGATGGTGCCGTTGAGCGTGGCCACCTCGGGGGATTCGCTGAAGAGCATGCCGAGCGGGCCGGCCAACGCCAGCAGGGCGGCCGCGCCGAAGACAGTGGCCACGCCGGTGAACCGCAGCCCCCGGGAGAGTACCGCCCGCACTGCGGCAAGATCGCCGTTCGCGGAGGCGGCGGAGAGCTGGTTGAACATGATGGTGGCCAGGGACAGGGCTATGACGGCGTGCGGAAGCTGGTACATCAGGACGCCGGTATCCAGGTTGCTGGAGCCTGCAATCTGAACCGGCGGATCCTGCGCCAAAAGACCTTTCCGTGCGTCGGAGGCGATGGTGGCAATGCGCAGGTTTACGAAGTACAACCCGTTGCCCACCAGCATCGTGATGATGGTGACGGACGCCAGTCTGCCGGTCCGTCCCAGCCCGGTCCCACGCAGGCCGAACCTGGGTTTCAGGCCCAGCTTGAGCCGTTGAAGGGGAATAAGCAGGACCAGGGCCTGCACGGCCACACCGAGTGTCATGCCCCCTGCTACCAGGAGGGTCTGCGCCGAGGTCCAGGTCTCGGGGGTGTGCTCCTGCGTGCCTTCGCTGCCCATCACCACCAGGAAGACCGTCAGAAACGCGATGGACACCACGTTGTTCACCACGGGAGCCCACATATAGGGGCCAAAAGAGCCGTTGGCATTCAGGATCTGGCCCACCACGGCATACATCCCGTAGAAGAAGATCTGCGGCAGGCACCAGTAGGCAAACAGCGTGGCCAGCTGCAGGCGTTCATCGGTGAAACCGGTGGTCAGATCCACGATGAGCGGGGCCGCGAGGGTCGCCAGGACCGTGAGGACCAGCAGTACGGCGGCGGCGAGGGTCAGCAGCCTGCTGACGTAGTCCGCTCCGCGGTCCGGCTGCCTGCTCGCGCGGATGATCTGCGGAACCAGGACGGCGTTAAAGACGCCGCCGGCAACCATCAGGTAAATGAAGTTGGGCAGGCTGTTCGCCGAGTTGAACGGATCCGAGACCCCGCCGGCCGTACCGATGGCGGCGGCAAGCAGCGCCGTCCGGATGAGGCCGAGGATCCGGGAGGCCACGGTGCCGGCCGCCATGACGGCGCCGGCGCGGACGGTTGCTTCCGCCCCCGGCCCCGCCTCTGCGGGGCCGTCAACGGCCGCGGGCGCCGCGTTCGGCTGCGGACCGGAGGGTGTACTCATATCGGCCATCGTTTCACGGCACACCGGGAGGCAGCCGCCTCCCGGCACGGGCGCGCAGCTACCGGACCGGGTCCTCGCCAGCCCAGGCCTTCGCATAGAAGCGTGGCGACAGGGAATCCAGCAGCAGGGAGTATGCCTCGGGTTCCAGCGCCTGCGCCGAGCTTTCCGGGACCGCCGGGGCGAAGGCGGAGACGCCAAGCCCGGCGGAGTTATCCCGCAGGGTCAGGCCGGCGGCTTCGAGCAGGGTCGGGTACATGTTCAGCTGGTCAATGTCGGAGCGCAGCGGCTGGCTTCCGCCGGGAACCCAGACGCGGTTGAAGATGGTGCGGTTGGGGTGGTGGTCCAGCTGTTCGTGGAACGCGTCGCCGGCACTCATGTGCTTAAGGTGATCGCCCATGATCACCACCGCTGTGTCCTCGAGGTATCCCTGGGCTTCCATGTACTCCACAAAGCCGGCCACCTGGGTGAGGGAGCAGGCGAACACGGACGTGACCGCGCTATCCGTGTCCACATCGCAGTAATCGTAAATGTGGACCGGCTCGTGGGTGTCCAGGGTCAGCACGGAGAGGTTGAATGGCTGCCCGGTGCGTTCTGCCTCGGCGTGCAGCTCGTCCATCTGCTCCTTGGCGTGGGCGAGCAGGCGCTCGTCGCTCAGGCCCCAGTCCTTGCGGAAGTTCTCCTCGGGTTCCCCGGTGGCGCGCCATTCGTTGAGGCCCTTGACCTCGGAGTAGCCGTGGCTGCCCAGGAAGGTGTCCTTCGCGGCGAACGAGGAGTTGGCGCCGCCCAGGAAGACGCTGGTGTAGCCGTGGTCCTCCAGGGCGTCGCCCAGACAGGTGGAGCCGCCCAGATAGGTGTCGACGTCTTCGCCGAGTTCGTTGGTGGCACTGCCGCCGCCCAGGCCCGAGCCCTTCAGGGGAATGCCGCACTGGGTGGAAACCAGGCCGGCCATGGTCCAGCCCCCGCCGTTGTACTGCTGCAGGTTTTCCACGCTCTGCCAGCCTTCTTCGGCCGGGGTGGCTTCCTTGAGGGGAGCGAAGGCGTCCTTTTCGAAGAGCTGGTCATCGGCGAGGGTGGCTTCACCGGATTCGAGGTAAATGGTCACCAGGTTGCGCTTGTTCTCCGCGCCGGTGACGTTCGGCTCCGCGTAGTAGTCCCCGATGTCATAAGGGGAATTCGCGGCCTTGATGTAGTCGCCAACGCCCACAGTGGTGGCGAAGGCCGTGGTGCCGCCGATGACCACCGCGCCCACCAGGACGGTGGAGACGCTGCGCATGACCCAGCGCGAGCGCGGGGAGGAAAGGTGCTGGCCCCGGGCGCGGTGCTTGCGGCGCCGGGAACGCTGCCAATAGGCGATGGCCAGGGTGATGAGCACGGGCAGGACGCCGACGCCGAGGATGCCCATCCAGACGATGGATCCGCCTCCGCCGTCGGTTTCCACCGACACGAGGTTCAGGAGCATCTGCCCTACCGTGATCTCGCCCCAGAACATCCGGATGCCGATAGCTGCGATGAGCAGGGTGAGGCCCAGCCAGATGAGGAGGTAGACAAGAAGATGCCCTACCACGGCGCCGCTCCGTCGGGCCACGTGAAGATTACGGCCGGACATGGCTACACCTCTCGTTCTGGACGCACGTTTCTCCGGGCACCCTTGACATTCACCCGTTCTCGGGTCATAGAAGACTAATACCGTTAGGGTACCCGTTCAACATGATGGTGCGTTTAGTAACCAGTTGCACACCCGTTGCAGCATGCTCACCAGCCGCCGCGCGTGGGGGTATGGCCCTTCCTGGCGTTCTCCGGCATGGCCATTTCCGCCCGCAGGCCAAGCAGCCGGATCGGGCGGCCGGGCTCGATGGCCCGGGCGAGCTCCAGTGCCCGGTCCAGGACTTCGCCCGGGTCGCGGGTTTCCGGGATCTTCCTGGCGTGGGTCTTGGTGGTGAACGGTGCGTAGCGGACCTTCAGGGTCAGCCCGATCACCGGCCGCCCTTCGGCTTCCACGTCTTTCAGGACGTTCGCGGCCAGCTCCCGCACGGCGTCCTCTACCTGTGCCGCCTCGGTGAGGTCCTGCTGGAAGGTGGTTTCCCGGCTGTGTCCGCGGGCCACCCACGGGGTGTCGTCAACGGTACCGGCGCCGTCGCCGCGGCCCAGCTCCGCGTACCAGGGGCCCATCTTCGGCCCGAACTCGGGCACCAGCGACTGCGGATCGGCGGCGGCCAGCTCCGCAACGGTGGTGATGCCCAGCTTCACGAGCCGGGCGGAGATTTTGTTGCCAACGCCCCACAGCTCCTTGGTGGGCCGGGCCCCCATGACCTCCAGCCAGTTCTCCTTGGTGAGGCGGAAAACCCCGGCGGGCTTGCCCAGGTCGGTGGCGTTTTTTGCCCGCACCAGGGTGTCGCCGATGCCCACGCTGCAGTGCAGTTGCGTCTGCTCCAGGACTGCGGACTGCAACTGGCGGGCGTAGGCCTCGGGATCGTCCGTGGACGTGCCGACGAAGGCTTCGTCCCAGCCCAGGACCTGCACGACGGCGCCGGGCCGGGCGCGCAGCGTGGCCATCACCGTCTCCGAGGCAACGAGGTAGGCGTCGGCGTCGACCGGAAGGATCACGGCGTCGGGCACCTTCCGGGCCGCAATCCGCAGCGGCATCCCGGAGCCAACCCCGAAGGCCCGGGCTTCGTAGGAAGCTGTGGAGACCACCGCCCGTTCCGTGGGGTCACCGCGGCCGCCCACGATCACCGGCTTGCCGGCAAGTTCCGGGCGCCTCAGCACCTCGACGGCGGCAATGAACTGGTCGAGGTCAACATGCAGCACCCAGGGGATAGCGTCCACGCGACCAGTGTGCCGCAGGCACCGCTGCGGGACCAGCAAAAATTTCCCGACAGAACCGCGAACAGTGCAGTCCTCAGCCGTTGCCGGCGGCCAGGCGCGCTACCTGCCGGAGGATGCGCGCGGCACGCACGGCGTCGTTGGGGGCGGTGACCACCTGCAGCAGGACCGGATACCGGGCCGTGCGGCTCAGCGCGGCAAACGCGGCGGCTGCGGCGGGATCGGCGTCGAGCGCGGTCTGCAGATCCGTGGGGACGTCGAGCGCGGCCGCCCCGGAGTAGGCGCTGTCCCAGCGGCCGTCCGCCTTGGCACGGGAGATTTCGGCGTAGCCGCGTTCCCGCATCCGGCCCGCAGCAATAAGGCCTGCGGTCAGTTCGATGTTCCGCTTCGACCACAGCGACCGCGCCCGGCGCGGCGTGAAGTGCTGCCGGTAGGTTCCCTGGTCTCCGCTGTTCCGCCGCCCGTCAATCCAGCCGCTGCACAGGGCCTCCTCCAAGGCCTGGGCGTAGCTCAGCGACGTGGGCGACTGAACGCCCTTCTTCGCGAGGACCAGCCGGACACCGTTGCTGCAGGATTCGTTTTCCTCCAGCCACTCCCGCCAGGCGGCGGCGTCAGCCACAGTCAGTTCGGGAACGGCAGGAGATGGGATTGCGGGCATGCTTCGAGTCTGGCGCATCAACAGGACAGATACTGTCCGCTATCCGGTGCGGACCGGCGCCGACCGTCGGCCCGCACCGTTTACACCGCCAGTGCTGCGTGCGGGTAAACGGCCTGACGGCGCTGGAACTGCAGCACGTCCTTGTTCCGGATGACGCCGTCGCTGATTTCGATCGCCTGCCGGATGGTGTCGTTTTCCGCCCAGGCCGCGGGGCCGCCGATGACGGTTTCCAGGAACGGCAGCAGGGCCTCGCTGATTTCCCAACTGGCGGAGTTCCACAGGTAGGACGGACTGTGGTCCACGGCGTAGTAGTTGATGTGCTCACCCACCTCGAACATGGGGACCGCGAAGGTGGTGGTTTTCGCCCACTCGAAGCCCATGCCCTCATCGCAGGACACATCCACAATCAGGCTCCCGGGCCGGAAGGCGGCCAGGTCCTCGGTGCGCAAATAGGTCAGCGGGGCATTGGGATCCTGGAGCGTGCAGTTCACTACGATGTCGCTCTGGGCCAGGAACGGGGCAAGCGGCACCCGGCCGCGTTCGGTGATGACTTCGCTGAGGAACGGCGCAGAGTCATTGTGGTCGAACTGGGCTATCCGCACCGAGTGGATAGGGGAGCCCACTGCCGCGACACCGCGGTTGGTCAGTACCTGGACGTCGTGGATGCCGTGCGCGTTCAGTGCGGTCACGGCCCCGCGGGCGGTGGCACCGAAACCGATAACGACGGCGCTGAGCCGGCGGCCGTAATCGCCCGTGACGCCGGTCAGGGCGAGGGAATGCAGCACGGAGCTGTAACCGGCCAGCTCGTTGTTCTTGTGGAACACGTGCAGGCCGAAGCCGCCGTCGCCGGCCCAGTGGTTCATGGCCTCGAAGGCAATCAGCGTGAGTTTCTTATCGATCGCGAGCTGGGTGATGGCCCGGTCCTGCACACAGTGCGGCCAGCCCCAGAGGGTCTGCCCGTCCCGCAGCTCGGCAAGGTCCTCCGGCTGCGGCTTGGCCAGCAGGACGACGTCGGCCTCCGCCACTACCTGGGCCCGGGGGAGGATTGCGCCCACCAGCGGTTTCAGCACGGTGTCGGACACACCGAAACTCTCGCCGTACCCCGTTTCGAGGATCAGCTGCTGCCGCACCTCCGGCGCGATGCGTTCCAGATGCAGCGGGTGGAGGGGCAGCCGGCGTTCGGCGGGCTTGCGGGTGCTGGCCAGGACACCGAGAGTGAGATGGTGCTCGGGGCCGGTCACTTCTTTTGGTTGCTTGCTGGCTTTGAGCCGGTGGCCTTGTCCATGGAACCGGACGGAGCTGCTGCGGCCTTCTTCTCGGCGCGTTTTTCCTTGATGGATTTGCCGGACTTCTTGGATGCTGCTTGGCGCGGGGACTTGTCTGACATGTTCGCTCCTGTAGCGGAACCGGAGGGGTTCCTGACTCTGAACCATACAGGTCCGGTTCGTCTCCGGGTTACGCATGTTTTTGCGGAGTACCCGGGCTTGCCCCGACCCTGGGTATACCGGTTATGACCGCCGTGCATGATGCAGAAGCCGCCGCGATCTACTTCAGCGATAAGGCCCCGGTGGGTGAGACCTTGTACAGGCCCACGGTGCCGGACCCGCCCTGCTCCGCGAGCGATTTGGACCGGACCTTCACCTCGAAGGATCCGTCCGGCTTCTCAAACACGTCGTACACCAGGTCCGGGCTGTTCTGCAGGGAATCGGCGACGATCTGCTGTGCGGTGTCGGCAGTCAACGGGGCCTGGGCCCCCGGGAGGGCCGGTGCGGACACGGCAGGCGGTTCCGCGGTCGCCTCCGGGACTGACACTTCGCCCGCAGGCGGTGAGGGCTGCCGGGTGATCGGAGCGGGTGCCGCTGACTTCGCAGCCGTCGCGGAAGGTGTCCGGGACGGTGCGGGATCCGCCGCCTCCGGGCTGACGCTGCAGCCGGAGACAGCCGCCGCCGAGAGGACTAAAGCGGACAGCATTAAAACGGTGGTCCTGGTTGAACTGTTTTCCATACGCAAAGCGATTTCCCCCTGAACAACTGTTAGGCAACCTATCTGCGGGAGCCTAGGCGATGGCGGACCGCCGCTCAAACCCTGGAAGAGGCCGCTGTGGTTCCGGACGTTGGCGGATGACCATTTCGTTCGTGTGGCTTTGCCGTCAACGCCGGTGCAGGAAACGCGCGGGCCGCAATCAGTGAATAGGCCAGCAGGAAGGCGAGCGAAAACGGGAGGGCCGCCAGCGGCATATCGGTGGCGTTGGGGTCTGACAGCCCCACCGATCCCAGGGCAAAAACTCCGACATTGTTGATGACATGCAGGGCGATGGCCGCTTCGAGGCCGCCGGTGCGCCAGGCCAGCCAGCCCGTGGCAACAGCGAAGGCGGCAACATCAATCTGCCCCACCAGCCCGTACCCGTGGCCGAGGACAAACAACGGAACCGGCAGCAGGATTGCAAAGGCCGGATGCCGCAGCCAGGAACCTATGCCCTGCATCAGCAGGCCGCGAAAGGCGTATTCCTCTGCGGTGGCCTGCAGCGGCACAACGGCCAGGACCACCAGCAGCAAAAGCCACACGTTGCCGGAGCTTCCGTCCCCGCGGCCCTCACTGGCCTGCACCCAAGCCTCCGGCAGCAGCAGGCTCAGGCCGTTCCACACCACAAACAGCACTGCGGCCAACCCGAGCAGGCGGGGAAAGACGCGCCAGCGCAGCCGGCCGGTGACGGATGAGAGTGTGCCGGCCGGACGCCTGCCTCCCCAGCGGACGCCCAGTGCTGCCGCCGGCCACAGAAGGCAGATTGTGGCAAGCATAAAGAGCAACTGGGCGGGATCGGTGAGGTCCGCGTCCACGGAGACCGCCCGGTCCACGGCGGTGCCAATGGAAGGCACGAAGATGCCCGCCACCACCAGCGCAACCACTGTCAGCAGCATCAGGACTGCGAACACAGCTACGGCAACCAGAAGGGTGGTTAGCGGGTGCCACCACCTGTTGCCGGGGCGGGCGAGGGCCGCCCGGTGATACGGGTAGGGCTCCGCTGGGAGCCGGGGCAGGTTAGGGACCGGCGGCTCCCGGTGCGGGTCGGTGAATGTCATGAAACCAGCCTGACCGCAGCATGCCGGCTCCCGCTTCGGCCATCGGGTCCTAACCGCCTGCCGGATGGAGGAGATAACCTCATGCTTTCGGCCAATTGCGGGCCCGGCACACAGCTCACTAGGATCGGTGGAATGCCGCCTCTGAGACAACGCCACAGCGCCTGGAGAGTGGCCGGTATTACTGCCGGGACCGGGGTGGCCGGGCTGCTGCTTTTCCTGGTGGTCCAAGGCGCCATGATGCCGCCCGAAGGCGAAGAGGTCACGGGCAGGTTCGCCGCCCTGATGTTCCTGGACTTCCTCCTGGGCCTTGCTGCGCTTGGGCTGCTGCCCCTTGCCCTGCGCCGGGCACCGGTGGGTGCCGGGCTGGCCATCATCGCCGTGAGCGGGCTCTCCAGCCTGGCTTTCCCGGCGGCCTGCCTGTGCATTATCCGCATTGCCGCGCTGCGGCGTCCCAGGTACGTGGCCGCGACCGCGGCAGTCTTTACCGCGGGGATGGCCGCCGGCACAGCCGTCAACCCCGGTGATCCGATCGACGGCGAGATCTGGTGGGTGCTCGTGGCCGCAGTGGTCCCGCTGGTGGTCCTGGTGCTTGTCGGCCTGAACCGCGGCGCGCGGCAGCAGTTGATTGTCTCCCTTCACCACGAAGCGGATAGTGCACGCCGGGAACAGGACGCCCGCGCGGACCAGGCGCGGCTGGCCGAACGCACCCGGATCGCCCGGGAAATGCACGACACCCTGGCCCACCGGCTCAGCCTGATCAGCATGCATGCAGGAGCCTTGGAATACCGGACGGATCTGGACGCCGAGACCATCCGTTCCACGGCCGGGATGCTGCGGGAGACCGCGCATAAGGCAGCAACGGAACTGCGCACCGTGCTGACGGTCCTGCGGGAGGACGAGGCGGAGGCTGCGCCCCAGCCGAACATCGCATCCATTCCGGCATTGGTGGATTCCGCGCGTGCGGCCGGCACCGAGATCACCCTGAGTATTGAACCGGCCCTGCTGGCCACCGGGGAGGATGCTCCCGCGGACGCCACCTCCCGCCACCTGTACCGCGTGGCGCAGGAAGGCATTACCAACGCCCAGAAACACGCCCCGGGCCATCCGGTGACCGTGTCCCTGACCGGTGCCCCCGGACACGGGATTACCGTGAAAGTGAGCAATCCGATTTCCGGCTCTCCGCACCGCTCGCCGGATGGGCTGGGCCTGATCGGGCTGGCCGAACGGGCCCGGCTGTCCGGTGGGTCCTTTGAATCGGGGGCCCGCCAGGGCGTTTACATGACCAAAGTGGAGGTGCCGTGGTGAAGGCGGACAAAGTGCGGGTAATGGTGGTGGATGATGAGCCCCTGATCCGGGCGGGGCTGCGGCTCATCCTCGATGGGGCGCCGGACCTTTCCATTGTCGGTGAAGCGGGCGACGGTGAAACCGCCGTCCGGCTCGCCGCCGAGCTGGAGCCCGACGTCGTACTGATGGACATCCGCATGCCCCGCCTGAGCGGGATCGGAGCCACTGAACGCATGACTGTGCTGCCCGTCCCGCCCAAGGTGATTGTCCTGACCTCATTCGAGACGGATGATTTCATTCTGTCCGCGCTGCGGGCCGGGGCCAGCGGTTTCCTGCTGAAGGACACCGCGCCGGCCGACATAGTCTCAGCGGTCCGCGCCGCGGCGGAGGACAAGCTGCGTTTCTCCCCGGGAATCCTTAAACGTATTGTCGCGGCCGCAGCCACGGTCCGGCCGGCGCCCGCGGTACAGCCCAATCCGCTGCTGGAGCTCAGTGAGCGGGAGCGCGCCGTGGCCCGTGCCGTTGCCCGCGGCCTGACCAACACGGAAATAGGCGCCGAACTCTTCGTCAGCGTGGCTACGGTGAAAACCCATATTGCCAGTGCCTTCACCAAACTCGACGTCACCAACCGTGTCCAGTTGGCCGTGACCGTCCTCCAGGCCGACGCACCGGCCGGGTAGCTTCGGGACCGTTGCCGCCCTGCTTCTCCTAAAAGGGGAAGCCGGCAGGCCGCCATCACTGCGGCCTGCCGGTTTCCCGCGCCCGGGGGAAGGTGCGCCCTCCTAGAGCTCCGTGGCAACCTTCCACGAGGAGTGGATAGCGCCGTGGATGTAGTTGACGGCGCCGGCGTCGCCCACAACGTCGACGTCGATGCCCAGGTCCGCCGCCCGCAGCTCGTCCGCCAGTGGTGAGGCCGACGTCGTACCGTCTGCGTAGACCACCATGTCCGCGGGAGCCGTGAAGGTCTCTTCGCCCACGGTCCACTCCACGCTCTTGGGCGTGATGCGGGTGATGGAGGCGTTGCGGTGGATTTTCACCCCGTGCTTCTCGGCATCCTTCACCGCGGTCCAGCGCCGAGGCATGGCCAGCGGCAGGCCGAGCTGCTGCTTTTCGTGCAGCAGCGTCACGCGGCGGCCGCGCTCGGCGAGGAATTCGGCCAGTTCCAGGCCCACCAGCGAACCGCCGATCACCACCACGTCCTTGCCCATCGGCAGCCAGAACTTGGTGAACTGGCGGACAAACTCGGGGCTCTTGGTGACGCCGGAGAGCCGGCCCAGCTTGCCCAGGGTGCTCAGTACCGCACCGGCTTCCTCGGCAGTGGCCGTTCCGAGCATCATGGCGCGCAGCGTGTCACCGGTCTGCACCACGGGCAGGTCACCGCCGGGGAAGTCCGGCTTGGGGCGGACGGCGCCGGTGGCAATGATGACGTGGTCCGGGTGCAGGGCCCGGATGGATTCCACCGTGGCCGGGGTGTTGAGCTTTACCGCAATGTTCAGCCGCCGGATTTCGGACTTGAACCAGCGCAGCAGCCGCTCGTTGTCGGGGGTGGTCATGGTGGAGAACCACATGGTCCCGCCCAGGCGGTCCGACTTGTCCACCACGGTGACGCGGTGGCCGCGTTCGGTCAGCACGCGGGCGCTTTCCAGGCCCGCGGGGCCGGCGCCGACGACGACCACGTGCTTGGTGGCGGAGGCGGGCTTCAGCGGCAGCAGCGCCTCGTTGCCCAGTGCAGGGTTGACGGCGCAGAACGGGGTGTCGTCAAAGAAGTTCTCGGCCACGCAGAGGTAGCAGTTGATGCACGGGCGGACCTGGTCGAACCTGCCGTCGCGGATCTTGTTCGGCAGTTCCGGATCGGCCAGCAGCTGGCGGCCCATGGCTGCGAAGTCGATCTGCCCGGCGGCCAGTGCCTTCTCGGACACCTCCGGCAGCATACGGCCGACGGCGATGACGGGAACGCTGACCTGCTTTTTGATCTCGGCAGCGTTCTCCAGGTAGGCGCCGACCTTGTTGGGCAGCGGGCCGTCGGTGAAGTTATCGAACGGGTTTCGGCCCCAGCCGGTGACGTGGATGGCGTCCGCGCCGGCGGCTTCGAACAGCTTCGAGGCTTCGGTGGCTTCCTCGAGGGTGAGTCCGCCGTCCTGTCCGTATTCCTGTCCGGCGACACGGACGAGGATGGCCAGGCGGTCGCCGACGCGCTCCTTGACGGCGCTGATGACCTCGCAGGCCAGCCGGGCCCGGTTTTCCAGCGAACCGCCGTACTGATCCGTGCGCTTGTTGTCGCGCTGGTTCAGGAATACCCCGAGGATGTACCCGTGGGCTGCGTGGATTTCGATGGCGTCGCAGCCGGCCCTGGCGATGCGCTCGGCGGCATCGGCCCAGGTCCTGACCAGCCACGCGATGTCCTCGGCGGTCATCTCGCGGTATTCGGTCTGCTTGCCGGCCGTGGCGGCACCCATTTTGCCCAGCTCTTCGCGGGTGCTGTCAGCCAGGGCGGACATGTCATAGGTGTAGTCGGGCTGGTTCGGGGCGAGCACGGGGCGGTCATTGGCCACGTCCACGCGGGCGACCTTGCCGTGGTGGGTGGACTGGATGCACAGCTTGCTGCCGGCGGCGTGGACGGCGTCGGCCAGTGCCTTGAGGCCGGGGATGTATTTGTCATCGGAGAGGCCCGGCTCCTTCATGGAGGCCGCGCCGTACGGGAAGGCGATGGCGCAGGCGCCGGTGATGATCAGGCCTGCACCGCCGGCGGCGCGGGCCACATAGTGGTCAATCTCCGGCTGCTCGATCTCACCGTGCTCCGAGACATTCATGTCCATCGCCGGGAGGACGATCCGGTTGTGCGTTTCCATGGGGCCGATACGGCCCGGAGACATCAGGTGGGGGAAGGTTTTAGTACTCACAGTGGTACTTTACCGCTGATGTTTACACCGTAAACACACGCTGTCGGGTGGGCCACGTACAGCCGTTCCTACCCCTCGGCGGGCGCCCGGGCGGGCGTTTTCCCTCCCCCCGGTTGAGTACGCTGGAAGGATGCGCAAGGAAACCCTCTGGGAAGCTAAAAAGAAGCAAAATCCGGGACACTCCGCCTGGTATATCCAGCGGTTCAAGCAGATGCGGGAGCAGGGCGTGGACCTGCACGGCGAGGCCCGGCTGATCGACGCCATGGTGCCGCGCGGCGCTCGGATTCTCGACGCCGGCGCCGGGCCCGGCCGGGTGGGCGGCGAGCTGGCGCGGCGCGGGCACGCCGTCGTCGGCGTGGATGTGGACCCGGAGCTGATCGACGCTGCCCGGAACGACCATCCCCAGGCCACCTGGCTGGTCGGGGACCTGACCGAACTGGACCTGCCCGCCGAGGGCATCCGCGAACCGTTTGACCTGATTGTCTGCGCCGGCAACGTGATGACGTTCCTGGCCCCCGGCACCGCCCGTGAAGTGCTGGCCCGGATGCGTGCGCACCTCGCGCCGGAAGGACGGGTAGTGATCGGTTTCGGTGCCGGGCGCGGTTACGACTTCGGGCAGTTCTTCGCCGACGCCGAGGCAGCCGGGCTGGGCGTGGACCTGAAGCTGTCCACCTGGGACCTGCGCCCGCTGACCCCGGACGCCGGCTTCCTGGTGGCGGTACTCTCGGCCGCACCCGGCGGCGGGGAGTGAGACGTCCCGTCCTGCTGGACTCCGACGCCCCGTCGGCAGCGTGGCTGGACGCGTTAGCCGACCTGGCCCGCCGGGCCGCGGCGGTGGAAGGATCTGTCGACGCCGCCCTGGGCCTGCTGGCACCGGCTGAGACGCTGGCGCCGCTGCCCGGCACCGGCACCACGGTGCGGCTCTGGGAGCTGCTGGCCACCCTGGGTGCGGCAGACCTTACCGCGGCCCGGGTAGTCGAGCCCCACCTCGACGCCCTGGCCATTCTTGCCCAGGCCGGCCTGGACCATCCCGGAAGCGCGGGTTCCGCCGGGGCTTCCTGGGGTGTGTACGCCGCCGAAGGCTCCGGGCTCCGGCTGGATGCCCGGCCGGAAGGCGGCGGCTGGCGCCTGGCCGGCACCAAACCCTGGTGCTCCCTGGCAGCACAGCTGGACCGTGCGGTGGTCACCGCGCATACCGGCCCCGGCACCCGCCGGGCCTTCGCCGTGGACCTCCGCCATGCCGGTGTCCGTCCCGGCCGGGGGACCTGGGCCAGCCGCGGGCTGACCGCCGTGGACAGCACCGCGGTGGAGTTCACCGACGTGCCGGCGGTGCCCGTGGGCGGGGATAACTGGTACCTCCAACGCAGCGGCTTCGCCTGGGGCGGTATCGGCGTTGCCGCGGTCTGGTTTGGGGGTGCCGTGGGGGTTGCCCGCCGGCTGGCCGCCGCCGCCCGAAACCGGGAACCGGACCAGATTGCCCTCATGCTGCTGGGCCAGACGGACACCGCCCTGCACGCGGCCCGCCGCGTCCTGGCCGCCGCGGCGGCTGACGTCGATGCCGCCCGCGCGGACGGGCCCGACGGCGCGCTGCTCGCCGGACAGGTGAGGGCGGTGGTGGCGGACGCCGCCGAGCAGGTCCTCCGGCTGGCCGGGCACGGGCTGGGTCCGGGGCCGCTGACCGGCGAGGAGGAGTACGCCCGGCGGGTGGCGGACCTGCAGGTCTATCTGCGCCAGCACCACGCCGAACGGGACTCGGCAGCCCTTGGCCGCGCCCTGCTCACCGCCGGGGGAGAACCATGGTGAGCTTCACGCACCGGGACCCCACCCCCGGAGAGAACATCTGGCAGCCGGTGCTGGCCGGCCTGCCCGGGCTGGCGGACGTGCTTTCGGAGCCGCCGCGCCGGATGGTGGTCCTGGCCGCGCATCCGGATGATGAGTCCCTCGGCGCCGGCGGGCTGATCGCGACCCTCGCGGCGGCCGGCACCGCCGTCGACGTGGTGGTGGCAACCGCCGGGGAAGCCTCCCACCCCGATTCCCCGACCCACACTCCGCAGACCCTGACCGTGCTGCGGGAAGCGGAGCTGCGCGCCGCCGTCGCGCGGCTCGCTCCGGATGCCAGGGTTCACCTGTTGGGGTTGCCGGACGGGCAGCTGGCCGCCCGATGCGCGGAGCTGGACACCTTCCTGGCCGGGCTGGTCGGCACCGACACGGACGGCCTCTGGCTGGCTGCCCCCTGGCGCCGGGACGGGCATACCGACCACGACGCCGCCGGAGCCGCTGCCGCCCGGCTGGCCGCCAAGGCCCGGGTACCGCTGCTGGAATACCCGATCTGGCTCTGGCACTGGGGCGCCGCGGCGGACCTGCCGCAGGGCATGCACACGCTGGCCCTGCCCCGGGACGCCGCTGCCGCCAAGGCCGCGGCAATGGGGGAGCACCGCAGCCAGGTGGCTCCGCTTTCGGACCGGCCGGGGGACGAGGCGCTCCTGGCGCCGGAGGTCCTGGCGCACTTCGAGCGCCCCTTCGAAACCTTCATCGTGACCGTACCGCGGACCGGCAAGCAGGTTTTCGAGGACCTCTATGCCTCCTCGCCGGACCCCTGGAACTTCGGAGACAGCTTCTACGAACGGCGCAAACGGGAGCTGACCCTGGCCCTGCTGCCCCGGGAACGGTTCGGCCGCGTCTTTGAACCCGGCTGCTCCATCGGCGTGCTCACCGAAGAGCTGGCCCGGCGCGCGGACAGCGTCACCGCCATGGACATTTCCGCGCGCGCCCTGGAACTGGCCCGGCAGCGGATCGGGGCGGACCAGCGGATCCGGTTTAGCCAGGGCTCCATTCCCGAGGACTGGCCGGAGGGCAGCTTCGATCTGGTGGTCCTCTCCGAGATCGGCTATTTCCTCACCCGGGAGCAGCTGCGCGAAACGGTCCAGCGGGCGGCGGCCGCCCTGGACCGAGACGGCGTGCTGCTGCTCTGCCACTGGCGGCATCCGATCCGGGACTGGCCGATGGACGCGGACGAGGTGCACGAGGTGTTCCGCGCCGGCAGCGGCCTGGAACTGCTGGCTGAACACTCTGAAGCCGACTTCCGCATCGACGTGCTGGTACATCCGCCGGCCCGGTCCGTGGCAGAACGCGAAGGGCTGCTGTGACCCGGCCGCACGTCGGCGTCGTCATTCCTGCCCGCGATGAGGAACAGCTGCTGCCCCGCTGCCTGGCTGCAGTGGCCGCCGCCGTGGCGGCACTAAAGGGCCGGGTTGTCCCCGCGGAGGTGAGCGTGGCCGTGGTGCTTGACTCCTGTACCGACGGCTCCGCCCGGGCGGCAGCGCAGGCGGGCCGGCGGCTGGGCCTGGACCTGCACCTGCTGCAGACGGATGCGGGGTCGGTGGGTGCGGCCCGTCATGTTGGCACCGCCGCCATGCTTGGGCTTGGTGCGCAGTGGATTGCCGTCACGGACGCGGACACTGTGGTGCCGGCCAGTTGGCTGGTCATTCAGCTGGGCTTCGCCGACGCCGGCTATGAGCTGGTCCTGGGCACCGTGGAGCCTGACGCCGCTGACCTCAGCGCGGAGCACCTGGCACGCTGGCATGCCGAACACCGGCTGACCGAAGGCCACCCCCACATCCACGGGGCGAACATGGCCTTCTCCGCACGTGCCTACACCGCCGCCGGCGGCTTCGAACCCCTGCACATCCACGAAGACGTCCAGCTGGTCTCACGGATCCGGGCCGCCGGGGCAGGCTGGACCGCCACCGACAGGATGCGGGCGGTCACCTCCGGTCGGCTGGACGGGCGGGTGCCGGCCGGCTTTTCCGGCTACCTGCGCCGGCTCGGGGCCTGAGCTTTCGCACCGGCAGGAAAACGCCGACGGCGCCGCCCGGCGGAGAGGCCGGGCAGCGCCGTCGGCGCGGTGGTCCTGGAAACAGGGCCTACTTGCCCGCCACCAGCTCCGGGTGGTGCAGCTTGGCCACCTGCGGGTGGGCACGCAGCCAGCCCTTAAGCACGTTGGCGCCGTAGGAGGCCAGCATGGGGTTGTCCGGATCATCAGAGATCCCGCGGGACTGACCGGCCAGCGCCGGCGGCAGCTGCACCGGGTCAATGACGGCGTCCAGCCGCGGGGACCAGAAGAACGGAATGGCGTACCGGTCCACGCCCGGTGCCGGTGCCAGCACCCGGTGGATGGTGGCCGAGAGGTAGCCCTGGGTGGCTACCTCCAGCATCTCGCCCAGGTTCACCACCAGGGCGCCGGGGATGGGTTCCACCGGGATCCAGGTGTCGGACTCGTGCGGCTTCACTTCCAGCCCGCCCACCGAATCCTGCAGCAGCAGCGTGACGAAACCGTAGTCGGCGTGCGAGCCAACTCCCTGCGTGCCCGCTTCCTTCACCACGCCGCCCACGTAGTGGATGAGCTTGGCCATCCAGGCCGGGGTGCCCTCAAACGGTTCGGTGAAGTGGTCCTCCGGCAGCTCCAGGGACACGGCGATGGCGGCGAGCAGCTCCGCACCCACCTCGGACATCCGCTCGGCCCAGGCCATGGACGTGCTGCGCAGCTCGGGCAGTACCTCGTCCGGGAACAGGTTCGGGCCCTGTACCAGCCAGTACGGCTGATCGGCCGGGTAGTCCGCGGCGGGCTCGCGTTCCGGTCCGAAGTCCACCTGTTCACGCGAATCCGGGCGGCCGCGGGTGATTTCGGTGCCGAGCCGGGTGTAGCCGCGGAAGTGCGGGGACTTGCGGTTGTCCAGGGCAAGCCGGTCCTCCAGGGGGAGGTCGAAGAACCGCTTGGTCACACTGAACAGGTCCTCCACCATCGCTTCGCCGGCACCGTAGCCAACGAGCTGGAAGAAGCCGATCCGGTGCGTCGCATCGCGCAGCTGGTCAATGAATTCGGGGTTGAAGGAGCCGTCGGCATTGCGGGCCGTGCTCAGGTCAAGAACAGGAATTGACTCGGGAATCGCACTCATTCCGGCAACGTATCACCGGGCCGAGTCAACTCTGAACCGAATGTTACGAAGTGCTATCCGCCACTCTCCCAACCCGCTGCGGATAACCGGAATTGGGTGTCCGGTCCGCTGATGCGATGAAATGGGAGCACGTCAACGGAAAGGCACACCGTGCAGAACAGCACCGAGAACAGCACCCTCTACGGGATTCCCCTGACCCTTCTGGACGGCACCGAAACCACGTTCGGGGACCTGTTCAGCGGCAAGGCCGTGCTGGTGGTCAACGTGGCGTCGCGCTGCGGATACACGCAGCAGTACGAAGGGCTGCAGGCCCTCTACGAGACCTACCAGCACCGGAACTTCGCCGTCCTTGGTGTGCCCAGCAACCAGTTCGCCGGGCAGGAACCGGGCACGGCAGAGGACATCGCCGAGTTCTGCTCGCGCAACTACGGCGTGAGCTTCCCGCTCGCGGCCAAGACCGACGTCAACGGACCCGCCCGGCACCCGCTCTACGCCGAGCTGACGAAGTTCCGCGACGGGGACCTGGGTGAGGAGATCGGCTGGAACTTCGAGAAGTTCCTGGTTACCGATTCCGGTGAGGTGGTGGGCCGCTTCGCCTCCGCCGTCGCTCCCGGCGCCCCGGAAATCCAGGAGTCCGTGGAGGCCGTACTGCGCCTCGAGTAGGCAGGCTCAGAGAACGACGGCGTCGTCCGCAGCCTCGCCCGCGGCCATCGCCACCCAGCGCTCAAAGTAAAGCGCGCCGGCGTCGTCGTGGATCAGGGACCCGGCCGTGAGGACCGGATAGTCCGTCTCCGGCACGCCGTCCGCGGGCCGAACGTCCACGTGTGCCACCTCAAAGCCCAGCCGGGACAGCTCATCCGCCATGGCGTAGTCGGTGCGGGAATCGCCCACGGTGCGCCAGGTGCGCGGCACCTCTGTGCCCTCCGCTTCAAGCATCGCCAGGGCCCGGCGCGCACCCAGGTCCTTGCCCACCCCCACGGCTTCAATGTCGGTGGAGATGATGGTCGGGTCAATCCGGAAGGACACGTTCCCGGCGGCATCGGGAATGGTGCGGTCCAGCCGCTGCCCGCCCAGGCCCGCCAGCCCCAGCTGCTCCAGCGCGTCGGCGTCGAACAGGCCCTGCTCGGAGAGGTAGTCGGCATTGTCCACGTGTACGTGCTGTTCCACGGACAGCATGGCCAGCTTGGTCTCGTCGAAGAACATGGTCCGCGAGTACTTGTCATCCACCAGATTGCGGATTGTTTCGGCGTAATCGCCGGGGACCTTCAGCTCCGGATCCACCTGCGGCTGGTCCGGGCCGGTTCCGTCGAAGGAGAACCAGACCGCGCCCTTCTCGCAGACGGCATGGACCCGGACGCCCTCCGGCAGCCCGGCAGCGATCATGGGCTGCATGACCTGCTGCCGGATGAAGTCATCGGAGCGTCCGGTGTTGAAGATAACGGGCCAGCCGGCCACGGCCAGCGAGACCAGGTCGCGGATGATGGCCGGGCGGACGGTCCTGGAGACAGGGCTGGCAACGGGGCCGTCGACGTCGAGCAGGAGACCAAGGCGGGAAGCGGAGAAGTTCACCACTCCAGTATCGCGTCTTTGGCGGAGTCCGGAGTGCGCGCCGGCACGGGAGCGGAAGGTAAAAGAGTGCCAATCTGGCATTCTGACGGGCCCGCGCCCGAGCGTCGCTGTTTCTTTGGGTGCCGTTGTTCTTTACTCTGTACTAGTGATCTTCAAAGCTGTTGGCGACGTACGCCCCTACCCTGACCATGGATACGTAACACCGAAGGACTGGGCGGCTGTACCTCCCCGGCAGGTTCGGCTGGATGAGTTGGTAACTACGAAGGCCACGCTGGACCTTGGTGCACTGCTGGCCGAGGATTCCACCTTTTTCGGAGACCTGTTCCCGCACGTCGTCCAATGGAAGGGCACCATGTATCTCGAAGACGGACTGCACCGGGCCGTACGGACGGCCCTCCACCAGCGGACTATCCTGCACGCACGCGTGCTGGTCCTCGATGACTAACAAGCCTCCCGACGAAGCTCCCGACGGCACGCCCGTTGAGGATGATTCGAGGGAATGGCACGGTCACCGGATCATTACCGGCGGCGAACTGGACGAGGTGTTTGCGCCCTCCGACGAGCCGGAACTGATCCAGCGGTCAGCACGTCGGCGGCGGCTGCATACCGCGGTGCTGGGGTTCCTGGCTTTCCTGCTGCTGCTGGCGGTGGTGCTGGCGCAGGGACTGGTATCCGGCTGGGTGCGGCTGCCCGCTGCAGAGGCGCCCACTGCCCAGGCAGGCCCGGTGGACGAATGTCCGGCCGGGCCTTTTCCGTATCTGGACCCGGCCACGGTGAGCGTCAATATCTACAACTCGACGGCGGCGCCGGGCCTGGCCGGCAGCGTGGCCACGGATCTGGGGGACCGGGGCTTCCAGATAGGCACCGTGGGCAACTCCAGCGTGAACCGGGCCGGGATGACGGCGCTGGTGCTGTCCGGGACCTCCGGCTTCGCCGCCGCCTACACAGTCCAGCAGCACATTCCCGGCACCCAGTACGTGCACGATGACCGGACGGACGCCTCCGTGGACGTGGTGATTGGCTCCGGGTATGAAAACCTGCAGCCGGCCGAACAGGCAGTGGCCGCCGGTCCCGGGCCGCTCAGCTGCCCCGGCGCGGATACCTCACCTGCCGCGGGGTAACCGGGGCCCACGGCGCGCTGCGGGCCCCCGGCTTCCTGCGGCCCGGTTTCCTGGGCCCCGGCACCTGCTGCGGTCCTAGCTGCAGCCGTCCGGGCCGCAGGTCGGACCGTCGGCGGAGCCGGAGGCGGGCGTGAGGTTAACCAGCGGGTGTGACTCCTGCCAGGCCTGTTCCAGCGCCGAGGAGAACAGGTCCGCGGGCTGGGCCCCGGAGATGCCGTACTTCTCATCCAGGACAAAGAACGGCACCCCGCTGATCCCCAGGGCGCGTGCCTGCGCGATGTCCGCGTTCACGGCGTCGGTGTATTCGTCGGAGGCAAGCATGGCCTGCACCCGCCCGGCGTCGAGTCCCAGACCGGCACCGATCTCCGCGAGGGTTTCCGCCGAACCGATGTCGCGGCCCTTCTCAAAGTGGGCCGAGAGCAGTGCTTCCTTGGCGGCGTCGGCCGCTGCGTTGCCGCCTTCGGCACGGGCAAGGTGGATCAGCCGGTGCGCGGAGAAGCTGTTCGCGACCACCAGGGAGTCATAGTCATAGGACAGGCCCTCGCCGGCGGCCTGGACGGTGACCTGTTCGAGCATGCCGGCAAGCTGTTCGGGATCAATGCCCTTGCGCTCGCTGAGGTACTGGACCTCGGTGCCGTCATAGTGCTCAGGAAGGGTGGGATCAAGCTGGAAACTGTGCCACTGCACTTCCACCTCGTCCCGGTGCGGGAAGGTGGCCAGTGCGGCTTCGAAGCGGCGCTTGCCGATGTAGCACCACGGGCAGGCAATGTCGGACCAGATATCAATCTTCATACCCTCTGCAACGCGGAAAGGACCGGGTGCCATTCCCGCACGGCCTGAGCCTGTGCGGAAACGGTTCCGGTCCTTTCCTGTGCGGATACTGAAGCGGTATCCGCACCCGCCCCCCAGGGGCTACGCCGCGGCCAGTTCCTGCGCTTCGTGCAGGAAACGGGCGTAGGCGGGCACGGTGAGGAAGGTGGGGAAGTGTTCCCCGCAGGCTACTTCCTCAAAGAGCTCGCGGGCGTCGTTGAAACGGTCGCCCTCGAAACGCTGCAGGTTGTCGAACTCCTCATCCAGCAGTTCCTCCACCCAGTGGTGGGTAACAATCTCGCCCTCGTCGGTCACCGCGGAGGTGTGGATCCACTGCCAGATCTGCGAACGGGAGATTTCGGCGGTGGCCGCATCCTCCATCAGGTTGTTGATGGCCGCTGCGCCGTTGCCGCGCAGCCAGGACTCGATGTAGCGGATGCCCACCTCGATGTTGCTGCGGATGCCGGCCTCCGTGATGACGCCGGGCGTGGAGGCAACGTCCAGCAGTGCCTTGTCATTGGGCACTACGTCCTCGCGGGTGCGCTCCAGCTGGTTGGGGCGGTCGCCGAGCACGCCGTCGAACACCTCCATGGCCACCGGCACCAGGTCCGGGTGAGCCACCCAGGAACCGTCGAAACCGTCGCCGGCCTCGCGGGTCTTGTCCGCGCGCACCTTCTCCATGGCGACGTCGTTGGCTGCGGCGTCCTTGCGGTTCGGGATGAAGGCGGCCATGCCGCCGATGGCGTGTGCCCCGCGGCGGTGGCAGGCACGTACCAGCTGCTCGGTGTAGGCACGCATGAACGGCGCGGTCATGGTCACCATGTTGCGGTCCGGCAGGACAAACCGGGGTCCGCGGGTGCGGAAGTTCTTGATCACCGAGAAGATGTAGTCCCAGCGGCCGGCGTTCAGGCCGGCGGCGTGGTCCCGCAGTTCGTAGAGGATTTCCTCCATCTCGAAGGCGGCGGTGATGGTTTCGATCAGTACCGTGGCGCGGATGGTGCCCTGCGGGATGCCCAGCAGGTCCTGGGCCAGGACAAAGATGTCATTCCACAGGCGGGCTTCAAGGTGGTTCTCGATCTTCGGCAGGTAGAAGTAGGGGCCGCGGCCCTGGCTGATCAGCCGCTGGGCGTTGTGGAAGAAGTACAGGCCGAAGTCCACAATGCCGCCGGCAATGGGGGTGTTGTCGATCAGCATGTGCTTTTCCGGCAGGTGCCAGCCGCGCGGGCGGACCACAATGGTGGGCAGGTCGGTGAGAGAGGCGCCCTGCACCCGGTATTCCTTGCCCTCCGGGGAGGTGAAGTCGATGCGGCGGTCCAGGGCATCGCGCAGGTTCAGCTGGCCGTTGACCACGTTGGACCAGGACGGGGTGGAGGAATCCTCCATGTCCGCCAGCCAGACCTTGGCACCGGAGTTCAGGGCGTTGATGGTCATCTTGCGGTCCACCGGGCCGGTGATTTCCACGCGGCGGTCCTCCAGGCCGGGAGCGGTGGGGGCCACGCGCCAGGACTCATCCTCGCGGATGTGCCGGGTCTCGGCCAGGAAAGCGGGATCCGCGCCGTTGGAGATCTGCTGGCGGCGGGCCTGGCGCTGCTGAAGGAGTTCCTGCCGGCGGGTGGCCGTGGCCCGGTGCAGCGCCTTGACGAAGTCCAATGCCTGCGGAGTCAGAATTTCCTCCTGCCGCCGCACTGCGGGAGCGGTGAGGGAAATGCCGTTCAGGGTGATGGGGTCATTCATGGCGTTCTCCTTGGGGTGATTCAAAGCTGTGGGGTGATCCGGCGGGGGCCGGCGGCCGGTGTGGCCGCCAGCCCCCGCCGGCTAAATAGCCGGGGTTAGTGGAACTGGCTGGACTCCGTGGAGCCGGCCAGGGCCAGGGTGCTGCCTTCGGGGTTCAGTGCGGTGGAGATGGCATCGAAGTAGCCGGTGCCGACCTCGCGCTGGTGCTTGGTGGCGGTGTAGCCGCGGGACTCGGAACCGAACTCCTTCTCCTGCAGTTCCACGTAGGCGCTCATGCCGCTGCGTGCGTAGCCGTGGGCCAGATCGAACATGGAGTAGTTCAGAGCATGGAAGCCGGCCAGGGTGATGAACTGGAACTTGAAGCCCATGGCACCGAGTTCGCGCTGGAACTTGGCGATGGTGTCGTCATCCAGGTGCTTCTTCCAGTTGAAGGACGGCGAGCAGTTGTAGGCCAGCATCTGGTCCGGGAACTCGGACCGGACGGCTTCGGCGAACTTGCGGGCCATTTCCAGGTCCGGGGTGCCGGTTTCCATCCAGATCAGGTCCGAATAGGGAGCGTAGGCCTTGGCCCGGGCGATGCAGGGCTCAATGCCGTTGCGGACCTTGTAGAAGCCTTCGGCGGTGCGCTCGCCGGTGATGAATTCCTGATCGCGCTCGTCGACGTCGGAAGTGATCAGCGTGGCGGCCTCGGCGTCGGTGCGGGCGATCACCACGGTGGGGGTACCGGCGACGTCGGCCGCGAGGCGGGCGGCGTTAAGGGTGCGGATGTGCTGGCCGGTGGGGATCAGGACCTTGCCCCCGAGGTGGCCGCACTTCTTCTCCGAAGCGAGCTGGTCTTCCCAGTGCACGCCCGAGGCGCCGGACTGGATCATGGACTTCATGAGCTCGTAGGCGTTCAGCGGGCCGCCGAAGCCGGCCTCGGCATCGGCCACGATCGGCACCAGATAGTCATCCACGCTCTGGATGCCTTCGGCGAATTCGATCTGGTCGGCACGCAGCAGGGCATTGTTGATGCGGCGGACCACGGTGGGCACGGAGTTGGCCGGGTACAGGGACTGGTCCGGGTAGGTGTGGCCGGAGTTGTTCGCATCGGCTGCGACCTGCCACCCGGAGAGGTAGATGGCCTTCAGGCCGGCCTTGACCTGCTGCACTGCCTGGTTGCCGGTGAGGGCGCCCAGTGCGTTGGTGTAGCCTTCGTCGCCGGCGTTGCGGAGCTGATCCCAGAGCTTCTCGGCACCGCGGCGGGCCAGGGTGTGCTCTTCCTGGACGCGGCCGCGCAGCTTGACGACATCTTCGGCGGTGTAGTCGCGCTCAATGCCTTCCCAGCGGGGATCGGTGGCCCATTCCTGGGTGAGCTGTTCTGCCGTGGGGGCGGTGTTCTGGTCCTGGCTCATTACTAAATCTCCTCGAATTCATCTCACTCGTTCCGGTCCGCTTCAAACCGGAATTTCCTGCTGTGAACTAAGCCTGTGCCAACAACAACCCCTCTTCTAGGGTTTTTCTATGGAAAGAAATGCGTTTCTTCGCGTATTGTGAAAAACGTGACGAGTGCAACATGGAACCGGCCCAGTCCCGAGCCCCGCAAGCGCGGATCGGCCGCCGGAAAGCAGTCCGCAGGCGACTCCGACCGCACGCTGGATGTGATCAGCCTGGGCCGCCGGGTGCGGCATCTGCGCAAGGCCAAGGGGATGACCCTCGATGATCTGGGCGCCGCCGTCGGAACCGTCGCCTCCCAGCTGTCCCTGATCGAAAACGGGAAACGCGAACCCAAGCTCGGCATGATGCAGGCGCTGGCAGCCGCCCTGGACGTCAGCATCGATTCCCTGTTGGGCGCCGAGCCGCCCAGCCGGCGGGCGGCACTGGAAATTGAACTGGAGCGGGCGCAGCGCGGCCCCCTCTATGCCTCGCTCGGCCTGCCCAAGGTGCGGATCGGCTCCCGGCTGCCGTTGGACGTGCTGGAATCCTTGGTCGGGCTGCAGGCCGAGCTGGAGCGCCGGCTCAACGAACAGGTGGCCACTCCCGAGGAGGCCCGCCGGGCCAACGGCGAGCTGCGGGCCATGATGCGCGAGCGGAACAACTACTTTCCCGAATACGAGGCCGAGGCGCAGAAGGTACTGGATTCGGTGGGGCACACCTCCGGCCCGCTGTCCCAGCACGTGATCGCGGACATCGCCGCGCACCTGGGGTTCAGCCTGCACCACGTGAATGACCTGCCGCACTCCACCCGCTCCGTGACGGACCTGAAGAACCGGCGCATCTACCTCACCCAGTCCCAGCGCTCGGACCACGATCCGCGCTCGGTGCTGCTGCAGGCACTGGGCCATTACGTGCTGCAGCACCAGACTCCCAGCAGCTATGGCGAATTCCTTAGCCAGCGGGTGGCCACCAACTACTTTGCCGCCGCGCTGCTGTTGCCGGAGAAAGCCACGGTGGAGTTCCTGCAGCGGGCCAAGGCCGCGAAAGAAATAGCCGTGGAGGACATCCGTGATGCTTTTGCCGTGTCCTATGAAACCGCGGCGCACCGCTTTACCAACCTCGCCACCGAGCATCTGGGCATCCCCACCCATTTCCAGAAGGTGCACGAGAGCGGGATTGTCTACAAGGCGTATGAGAACGACGGCGTGACCTTCCCTGCGGACCACACCGGCGCCATTGAGGGCCAGCCGATCTGCCGCTATTGGACCTCGCGGGAGGTCTTCTCCGTGCCGGACCAGTTCAGTGCGTTCAACCAGTACACCGACACCCCGGCCGGCACGTACTGGTGTACGGCCCGGGTGGAACGCGGCTCGGCGGGGAAGTTCTCCGTAAGCATCGGGCTGCCGTACCAGCATGTGAAGTGGTTCCGCGGCCGGGACACCACCGAACGGTCCAAGTCCCGTTGCCCGGATCCGGACTGCTGCCGCACGCCGCCGGGCGAGCTGTCCTCGGAATGGTCCGGCTTCGCCTGGCCCAGCGCCCGGGCGCACTCGCACCTGCTGGCGGCACTGCCGCCCGGCGCCTTCCCGGGAGTGGACGAAACCGAGGTGTATTCCTTCCTGCAGTCCCATTCCGAGCAGTGACGCTGCTCCCGGCCACGGATTAGGGTAGGTGCCATGCCCGAGATGCCCGAAGTGCAGGGACTCGTTGATTTCCTGCGGACCAAGCTGCTGCCCGCCGACGCGCCCCCGGCCGTGGTCTCCGATGTGGAGGTGCTCTCCTTCTCCGTGCTGAAAACGGCCGGGGTTCCGGTGGAGGAACTGCGAGGACAGCCGGTGCAGGGCGTGGAGCGGCAGGGGAAATTCATCATCCTCTCCGCCGGCGGCGTGCACCTGGTGATGCACCTGGCCAAGGCGGGGTGGCTCCGCTGGTCCGATGCCCTTAAACCGGGACGGCTGCGGCCCGGCAAGGGGGCCATGGCGCTGCGGGTGCGGTTCGCCGCCGACGCCGCCGGCAAGGAGCCCGGATTCGATCTCACCGAGGCCGGCACCCGGAAATCCCTGGCGGTCTACCTGGTGCGGAACCTGGAGGAAGTTCCCGGCATCGCGCGGCTGGGACCGGAAGCGCTGGACGTCGGCTTTGATGACTTTGCCGCACTGCTCTCCGGCCACTCCGGGCAGGTCAAGGGGCTGCTGCGTGACCAGTCGGTGATTGCCGGGATCGGCAACGCGTACAGCGACGAGATCCTGCACGCGGCGCGCCTGTCACCGTTCGCCAATGCCGCGAAGCTGGACGCCGACGACGCCGGGCGGCTGTTCGTAGCCATGCGCACCACCCTGGAGGAAGCGATCGCCACGGCCTCCGGACGGCCGGCGTCGGCGCTGAAGGATTCCAAGCGTAAGGCGCTGCGGGTCCATGCCCGGACCGGCGAACCCTGTCCGGTGTGCGGGGATACGGTCCGCGAGGTGTCCTTCGCGGACTCCTCCCTGCAGTACTGTCCCACCTGCCAGACCGGCGGCAGGATCCTCGCGGACCGGCGGATGTCCAAGCTGCAGAAGTAGGCCCTCGCAGGCAACGGCCAAGCACAAAACAAAAAAGCGGCGGGTCCCGGATTTTTCCGGGACCCGCCGCTTTTGCCTAGCCGGAGGCTACCTGCTGCACTCGGCTACCTGCTGCACTTCACAGCGCCGTAGGCGGCCGTGTACTCGGCCTTCTCAGCCTTCCCCTTACCGAGGAACTTGTAGGAAGCCGTTACCTCGCCGGCGGTGACGGAGAGCTGGCGCGTCTTGATGACCGCGGTGCCGGTCTCGCCCGGCTCCAGCTTCATGACCTTGGCCTTGCCGTACGGGCTGTTGAGGTCAACGTCCGCGCGGCGGTCGCCGTTGTTCTGCACGGTCACAGTGATTTCGGCCTTGAAGGCGTTGCACTTGCTGACCGCGCTTACCGGGTTGACCACCTTGGCCGGAACGTTGATCGGCAGGACTTCCGCCCGGCCGCCGTCGCCGTTGGTGCCGCTGAGATCGCCGGTGGCGTTGTGCAGGTGCAGGAACAGTGCCTTGGCGTCGGTGGTGCCGGCGCTGCGGGTCACGTCCAGCTTGCCGCCGTCGACGTCGGCGAACAGGGCATCCGCGGTGGCGCCCTTGAACGTCAGTGCCGGGTTGGCGGCGTCGAAGGGAATGTACTCCGTGGCGTCAACCGGGACGCTGTTGCCCTGGTCATCCACGTTGTAGGGGCTCCACGTGGTGACACGGTACTGCAGCGGTGCGGACGCCGCATTGACGTCCAGGCCCAGCGCCAAGGCGGAAACCGGAAGGGTCACCGCGTTGGTGTCGAACGTGTTGCTGTCCGTGTCGCCGAGGACGCCGTTGGCACCCGTCTGGTCCACCAGTTCGGCACTGCCGTCCGGGTTCAGCCGGTAGGTGGAGATCAGGACCAGGTCCAGGTCATCGGCGCGGGTGGTGAAGGCGACGTAGTCCGGAACGGAGTCCCCGTTGGTGTCAATTTCCACGTCGATTTCATTCGAAGCACCCAGGATCGCCCAGTTGCCCCACGTGCTGACACCGAAGTTCACCACGGCATCCTGCGGGTCTTCACCGGCGGACTTGAGCGTCGGGATGTTGGAGGAAGCACCCACGGACTGCACATCCATGGCGTACATCGAATCCATCTTCACGGTCTCGAGGCGGGGGCTCTCGGCGCCCAGCACCAGAGGCGCCACCATGGAGAGGTAGCGTGAAGCGCCCTCGCCCTGGTTCAGGTCCCGTCCCTGCAGGGTGACGGTGCTGGTGAGGGTATCCGTGTCAGCGAAGGGGATCTCCGTGCCGGCGCTCATGTCCGAGGTCGGCTTGGGAGCCGAGTAGACCGGAACGCGCAGGGTGGGAGTTCCCTTGCCTTCCAGCTGTACGCGGCCGGAAACGTCGGAAAGGAACTGGCGTGACAGGCCGAGTTGCTCGAGGGCGGCAGCGGAGTCAGCCGTCTTGGTCAGTGCCGACGGATCGGAGATGCTCAGCGTGACATCCACGGTCGCCTTGCCATTGGCAGGCACGTTGACCGAGGGGGTGGTGCTGATGTCGACGCCGGGCATGGTCGTTGCGCCCAGGTAGCTCACGGTGTAGTTCTGCGGGCGGTCGGACTTGTTCTCCACGGTGACCTGCTTGGTGAGCACCAGAGCTTCCTTGCCCAGTTCCAGGACACCGAAGTTCACGCTGGTCAGTGCCTGGTCATCCGTGGCGTAGGCCAGCGTCTTGTTGTTCAGGGCGTCCAAAGTGTCCACCCGGCCGGAACCGACGCGGTTGGGGCCCTGTACGGCTCCGTCCGCGGTCAGCAGGTCATGGGTGGCGGTGTTCATGATGGCGGACTTGACCTCGTAAGCGTTCAGATCCGTGGCGGCGTAAACCAGGGCGGCAATGCCGGCCACATGCGGAGTGGCCATGGACGTGCCGCTCTTGACCGATGCACCGTCTCCGGAACCGACTGCCACCGAACCGATGGAGGAACCGGGGGCAGCGACGTCGGGCTTCACAATGCCGTTGGAGCCATGGACTCCGCGGGAGGTGAACGGGCTGACGGTGTCGCCCTCGCCTGAAGGGGCACCTGCGGTGGCCATGTAGGACGGGGACAGCTTCAGCGTCAGGGTTCCGGCCAGGGCGGCCGGCCGCAGGCGGTCCGAGGATTCGGCGTTGAGCTGGATGCCGGGGATGGTGGCGTTTCCGCCGATGCCGGACTCAAAGACCGAACGGGGGGAATCCAGCACAACGCCGGTGGCGCCGGCGTTCTGGGCGTTGTTGAAACGCACGGTTGAGCCGCAGGGGAAGGCACCGTCCTCTTCCCACTGGATCCAGACCCACTTGCCCGCCAGCGAACCGGCGGGGTACGGGTTGCAGCCGAAGGCATTGTTCGCGGGAGCCGGGACCACGTCGCCGGTGAGTTGTTCTTCGGTGACGGCCGGATCGGAGTAGTTGAAGTTGGCGGAGTACTGTCCGGCTACGGGGCCGGCGAGTTCCTCGGGCGCCAGGACATCGGCGCGGTCCAGGGTGACCTGGCTGCCGATGGTGCTGGCAACGGTCAGGGCCGAGCGCGCGTTGCCCGGTGAGCCGCCGATGTCGTACACGTCGCCGGCGTTGCCGGAAGCGACGACGGACAGGATGCCCTGCTGGGTCAGCTTGTCCACAATGTCGTTTTCGGGATCATCCACCGGGGAGTAATCGGAGCCCAGGGACATGTTGACCACCTGGGCGCGGTCCGAGAAGTCGCCGTCGCCGTTGGGGTCCAGGACGTAGTCCAGTGCCTGGCCGACCACCTCGGAGGAACCGGCGCAGCCGAAGACCCGGATGCTGACCAGCTGTGCGCCGGGGGCGGAGCCGGGGCCGATCCGCATGCCGTTGACCTGCTCGGCCGTGAGGGTCGAGTAGTCGCCGCGGAACGTGGTGCCGTCGTCGTTGGTGCCGTAGCCCGCCGCTGTGCCCGCCACATGGCTGCCGTGCCCGCCGCAGTCGAGCGGGTTCAGGTCCGGGCGCGGGACGGGCTGGTACGTGGGGGAGGAGGGGTCGGCGTCGTAGTCGTCGCCCACCAGATCGTATCCGCCAATGAACTTGGCCGGATCCACCAGACCGGTGTCCGCGGCGGGAATGGTGGGGGAAGCCTGGGCGGCCGCGTAGGCCTCCAACGTTCCGGGCCCGCCGAAGTCGCTGTGGGTGTAGTCAATGCCGGTGTCCAGGACAGCGATGGTGATGCCTTCGCCGGTCTGCTTCCGTTCCACCCAGGTGTTCAGTGCGCGGGTGTCAATATCCGCGCCCTTGTTCCCGATGGTCTTCGGGACAATCTTGGTAATCCGGGCGACGTCGTCGCGGGAGGCGAGGGCACGGATGGCCTCGGCATCACCGATAATGGCGGTTCCCGGAAGGGTGTTGGTGGTGGTGTAGAGGGTGCTGGCGTCGGCCTCGGCGGCTACGGATTCAGCCTGGGAGGCGATGTTGCTGCGGATTTCTTCGACCAGCGGTTTGTTGACCACCGGATCGGCCTTGCCCTCCTTGACTTCCTCGGGCTGCGTCTGTTCAAAGGCGCCTTCGCCGGTGAACTGGACATAGACCGAAACCGTGCCGGAGGCGTCCCGCAAACTGGGGGCGACCTTCAGGGCTTCGAACTGCTCAACCGAGATTCCTCCCGTGAGCCCGTTGGCGTCAGTGGTGGTCTCGGTGGCCTGGGCCGGTAGGCCCAGGGCCGCGGTGAGTGCTACCCCGGCGAAGGCGGCAGTGAGCACCGCGCCGGGTTTGTGATGAATGGACAATCTCATTGCGCTCCTTGAACATTCCACCGAGCGCTACCGGGACGTCCAGGGACTGTTTCCGGCTGCTGACACACTGCGGCAGGTTTTCCGTTGTGCCCCCAACCCCCGTCGAGGAGTGTCAGCGTGCACGTGACGGCCCCCAAAAACCAAGCCGTAGGGACACAATAGAGGAGCATTCCAATGCTGCAAAGGTTCGCATTAATAGGCGTGAATTAGTTGCCCTAACCTTGTTTTTGGAGGGACTTGACTGTATTT
Organism: Arthrobacter zhangbolii; assembly: GCF_022869865.1. NCBI lineage: Bacteria > Bacillati > Actinomycetota > Actinomycetes > Micrococcales > Micrococcaceae > Arthrobacter > Arthrobacter zhangbolii. The sequence continues at coordinate 348,787 of NZ_CP094984.1, forward strand.
TCTCCACCGCGCCGGAGGAATCCGCAGATTGTCGGGATTCGGACGCGGGCTGCGGCATTATGGTTTCGACCGTACGAAATACGAGCCGCATTATTGGAAGGCGACATCCTGCTATGAGCACTACCGCTGCGACCGATTACAAGAGTGCGACGATCACCGGAAAGTCCTTTGTCGTCACTTGGCTCCTCTCGCTTTTCCTTGGTGGTCTGGGCATTGACCGCTTTTATCTGGGCAAGATCGGCACCGGCGTCCTGAAACTCCTGACTGGTGGCGGCTTCGGTATCTGGGCGCTTGTTGACCTGATCATCACCCTGACGGGTAACCAGAAGGACAAGCATGGCCGCCCGCTGGAGGGTTACAAGCAGAACAGGAAGACGGCGTGGATTGTTACCGCCATTGTCTGGGTTCTCAACGTGATCCTCTCGGTGGTGATGGTTTTCACCCTGACGACGGTTGTCGTCGCGGCTGTCGAGGAAAACGAGGCGGCAGCCGAAACCAACAACGCGATGCCGACCCCGACCTACTCCGCACCGGCCCAGGCCGCTCCCCCTGCTCCTGCTGCTCCTGCCGTCCCGAAGAGTGATGACAGGGCCCAGGCCCTGAGCAGTGCCCAGTTCTTCAGCGATGACATGCATATGAGCAAGGCCGCCATCTATGACCAGCTTGGCTCGGAATACGGCAAGTACACCCCGGAGGCTGCGCAGTACGCCGTCGACAACATCACCGCCGACTACAAGACCAATGCACTGGAATACGCGAAGATTCTCCAGGAAGAACTGTCCCTGCCCACCGAGGAACTGAGGGAACAGCTGGCGTCCACTTCCCAGTACGGCGCAAAGTTCACCCCCGAGGAAGCCGACTACGCCATTGAGACCCTGAAGTAGCCAGGGCCTGGAACAGGCTGCATACGCAAAAGGGACCTCCCCTGGCCGGGAGGTCCCTTTTGCGTATTTTTGCGGAGGGTAATGACCCGGAACTACAGAGCGGGACCCTGCCCGGCCTTACCCTGCCACAGGGCATCAAACGGCGCATTCGAGGAGACCCGGTTGCGGATACCTTCGGTCACGAAGGCCTTGGCGGTCTTTGCCGCTTCCAGCGGGGTGGCGCCCTTGCCCAGTTCGGCGGTAATGGCGGCAGCGAGGGTGCAACCGGCGCCGCTGACAGCAACATCGCCCACCTTGGGTGCGCGCAGCACCTCCATGGTTTCACCGTCGTAGAACACGTCGACGGCGTCGTCGCCTTCCATCCGCACACCGCCCTTGGCCAGCACCACCGCGCCGCTGGCCTCGTGGATGCGCCGGGCCGCTTCCTTCAGGTCCTCAACGGTCTCGATGGAATCCATGCCGGAAAGGGACATGGATTCGAAGTGGTTGGGGGTCACGAAGGTTGCCAGCGGAAGGATCTGGGCCTTGAGTGCCTGGTCCGTGTCCAGGGCCGCGCCGGGTTCCTGGCCCTTGCAGATGAGAACCGGGTCCAGCACCAGGTTTTTCCAGTCCTGGGCCTGCAGTGCCTTGGCAACGACGTCGATGGTTGCCGGGGTGCCGAGCATGCCGATTTTGACGGTATCCAGGTCATAGGCCGTAGTAATGGCCTCGAGCTGGTCCGCGATGACCTGCGGATCCACCGGCACGAAGCGGTGGTTCCAGGAGTCCTTCGGGTCGAAGGACACGATGCAGGTCAGGGCCGTGATCCCGTAAACGCCCAGTTCCTGGAACGTCTTCAGATCGGCCTGGGCACCGGCACCGCCGGTGGCCTCGGAACCGGCAATGGTCAGCGTGACGGCCGGAGCTGTGGCCGCGGAAGAGTGTGTGTTTGCAGACATGGGTCCATCTTCCACCCAAAACGGGAGAAGCTGCCACCCGTCCGCTATGCGCTGACGGCACGCCGCCGGCGCGTGCCGTGACGGCACACCTGCCGCTGCCGCCGCCGTCGTTCGGTTACGGATCCCGGCGGATGCCGCGCAGCAGCGAGACCACGTCCTCCACGATGTTCCGGACCACGGGAAGCCGGGACAGGATAACGAGTTTGGCGATCAGCGGGGCAAGGTTCGCAGCCAGCCGGTGGGAGCGCCGCTGCCCGGGGGAATGGTCATAGACCCAGAACAGGCTGATGCCCATGTGGACAAGCCAGAGGAGTTCAGGCAGGTCATCGCGGATGGCCAGCGGCGGCTGCGGCCGGGCGCTGGTAACCGCCTGGCGGAAAAGGGCAATGGACTTCCCGCGTCCGACGGCGGCGTCGGCCTGGCGGTTCGGTGCCATGGCATCGCGCAGGAAGTGTGCGCCGAAGGCGTGGTAAGGCTCAAGGGTGGTCAGCCAGGTGCCCAGGATGACCGCGAGGTTCTCGCCGAGGTTCTGTCCCTCGCGGATCAGCGGCAGGGCCAGGGACCGGTGCTCATCCTGCAGTGAGCGGTACAGCTCGTGGATGAGGTCATCCTTGGAACGGAAATAGTAGTAGGCGTTGCCCACGGAGACGCCCGCCTCCAATGCGATGGTGCGCATGGTGGTTTTTTCGTAGCCCTGGCGAGTGAACAGGTGCAGCGCGGTGTCGATGAGGAGCCGGCGCGTCTGTTCGCTCTTGACGGTGACGGCCAATGATGCTCCCTTATGCAGTATTTCCAGCGTTCAGTAGACCACAGTTTTGAACACGTTCAAAAAGCGGTACCGGATGGGGAAATATACGCCGGAGCGGACGGGCGGCCGGACATGGCAGAATGGATGCGGCCCTGCGGGGCTGCCCGGGGCAGCGGGCACAGTGCTAATACAGCCGGCGGACGCCAGGCGAACCACTACCGAAACGGAAATGCCATGACTGCACAGCCACGGGCAGCTGCAAAAACCCCTGCAATCTACGCCTCCCGCGGGAGCTCCCAGTATGACCTGATCCTCACGCTGATGTGCGTGGTGATTGTCATTTCCAACATCGGCGCCAGCAAGGGCGTGCACTTTGACCTGCCGGGCGGTTTGGAGATTGTCACCGACGGCGGGTTTTTCCTGTTCCCGCTGGCATACATCCTCGGCGACGTGGTGTCCGAGGTGTACGGCTTTAAGGCTGCCCGCCGTGCGATCTTCACCGGATTTGGCATGGCGCTGCTCGCCGTCGTCAGTTTCGCGATCATCATTGCGCTGCCCGGTTTCGATGATGCCTACGGGCAGGAAAAGCAGGCCGCGCTGGAGGTGGCGCTGGGCCCGGTCTGGCAGATAGTGCTGGCCAGCCTGCTCGGGTTCCTTGCGGGCCAGCTGCTGAACTCGCTGGTGCTGGTGCGGATGAAGGAACGGTTCCGGGAAAAAGCCCTGGCCGGACGGCTGATGGCCTCCACCGGTGTGGGGGAGTTCGCGGACACCCTGATTTTCTGCGCCGTGGCGGCACCGGTGATCGGGATTACCGACGCCGCCGGGTTCCTGAACTACGTGATCTTCGGATTCCTTTACAAAACCCTGGTCGAGTTCCTGTTTGTGCCCGTCACCGCCGCCGTCATCAAGGTCATCAAGCGGCGTGAACCAACGTACGCCGCCCCTGAGCTGGAGCCCGCGGCCGGGCGCTAGGCTCCGAATACGGCTCTCCCGGGGCCTGCCCTGCCGGGGAGAAATCCGTCCCGTGATGTGCAAGGGTAGGGGAACGCACGCGTTTACCTTCACCGATACGGCGGGAGCAAAAGCATGAGCAACGGCATGAACACTGAAGAACCGGTTTCCAACCCCGGCGCCAAAGCAGCAGATGAAAACCTGGCAGGCACCCGGGATGAATTCAACGACGAGGTCACGAAGGCATTGATCGAGGAATCCCGCGAGGATTCCAGCCCCGGCGATACCGAGCGTGATTCCCAATCCGCCCTCGAAGAGGACGAAGACACCCTGGCAAAGCCGGACAATTCATAACCGCCGGATACCCCGGCTTTTTCGAATAATCCACAGGAGGACACAGTGCCCCAGGACAAAGATTTCGAACACAATGAGACCAAGGCTGAGGAACAGCTGCAGATAGTTGATCCGCCGGTTCCCGGACAGGACGAGGACGCAGAAAGCGGCCAGCAGCAGGCAGGCCACGCGGACGGTTCCCCGACGGGCGGCGCGGAGGATCCAGGCGCTGAACGGCAGAACCCGACGGATGAGCCGGACCAGGACAACGAGCCGCTGCCCCGGGCCTGGAACTAGCCTGCCGGGTAAACCCCGGTGCCAGGTGCTGCAGCGGCAGGGAACCTACGTGCCGCTGTAGTACTTGCCCAGGACCTCGGCCTTGAAGTCGAAGAACGTCCCGTCCTCAATGGACAGCCGGGCATCGTCCACCAGCTTCACGGTGAAGCGCTCATTGTGGATGGAGATCAGCGTGTGGGAGACCATCTCGTTGGCCTTGAACAGGTGCTGGATGTACGCCCGGGTGTAGTGGGTGCAGGTGTAGCAGTCGCAGCCGTCCACCAGCGGACCGAAGTCCTTCTTGTACTTCGCGTTGGAGAGGTTCTTGCGCCCGTACGGGGTGTAGAAGGCAGAGTTGCGGGCCACCCGGGTGGGGGAGACGCAGTCAAAGGTATCGGCGCCGTTCTCGATGGCGGTGAAGATGTCATCCGGCTCGGAGATGCCCAGCAGGTGGCGGGGCTTGTTCTCCGGCAGCTCTTCCGTGCACCAGCGGACAATGGTGCCGAGGTTTTCCTTCTCGAAGGCACCGCCCAGGCCGAAGCCGTCAAAGTCCATGGCACCCAGATCGCGGGCAGCCTTGCGCCGCAGATCCTCATACTGGGCGCCCTGCAGGACCCCGAACAGGGCCTGGTAGGGCTTGCCGACGCGTTCCTCGGTGAGCCGAGCGTGTTCGGCCAGGCACCGCAGCGCCCACAGCCGGGTCCGCTCCAGGGACATTTCCTGGTAGCCGCGCGAGTTCATCAGCGTGGTCAGCTCATCAAAGGCGAACATGATGTCCGCACCGATTTTGTGCTGCACCTGCATCGAAATCTCGGGGCTGAACCGGTGCTTATCCCCGTTCAGGTGCGACTTGAACCAGACGCCGTCGTCGTCAATATGCGCGAGCCGTTCCTTGCCGGGCGCGACGTCGTCGTCCGCGCCGGTGGCATGCGTGGTGCCGTCGGCGTTCATATTGATGACCTTTTTGAACCCGGCGCCCAGGCTCATGACCTGGAAACCGCCCGAATCGGTGAACGTGGGGCCGGACCAGTTCATGAACTTCCCCAGGCCGCCGGCCTCGTCCAGGATGTCCGGGCCGGGCTGCAGGTACAGGTGGTAGGCGTTGGCCAGCACCGCCTGCGCCCCCAGGTCCGCCACGGACTCCGGCAGGACGGCCTTCACCGTGGCTTTGGTACCCACGGCAATAAACGCCGGCGTCTTGATCTCGCCATGCGGGGTGGAGATGGTGCCTGTCCGGCCCTGGAAGCCGCCTCCGTTCGCCTCTACGCGGGCATCTGCCGCTGCGGGAGCGGTTTCGCGCAGGCGCTTACCGAGGGTGAAGGAGAAGGCTGAGGAAGACACCCTTCCATTTTGCCCTACCCCCGGGGTGCCGAGTGCCGCCACCCGGGGCTGGGAGGTTCACCACATTTATTCAGGCCTGCCATAAGGCGGCGATACGTTGGACGGCGGAAGTAAAACTCCACAGAGACCAGGGCCCGTCACGGATAACCCCGACGCCGAACAACAGGAAAGGCAGCAGCTACAGCTTTGACGCACCTGCAGGAGATGTTCAGGATGGGGCCCGCGCACAACGATCACCACGCGGCGGTCCGCTGCGCCGTCGGCATTGGCCTGCCGCTGCTCCTGGTGCTGTTCCTGGGGCGGATAGACTTGGCCATCTTTGCAAGCTTCGGTGCGTTCACCGGGATCTACGGGCGGAACGAACCGCACCGCCAGCGCCTGGGCCATCAGGGCCGGGCCGGCGCCCTGATGCTGGCGGTCATCCTGGCGGCTGCACTGTGCGCGCGCCTGGACCTGGATGCCTGGGGCACCGTGGTGGGCACTACCCTGGTTGCCGGGCTGGGAACCGTGGCCACCGGTTTCTGGCGGCTGCGGCCGGCGGGATCGCTGTTCCATATCTTCGCCTTTGCAGCCATCTCCTCCGTGCCCAACCAGCCGCCGGTCTGGCAGGGCATGCTCACCGCAGTGCTGACCGTGTCCTTTTCCATTCTGATTGGCCAGTCCGGGATGTTCCTGAGGAAGTACCGGACCGCCTGGGACAAACCCGCACGGCCGCGGTTCTCCGCTGCCCAGCGGCGGTTCATCTATCTGGACGGGCTGCAGTATGCCGTGGCCGCCTCGCTGGCCGGCTCCATTGCCACCCTGCTGGGGATCGGCCACAACTACTGGGCCATGGTCGCGGCCACCGTTCCGCTGGTGGGCCAGACCGTACGGCACCGGGTTTACCGGGGCCTGCAGCGCATCCTGGGCACGTTCGGCGGCCTGCTGCTGACCGCACTGATCCTGCTGCCCGGGCTGGAACCGTGGCAGATGGTCCTGGTCATCGCGGCCTGCCAGTTCGGCGCGGAAATGTTCATCGCCCGCCAATACGCCCTGGCCCAAGTGGTGGTGACGCCGCTGGCCCTGGTCAGCACCGAGCTGGCCCACCCGAGCAATCCGATGCACCTGCTGCAGGACCGCGGCATTGAAACACTGATCGGCGCCGCCGTCGGCATGGCCGTTGTGCTGGCCATGCACCTGCGCCGGAAACACCTGCGCAGCGGTGCGCCGGGGCCGCTGAACTAGCCCCGGACGGCGATCAGTTCGGTACGGATCCGGCGCTCAAGTTCGGCGTCGGAAAGGGTCTGCGACCCGCCGTGGGCACGCAGGTACAGCAGCGAGTTCAGGCGCAGGATCCGCCATTCCCGCTCACTGTCCGCATTGCCGGCCTCGGCCGCCCGGTGGATCTCCCTGTCATACAGGTTCGGCTCGTTCAGCTGCCGCTGCAGCAGCTCGGCGGCCAGCTTGGCCTTCAGCGGATCCGTTTCGGAGGCGTCCGCCGCGCGGACCGCCTGGCTGTAGGCGGCGGCACTCTCGTCGTCGCCGGCCTCATGGGTGATGTGCGCAGCGAGCGCCAGGGTGCCCTGGATCCAGTTCCAGCGCCCGAAGTTCCCGTCGAAGGGCAGCCCGGTGATGATGTTGCAGACCTTCAGGGCGTTTTCCGCATCGCCGAGGTCCACAAACAGGAGATGCGCCAGATCACGCACATCCTGCAGGTTGCTGCCGGACTTCACGTTCAGGCCGCGTTCCAGCCGGGAGGTGATCTCCTGTACTGCCGCATTCTCCGGATGGGCCGCCGCGGCAGCGGAGAGGATCTCCGCCGCGTTGTCCTCTTCGGACGGGATCCGGCGGACGGCGTCCGACGGCGAGCCCTCGGGTGCCGGAGCCAGCACCCGGACCGAGGAGGCGTACGCCAGGCGCACGGTTTCCCCGTCCTCAAGCTTCACGATGACCAGCGCCGGAGTGCCGAAGTCATCATCCTCCAGGCTGGTGCCCGCCACTGGAGCCAGCGGTGCGGCGGCGCCGTCGCCCGGGACCAGCTGCTGCCCGGGGGAAAGCAGCTCCGCATTGACCCGGAATGTATACGATTCCGGCTGGCTCTCAGACATGGCGATTCCTTCGTGGTTGGACCTCGGCTCCCCAAAGCCCCCATTATATAAAGCTTTGGTTACGCCGCTCAGCGGCCCCATCCGGCCGAGGCGAGGGCCTGACGGAGCAGGTCGCCGCGGCCGCCGGAGAACTCGGCATAGATTTCCGGACTCAGGGCTTCCTCCGGAGTGAGCCAGGACAGTTCCAGGGCATCCTGGCGCGGACTGCACTCACCGGTCACCGGAATCAGGTAGGCCAGGGCCACGGCATGCTGGCGTTCGTCCGTCAGCCCGCTTTGCGACGGCGACGGGAAGAACTCGGCGACGGCGAACGGCACCAGGGTGGGCGGCAGCTGCGGGAGGGCAAGCGGCCCAAGATCCTTTTCCAGGTGGCGCAGCAGGGCACCCCGGATGGTCTCCCGGTACATCACGCGCCCGGACACGAAGGAACGCACCATCCGGCCTTCGGGTGTGGCCTGCAGCAGCAGCCCGACTTCCGTGACGTAGCCCAGCGGGTCGCAGCGGACCGGCACTGCTTCCACGTAAACCATGGGGAGCCGCTGCCTGGCTTCATAGAGGTCTTCCTCGGAGAGCCAGCCTGGATAGGGATCAGGAGTACGAACGTTCATAGGAGTGTTCTACCCCAAAGCCCCCGCACCCGTCATTCGGCACGCTGGGCTTCGGCCATCGGCTGAACCGGTGCGGAACCGCACCGGACGCTTCCCGCCCCCTCCGCCGGTGCCTAGACTTGGGCCATGACACGGGAGTTTCCCGAGCTCCTCCTGCCGGACGCGGGGGCATGGCGGCAGTGGCTGGAGCACAGCTACGCACAGTCCCAGGGAGTGCGTCTGGTATTGGGCCGCAAGGGCGGCAGCGTCACCAGCCTGACGTACCGCACTGCCTTGGACGAAGCCCTGTGCTTTGGCTGGATTGACGGGCAGGCGAACAAGCGGGACGAGGAAAGCTACCTGCAGCGTTTCCAGCCACGTGGTCCGCGCAGCATCTGGTCGCTGCGCAACGTAGGGCATATTGCCCGGCTCGAAGCGGAAGGCAGGATGCATCCGGCCGGCCGGGATGCGGTGCTCAGTGCCAAGGTGGACGGGCGCTGGGATGCCGCGTATGCCGGGTCCGCGGCGGCTGAAATCCCCGATGACCTGCGCGCGGCCATCGCACAGGTCCCCGAGGCCCAGGCGATGTATGACGTCCTGACCGCGCAGAACCGGTATGCGCTGTACTTTCGGCTGAAAACCCTCAAAACGCAGGCCGCCCGCGAACGCCGGATTGCCGCCTTTGTGCAGATGCTGAGCGAACAGCGTGCCCCCTACCCGCAGAAACGAATGCCCGGGCCCTTGCCATCCGCCGACGGCCCGCGGGACGCTTAGGATCCAACCAGGAGGTCCACGATGTGCCGGCTCTTTGGGATGCACGCAGGGAAAACCCCCGTCCACGCGACCTTCTGGCTGCTGACGGCACCGGACAGCCTGGCCCGGCAAAGCCGCAAGGAAGCCGACGGGTTCGGGATAGGCACCTTTGCCCCGGACGGAACACCGGAAGTCGACAAGGCCCCGGTAGCCGCGTATGAGGACGTGAAATACGCGCAGGAAGCACGGGAGCTGGAAAGCACAACCTTCCTTGCCCACGTCCGCTACGCCAGCACCGGCGGAAACACCGCGGTGAACACCCACCCCTTTGTGCAGGACAACAGGCTGCTGGCGCACAACGGGGTGGTGGAAGACCTGGATGTGCTGGATAACCGGCTGCGCCAGCTCGATGCCTATGACCTGGTGCGGGGCGAAACCGACAGCGAACGCGTGTTTGCCCTCATCACCGCCGAGGCAAGGAACAACGGCGGAAACGTGGGCGCGGCCATCGGCACGGCACTGACCTGGGTGGCCCGGAACCTGCGGCTTTATGCCGTGAACATCATCCTCACCACACCAACCGACGTCTGGGCCGTCCGCTACCCGGACACGCACCCGCTGTATGTCCTGCAGGAGGCGGCGGAAGGCCCCCACAACGAAAAGCACAGCGAGCGGATCTCCCTCCACAGCGAGCAGATGGGCCGGGAGCAGCGGCCCGCGGTTCTGCTGGCGACGGAAAAGATGGATGCCAATCCCAACTGGCGGCTGCTGGATTCCGGGGAGCTGCTGCATGTGGACAGCAACCTGCAGGTGGACAGGAGCTTCCCGTTGCCGGAGCATCCGCAACACCTCATCACCCTGGCGGACCTGGACCCGACGGCCGCCGCGTCGCAGCATCCGCTAAAGGTCAGCTGAACCGCCGGGGATCCCCGGCCGGAACCGGCACGGGTTAGTCCGGGTCCGCGCCCGCCCGGTGCACGCGGGCGGCGGCCTCCAGGATCATCCAGGCCTGCAGCTGGGTGGAGAGCCCGACGGCGGAACCGCCCGGGTAGGCAGCCGCTGCCGGTTCCAGCGGGCGGATGCCGAACACCAGCCAGTCACCGCGTTTGCTCCGCCCGTCCCAGAGTGCCTGCGCGGTGGCATCCACCAGCGCGGCAGCCGTGCGTCGGTCCGATTCCGGCAGTGCGGGGGACACCGCCGCCTGCGCCAGGTACCGCGCCAGGATGCCGGTGAAGAGCCCGCCGTCACCGGTGCCGTGGGTGCGCAAAACCCGCACCCCGCCGTCGTTATCCGTCAGGTGCGCGGCCACGCCGTTCACCAGGTCCGTTGCCCGGGACAGGTTGGCGCTGCCGCCAAGCTCCAGCAGGGCACCGAGGACCGGGCCCTGGTTGTAGCTGAACACCCGGGATTCCAGCTGCGGATGCCCGCCCACCATCTTCACGCCGTCCATGTACAGGCCGGTCTGGGGATCTATCAGCGTGGCGTTGAGCCAGTCCACCAGTTCCTGCGCACGGTCCCGGGAACCGCTTCGGACAAAATGCAGGGCCGCCGGGCCGGTGGCCGGCGTGTTTTTGAACGTCCGGTCCCGGTTCCAGTACAACCCGCCACCCAGTTCCGGCGTGTGCGCGGAGACCAGCGCGGCGTTCAGCGCCTGCAGGATTTTCCGGTAGGGCCGCTGCCGGTCCCGCGATCCGGACAGCAGGTTCAGCCGGCCAACGGCCAGGGCGAGCCAGGCCATGTCGTCGTAGAAACGGTTGGTGTAGCGCATCCGGTTGCGCAGGCCGATGGTCCTGACCAGGGTGGCCGCCAGGTCCGCTGCGGACGGCAGATCGGGACCGCGGAACGGAGTGCCGGTGCGGCGCTCGCGGAGGGCGGCGTCCAGAAGGGCATCCACATAGTGCGCCTGCCACCAGTAGTGCCAGGGCTGACGCAGCTGCTGCAGGCGGGACGCCGGCCGGCTGGTGGCGGCAAGATGGGTTCCCGGCAGCCCCGCGAGCTGGCGGCCAAAGGCGGCGCTCACGGCAGCGCCGGCCGCCTCGGCGCGGGCGTCGGCATCCATGTCCGGATCCTCGAAGAGCATGCGCCCACCCTAGACCAGCAGCCGAGGATGCGGCACCGGCCCGCGCACAGTAGGCTCGACCTGCCGGTGTGATCTGCGCGACAGTTCTCCGGCGGCCGGGGCAGGTACCCCGGTTCGAATTCGGTACTTCAGGAGGAATGCATGGACATCGCAGGTGCGTCGGCAATAGTGACCGGGGGAGCCTCCGGGCTCGGCCGGGCCACGGCACGGAAACTTTACGACGCCGGCGCCTCCGTGGTGGTGGTGGACCTGCCGCAGTCCGGCGGGCTCGCCTACACCGAAGAACTGGGCGACAACGCGCACTTTGTCCCCGGCGACGTCACCGATCCGGACCAGATGCAGGCCGCCGTGGAAGTCGCCATGGCCGCAGGGCCGCTCCGGGTGGCCGTGAACTGCGCCGGTATCGCCACCCCGGGGAAGGTCCTGGGCCGCGACGGTGTGCTGCCGCTGGAGGACTTCGCCCGGGTGGTCAGCGTCAACCTGATCGGCACGTTCAACGTGTCCCGGCTGGCCGCCGCGGCGATGGCCGAAACGGACCCGGTGACGGCCAACGGCACCGAGGAGCGCGGGGTCATCATCAACACCGCCTCCGTGGCGGCCTTTGACGGGCAGATCGGCCAGCCCGCCTACGCCGCGTCCAAGGGCGGCGTTGCCGCAATGACCCTGCCCATGGCCCGCGAACTGGCCCGGCACCTGATCCGGGTGGTCACCATTGCGCCGGGGATCTTCGAGACACCCATGATGGCCGGGCTGCCGCAGGCCGCCCAGGACTCGCTGGCCGCACAGGTTCCGCACCCCTCGCGGCTGGGCCGGGCCACGGAGTACGCCTCCCTGGCCGCGCACATCATCGAGAACCAGATGCTCAACGGTGAAACCATCCGGCTGGACGGCGCCATCCGGATGGGACCGCGCTGACCCTGATGACGCACGCCCCGCAACTGAATCTGCCCGACGCCGACTTTTACGGTTTCGAAGGTCTGCTGAGTGAAACCGAGCAGGAGAAACTGGCGCAACTGCGCCGCTTCCTCGCCGATGAAGTGCTCCCGTACGCCGACACCTGGTGGAACGAGGCCCGCTTCCCGGCGGAGCTGCTGCCGAAACTGGCGGACCTGGGCCTGTCCACACCCGTACAGCAGGGGTACTCGCCGCTGTTCGCGGGACTGGTGATCGCGGAGATTACCCGTGCGGACACCTCCATTGCCACCTTCTTTATGGTCCACCATGACCTGTTTGTGGAGGCCCTGCATGCCTTCGGCTCCGAGGAGCAGAAGGACCGGCTGCTCGAGGACGCACGGGCCCTGCGCATCACCGGCGCCTTCGCACTGACCGAGCCTGAGCATGGTTCCGACGTCGCCGGCGGGATGGCCACCACCGCGGTGCGGGACGGGGACACCTGGATCCTCAACGGCACCAAACGCTGGATTGGCAACGGGACCTTCTGCGACTACATGGTCCTGTGGGCGAAGGAGCCGGGAACCGGCCGGACCCGCGGGTTCCTGCTGAACGCCAACCTGCCCGGCGTCACCCGGACCCGGATCGAAAACAAGACCGCACTGCGCACCGTGCAGAACGCGGACATTGTCCTGACCGATGTCCGCGTGCCCGAAGCGGACCTGCTCGCCGGCGTGGACAGCTTCGATGACACCAAGCAGCTGCTGCGCGGCTCACGGATCATGGTGGGCTGGCAGGCAGTGGGCGCGCAGATGGCCGCGTTCGACGTCGCCCGGGACTACGCCGTCGGGCGCCTGCAGTTCGGCCGCCCGCTCGCCTCCTTCCAGCTCATCCAACAGCAGCTGGTCCAGATGCTGGGCAACACGGTGGCCAGCACCGGAATGCTGGCACGGGTCACGGAACTGGAACACGGCGGCTACGCAGCGCGCAGCGGTTCACCCGGCGAAATGGCCCGGGCTGCACTGGCCAAGTCCTACGCCAGTGCACGGATGCGCGAAAGCGTGGCGATAGGCCGCAGCCTGCTGGGCGGGAACGGGATAGTCACGGATTACCGGATGGCCCGGATCTTCGCCGACGCGGAGGCGATCTACACCTACGAGGGCACCTACGAAATCAACAGCCTGATTGTCGGGCGGGACATTACCGGGGTTTCCGCGCTGCGGTAGTGCTCTGTCCCGTCCCGGCGCCTGCGGGGGCCTGGAACGGCGGCAACGAAATTCCGCGCTCGCAGAGCTCGCGGGAATATTAAAGCCGCCTTCCTCCAGGCCCCCTTCGGCGCCGCATTCGCTGCCGGTATGGGAGAAAGCGACCGGTTTGGGAAACCCCTGCCACTTCGCAGCGGAGGGATTTCCCAAACCGGCAGCAGACAGGGGTGGGCTAGTGCCCGCGCGACGCCGGACGGAACCCGGCCAGCGGGTTGGGGATGCGCCCGGAGAACTGCAGGCCGCCGGACGGATCGCTAAGGTCCAGCATCTGCTGGTTGTTGCGCAGCTGCAGGCGGTTCAGGCAGGAGAGGACGAAATCCTCCGCAAAGAGATCCGATGCCGCAAAATCACCGGCAAATTCGGGATGGGCGTCCTGGTACTGCGCCACGGTCTCGGCCACCTCTGCCCAGAAGTCCTGCTGGTCCAGGATGCCGTCCTCATGCAGGAGGGCGGACAGGAAGCGGAAGAAGCAGTCGAAGACATCAGTGAAGAGGGAGAGGACCTTTTCCTCCGCCGGGATCTGCACGCGGACACGGGATACCTCTTCGGGCAGTTCCACTTTCTCGCCCATCACCACAATCTCTTCGGCAATGTCCTTCATAAAGACCCGCTGCGGCACGCCGTCGCGCAGCACCAGGATCAGGTTTTCTCCGTGCGGCATAAAGGCCAGGTCATAGGCGTAAAAGCAGTGCAGCAGCGGCACCAGATAGGCCTCCAGGTACCGGCGGAGCCACTGCCGGGCGGGCAGACCGGACCGGCTGATGAGCGCCGAGGCAAACGGCGTCCCGGCCGCGTCCGTGTGCAGCAGGGAGGCCATGGTGGCCAGCTGCTCGCCGTTGTCGAGCTGGTCCAGCGGACTTTCCCGCCATAGCGCCGCCAGCATCTTCCGGTACGGGGAGCCCTTGGGCGCCGCGGCGTCGTAGTAGCGGTTGGTGTATCCGATGGCGGCCACCTCGCGCAGGATCCGGAAGTCCGCCGCCTGCAGGGCGGGATCCGCAGAGACCAGGCCGTGCAGCCAGTCATTGATCGCCGGGGTAGCCACCATGTACTCGGGGGAGAGGCCGCGCATAAAGCCCATGTTCACCACGGACAGTGCGGTCTTTACGTAGCAGCGGGAAGGCTTGGACCGGTTGAAGAAGGTACGGATGGACTGCTGGGCCTGATAGGTGTCCTCGCCGGTGCCCAGATGGACAATGTGCCGGTTGGCGACGTCGGCGGCGAAGGTGACGCTGAGCTTGTTCCGCCACTGCCAGGGGTGGACGGGCAGATAGTAGTAGCCGGCCGGGTCCAGGCCGGCGGCGGCGAGGGCCGACTCAAAGGCCGCGAGTGTGGCGGCGCCGAGTTCCTTGTGCAGATGCCGCCGGTAATCCATCCCGGCCACCGCAGTGAACCGGGTCCGGTCCGCCCGTACCGCGATCCACTCCAGCCGGATAGGCGCGCCCGCTTCCGGGGCGTAGGCCAGGTAATCACCGGATCCGAACCCCAGCCGCCCGTTGTTGGCCACAAAGCAGGGATGCCCCTCGGTCATGGAACGCTCCACGGCCTGGAAATCCGCTGCCGGATCCGCGCCGCCGGTAAGACCGGCTGCCAGCAGCCCGGAGTCCGGAGCATCGGGGGCATCCTTGAACGCGGCGGAGGCGAGCGTGGAGGAAATCTCCTCCAGGTACACGGGCAGCATCTGCTCATTGATGCCCAGCGTGCCGGCGAATTCGGTGATGAAATCCAAGGCGTCCAGGGCAGCGCCGGCCCCGTCCAGGGTGCGTTCGATGCTCTCGGCGGCGACATTCCAGTGCTGCAGCGCAAGCACGGTGGCCCGGAACCGGTATACGGCACGGCCGTCATCCGACGTCAGCCGGAACATGCCGTCCCGGCCGGTTTCTTCCAACGGCTGCAGGATGCGCTCGTGGGAGAACTCGGCAATCGCCTTGCGAACCAGATGCCGGTTGGCGCGGTTCCAGCGCTCGGGCGTGAGGTGTGCGGTGGTGCCGGGTGAGGTGGTGCCGGGTGAGGTGGTTTCCGGGCCAGGGGCCGGGGCAGCGGGTGTGGCAGCGGGGGCGGCTGTGCGTGTCACGGGGTAACTCCTTTGAGCGCAGCGGCGAAGCCGGCGCGGGTGCAGAAACTGAGGCTGGCGGTTTTGTCCGGCAGTTCGATGAGCCGGTCCGGGACAAATCCGAAGCGGGCATTCAGGGCGGCGATCTTGGTGTTGCGGACATCCGGCTCCACGACAATCCGGTCCACGGCGGGATCGCCGAAGAGGAACTCCAGCACGGCGCGGAACACAGCGGATGTGAAGCCCGGCTGCGGTGCATCCGGCGGCCCCACCAGCAGATGCATTCCCAGATCGCCCTTCTCCACCGGATAGGTTCCGGCCAGCGGGGAATGCGCCGGGGCGTAGCTTTCCGCCAGGAACGCCGGGGTGCCGTCCTCCCCGCGGCCCAGCCAGGCATGGTGGTGCGGGTTGGCGGCAATGCCGGTGTATTCGCGTTCGACGTCGGTCACAGAGGCATTGAGCATGCCCCAGAACCTTGCGTAGTCCCGGGTCATCCAGCTGTGCAGTAGCGGGGCGTCGGCGGCGGGGTTCACGGGAGTGAAGCTGAAGTTCATGCGCGGGCCTCCGACTGCTCGGCAGGTTCGTCTTGGACCGGCACCGCGGTGTTTTGCGGGGCGCCGAACTCCTGGAAGGTGATGGAGGTTTCCACGGGGTAGACCTCCCGGCCCAGCACGGCGCGGATAATCGCGGAGTTGCGGTAGGCGGCCATCCCCAGGTCCGGGGTGACAAAACCGTGGGTGTGCAGTTCGGCGTTCTGCACGAAAATTTCGGCCGGTTCGGTGCCGATTCCGTACCAGCGGTCGACGTCGAAGCGTCCCGCGGCGTCACGGCGGATCCGCTGTGCGATGCCTGTCAGGAACTCCGGTTCCCGGTAGGTGTAGCCGGTGGCCAGGACCACGGCGTCACTTTGCAGGCTGAACGGGCGGTCCTGCTCGGTGTGGTGCAGCTCCAGCGTGGATGCTCCCGTCGCGGGGTTGACTGTTGCCCCGCGCAGCTCCAGGTGGGTGAGCAGCCGGGTCCGGGGTTCCGCGCGCAGGCTCTTGGCATACAGGGTGTCGTAAATGGTGTTGATCAGATCGGAATCGATGCCCTTGTACAGGTTCTTCTGCTGCGCGATGAGCCGGTCGCGGGACGCCCCGGGCAGGGCATGGAAGTAGTCGACATAGTCCGGCGAAGTCATTTCCAAGGTGAGCTTGGTGTACTCCAGCGGGAAGAACCGGCCGGACCGGGTGACCCAGTTCAGCTCATACCCGTGGCCGTCCATCTCCTCCAGCAGGTCCAGGTACAGCTCGGCGGCGCTTTGGCCGGACCCGACAATGGTGATGGATCGCTTCTGCTGCAGCTCCTGTTTGCGTGCCAGGTAGTCACTGTTGTGCAGCACGGTGGCGCCGGTCTGCCGCAGGGATTGCGCGGCGGGCGGCAGGTAGGGCCGGGTCCCGGTGCCCAGCACCAGCCGCCGGGTCCGGTACCTCCGGATGCCTGCCGCGCTCTGTGCGGTCACCTCGTACACGGATTCGCCGCCGTCGGACAGGTGCACGATGCCGGTGACCCGGTGCCCGAACCGGACGCCGGGGAGCTGATCGGCTACCCAGCGGCAGTACGCGTTGAACTCAGCCCGCAGCGGATAGAAGTTCTCCCGGATGTAGAACCGGTACAGCCGGTTGGTCTGCTTGAGGAAGTTCAGGAAGGAATAGCGCGAGCACGGATCGGCCAGCGTCACCAGATCGGCCATAAACGGCACCTGCAGGTGCGCGGACTCGAGCATCATGCCCGGGTGCCAGTCAAAGCCGCTGCTGCTGTCCAGGAACAGGGTGTTCAGTTCCGGCAGGGGATCAGTGAGTGCGGCCAGACCCAGGTTGAAGGGCCCGACGCCGATGCCCAGCAGGTCATAGAGTGGTTCGGTTGCAGCGGCTTCCGCGGCGCTCATGCTGCGGCTCCGGCGAGGTAGTCGGCTCCGGCACGGCGAATGAGCGCGAGGATCTGGCGCATGTCCTCCAGCGTGGTGTCCGCGTTGAGCAGGGTGAACTTCAGGAAGTGCCGTCCGGCCACAGTGGTGCCGGCCACGAGCGCCTTGCCCGAAGCGGAGAGGGCCCGCCGGATGTGCAGGTTCAGCGCGTCGGACGTCTCCTCATCGACCTTCCGCCCGTCCGGGCCGGCCGGCCGGTACCGGAAGACCAGTGTGCTCAGCTGGACAGGTGCTGCGGTGTCGAAGTCCGGGTCGGCTTCCACCAGCTCCCCGGTGGCGGCTGCCAGATCGATGGCCGCGTCGAGAAGTGCGCCCACGCCGTCGGCCCCCATGATCCGCAGGGTGAGCCAGAGCTTCAGTGCATCAAACCGGCGGGTGGTCTGGATGCTCTTGTCCACCTGGTTGGGGATGGCGTCCCGGGCGGCGCTTTCGGGATTGAGGTAGTCGGCGTAGTAGGTCACGTGCCCGAGCATCGCGGCCTCGCGGACCAGCAGGGCGCTGGAGCTGACCGGCTGGAAAAACGTCTTGTGGTAATCCACCGTGACTGAGTCTGCGGCGCCGATGCCGTCGAGCAGGTGGCGGTGGCGCCGGGAGGTGATCAGCCCGCCGCCGTAGGCTGCGTCCACGTGCAGCCATGCGCCGTGCTCCTCGGCCAGCCGGGCGGTCTGAAGCAGGGGATCGATGCTGCCGAAATCCGTGGTCCCGGCGGTGGCGACCACCGCCATGGCGCGTTCGCCCCGTGCAGCGCTCGCGGACATGGCTGCCTCGAGGGCCTGCATGTCCATGCGGCGGTTGGCGTCGCACGGAACCGGAATGACGGCGTCGTACCCCAGGCCCAGCATCGATGCGGATTTGCGGATGCTGAAGTGGCTGGCTTCCGAGGCGAAGATACGCAGCCCGCCAAGCAGCTCGGGCAGCCGCCGCCCTTTATGGCCGGGGTCCGTGCGCAGCGCTGCCACCGCGCGGTTCCGTGCGATCAGCAGTGCCTGCTGGTTGGAGGCGCTGCCCCCGCTGGTGAACACGCCGTCGGCCTGCGGTCCGAGTCCGAGCCGGTCTGCGGTCCAGCGGATCAGCCGCTGTTCAATCAGGGTTGCGCCGGCGCTCTGGTCCCAGGTGTCCATGGAGGAGTTCACCGCTGAAAGGATCGCCTCGCCCACCAGGGCAGGGATAACCACGGGGCAGTTCAGGTGCGCGGCATATTTGGGGTGGTGGAAGTACACGGCATCGCGCAGGTACACCGATTCCAGCTCGGCGAGGGCCGCGGCGGTGTCCGGCAGCGGGGTGTCCAGATCCACGCCGGCCACGGCCGGGGCCAGATCTGCCGGCGCAATGCCGCTGAACGGGCCGGCAGCGGTTTCGACTTTTGCCGCGACTGCATCGATGGCCAGACGCATACCGGCGGCATAGCGGGCGCTGTTGCCGGCATTGAACAAATGCCCGCCTGCGAAGGCCTCGTCAACGTGGAAACGGATGTCGCCGGACGGGCCGGCGTGATGCAGCAAGGACACTGCGGACTCCCTTGAAAGTGCATTTCGGAAAGGTAACGAAGAAACAGTGGACCACTCGGGCGAATTACGTCAATATTTCATGACGTAATTCAGAAAAGCCCGGGAATCCGGGGTGGAATGGAGGTCATAGTTGTCCCAATCCCGGGTTGCACGGGCATAATGACGCGCGCGGAACCGGCCTGCAGATGCAGTGAACAGCAGGGTGTACCCGGCGGTTCGCATCCCCTGCGGGTGGCACCGGCCCGGATGAATCAGTAGGCTTACTAAATGGGCCGCACGGGTTGCGGTCCGGTTTCCCGGACGTGAAAGGCAAGGTTTATGAGCGAGCAGAGCATTCCTGATCCCGAACTCGGCGACGATCCGGTTCTGGCCGACGACGTCGCAGCGGTTGCCACCCCGGACGAACTGACGGTGGTCTCCGAAGACGAGCTGCTGGAGCAGGACCAGCTGACGGACGCCGAAGACCTCACCTATCCCGGCGCGGCCGAAGACAACCCCGACAACTGGCAGGCAGACCCGCTGATCCGCGGAGAAGCTCCGCTGGATGAGCCCGGCGCCCTCTCCGACCAGGCCCTGCGCGAGGAGACGGCTGAGGAACGCTTCCTCGACGGCGAGAGCCAGATTCCGCCGGAGGAACCCACCATCGGCGAAGCGGCGTCCGACGTTGATTTCGGTGATCCGACCGTGGGTGACGAGGAAGACGCCAGCGACGACCCGGCGCACCTCGGTGGCAACCCCCTGGCCGATTTTGATCCTGAAGACGTGCCGGACCCGGACGCAGAGCGCTAATTCCTGCCCAAGGTCACTCCCGGGGCGGCACTAGGCTGGTTCCATGCCTTCTTTCCGTGTGCAGTTGAACATCCTCGGTCTGAAGCCGGGCAACCCGCCCGAGGCAGTAATGGAAACAGCCGTCGCCGCCCTGGGATCGGCCCACCATGTTGAGGCAAACCAGCTGGACATCGTCTCCGGGGTGCCGCGGATTACGCTGCGGTTCACCGTCCCGGATGACGAATTCTCCGTGGAAAACTCCCGCGCCCGCCGTGCCGCCATCAACATGCGCGCCGCCGTCGAGGAAGTAGCCAACGGCCGGGACCTTCGGGTGCTCCGCCGGATGCGCGGACGCTGGACGGTGCTGTAGGCACCGGAAGGCCCAGAAGAATCAGCCGGGAAAAGCGTCTAGGGAAAGCCGGCTGCGGTACTCCACCGGCTCACGGGTCAGCGGATCCGTAAAGCGCACCGACCGGGCCAGCAGCTGCAGCGGCCTGGCATAGTCATCCGGTGCCTGCGGCAGCAGTTCGGGGTAGAAGGAATCGTTGAGGATCCCGATGCCCTGGGACGCCATATGCACCCTGAGCTGGTGGGTTTTGCCGGTGTGCGGGGACAGCCGGTACCGGCCCAGTCCGTCCCGGCTTTCCATCAGCTCAATCAGGGTTTCCGCATTCGGCTCGCCGTCCACTTCCTGGGCCAGCAGATAGGTGCGGGACTTGATCATGCGGCTGCGGACGGTCAGCGGCAGCGCCAGGTCCTCGCGGACGGGGGCCACGGCCTCGTACTCCTTGCTGATCCGCCGTTTCTCGAACAGGATCTGGTACCTGCCCCGGGTCTCGGGGTTGGTGGAAAACAGCAGCACGCCGGCCGTCATCCGGTCCAGCCGGTGCATCGGAATCAGGTCCGGGATTCCCAGCTGCACCCGGAGCCGCACCAGAGCCGACTCGGCCACATACATCCCGCCCGGCGTCGTCGGCAGGAAATGCGGCTTGTCCACCACCAGCAGGTTCTCGTCATGGTGCAGGATGCCGATGTCCACGGGTATCCGCTCTTCCGGCGGGAGCTCACGGTAGTACCAGATGAAGGTGTGCTCGTTCAGGGGCGTGGCTGCGGTCAGCGGAACACCGCCCAGGCCCACCACCTCGCCGCGCTCAAAACGGTTCACAATCCCGTCCGGATCCACATGGCCAAAACGCTCCAGCACATAGTCCATGGCGGTCTTCCACGGCCCCTCTGGCGGCAGGCGCAGGCGGGTGGCATTGACTCCGTTGCGCACGGGAAGCGGGGATTGCATCACGGTTTCAGGATATCGGGTGCCCGGGCTTAAATTTGGGCTGGGCCTTTCTGCCCGCGAACCCTGCGAAACGGAGCCCGGTGGCCACCAAACCAGTTATTCCTCCTGCTGAGCCGAGCACGACGACGGCGCTGACGCCCGAAGAGCGCCAGTCCGTCCTGCGCACCCTGCGGTCACCAAAACTGCTCAAAACCGAGGTCCTGGCCGGGCTTGTCGTGGCCCTGGCGCTGATCCCCGAGGCGCTGGCATTCTCCGTGATTGCCGGGGTGGATCCGCGCATCGGCCTGTTCTCCGCCTTCACCATGGCCGTGACCATTTCCTTCCTCGGCGGCCGCCCGGCAATGATCTCCGCCGCCACCGGCGCCGTGGCCCTGGTCATCGCACCGCTGGTGGCATCCCACGGCGTGAACTACATGATTGCCGCCGTGCTGCTGGCCGGCGTCGTCCAGGTGCTGCTGGCCGTGCTGGGGGTGGCGAAACTCATGCGCTTCATTCCCCGCCAGGTCATGGTGGGCTTCGTCAACGCGCTGGCCATCCTGATCCTCGTTGCACAGGTGCCCGAGCTGCTGGGCGTCCCCTGGCTGGTCTACCCGCTGGTGGCGCTGGGGCTGCTGATTGTCTTCGGCCTTCCCCGGCTCACCACAGCGGTACCGGCATCCCTGGTGGCCATTGTGGTGCTCACCGCCATTACCGTCGGAGCGTCCCTGACCGTGCCGACCGTCGGGGACAAAGGCGAACTGCCGGAAAGCCTGCCCTCCCTGCTGCTGCCTGACGTCCCGTTTAGCCTGGACACCCTGCAGGTGATTTTCCCCTACGCCCTGGCCGTGGCGTTTGTCGGACTGCTGGAATCCCTCATGACGGCCAAGCTGGTGGATGACGTCACTGACACCCGCTCCAATAAGACCCGGGAAGCCTGGGGCCAGGGAGCGGCCAACATTGTGACCGGATTCTTCGGCGGGATGGGTGGCTGCGCGATGATCGGGCAGACCATGATCAACGTGAAGGCCTCGGGCGCCCGCACCCGGATTTCCACCTTCCTCGCCGGCGTGTTCCTGCTGGTACTGGTGGTGGTGTTCGGCGATGTAGTGGCGGTCATTCCCATGGCCGCCCTGGTGGCCGTGATGATCTTCGTGGCGGTGGCCAGCTTCGACTGGCACAGCATCCGCCCGTCCACACTGAAGATGATGCCGAAGAGCGAGACCGCCGTTATGCTCGCCACCGTCGCCGTCACGGTCTGGAGCCACAACCTGGCCATCGGCGTCGGCGTCGGAGTGCTCGTGGCCATGGTGCTCTTCGCCCGGCGGGTAGCCCACTTCGTCACCGTGGACCGCACGGTTGACGACGACGGCGCCGTGGCCACCTACACGGTCAACGGCGAGTTGTTCTTCGCCTCCTCGAATGATCTCTACTCCCAGTTTGAGTATGTCCGCGATCCCGCCCGTGTGGTCATTGACCTCAGCGGTTCGCATGTCTGGGACGCTTCCACGGTGGCCGCCCTGGATGCGGTCACGGAAAAGTACCGCCGGCGCGGAACCGAAGTGCAGATTGCCGGGCTCAATGACGCCAGCGTGCAGATGCGGAATCGGATGACCGGCCGGCTGGGATAGGCGTGTTCCCCGGGCTAGGCTGCCCGGGAACCGCTGTGGTCCGCTGCCAGGGCAACGAACGCCTGCCGGCACTGGTTCGCCGTCGGCCGGTCTGTCGGTTCCAGGGCGGTCATGGCAGTGAGGAGCTGAATCCAGCCGGCGGGCAGCCCGGCGGAAATCTGGGGACCCCGGACCGTCCGCACCACCATGGATTCAACCTGCGGCAGGTCGAAGGCACGGACACCCGTGATGGACTCCAGCAGGACGAGTCCCAGGGAGTACACGTCGGTGGCGCCGGTCAGGTCTGTTCCGTGGACCTGTTCCGGACTCATATACGGCAGGCTCCCGTAGGACTGCTGCTCCCCGCCGCCCTGGGCGTCCACGGCTGTTCCCAGATCGGCAATCTTCGCGGTCCCCGACCCCGGGTCGAGCAGGATGTTTGAAGGCTTGATGTCCCGGTGGATGTAGCCCGCTGTATGCACTGCCGACAGACCCTCCGCAAGCTGGCGGCCGAGGTCCGCCGCTGCTGAGGGAGAATACGGTCCGAACCGGGCGACAGTCCGCCGAAGGTTCTCGCCGGGGACCAGGTCCATGACAAGGTAGGGCGTCTGCACGCCGGTCTCCGGATGGCTGATGGCGCCGTGGGCAACCAACTGGAGCACATGATCGCTGCTCACTGCCGCCAGGGCTGCTGCCTCCCGGGACGCTTCGTGACCCTCGGGCGAATGGCCGAGTGGTGCAGAAAAAATCTTGACGGCCACTTTGGACAGCGATGCCAGATCAGTCGCCTGCCAGACGTAGGCGGCGGCGCCCCGCCCAATGGGCTCATCCAGGCAGTACCGGCCGTCAAAGAGTACATGGGCACTGAATCCGGAGCTGTCTGTTTGGCCCTTCTCTGCGGGCAGGGACCGGGAAATCGCCGTCGATGCAGCCCCCGCTCCGGCCATGTTGTCCCCCAGTGATTCGTAAACCTTTAGTTAGTTTATCTAGATAATAGCAAAGCGAAAGGTAATCCGGGCGTATGTATGTCCATTGAGGGGGAGTGGCGGTGTCTGGTCTGGCCATCCCGAAGCGGGTGGCATTTCCGGCGGAGCCGGGTGAAGTGGCCTAAGGGGTGGGTGTCGGGGCGGCGTCCGCCGGTGGCTCTTCCAGTGAATCCCGCAGCCGGTTCATAAAGCGGATGACGACGTCGGCCTCGGCGGGGGAGAGTTCGGCGGCGGCCTGCATCATGCGCCGGTGCATGTCCCCAACGGTCTCCCGGACTTCCTCATCGGACGTTTCGGTAGGGACAATCTCCCAGGCTCGCCGGTCATTCGGGCGTGCGCGCCGCTGGACATAGCCACCACGTTCCAGGCGGTCAATCAGCGCCGTGGTGGAGGCAGTGGAAATGCCCAGCAGCCGGCTGAGGTCCTTGGGTCCCAGGCTTCCGCCCGCCTGGCGTGCCTGCATGAGGTAGCGCATGGCAAGCAGGTCATTCTCATTCATGCCCATGGAGTCCTGGGTGCGCCGGCGGATCTGCGTTTCGGTGGCACGGTAGCTCCGCACGGCGTCGAGTACGTCGCGGGCCCGCGGGTGCTCCGGATCCGGGGTGTACCAGTACCCGCCCTGATCGCCGGGCTGCTGGGGGATGTCCATTCGCCCAATCCTAGTCCTCCTGAAGGCTAGCCCGGCTAGGGAACGGTGCGACACAATTCACACTGTAATTAGGACATAAAAATATGAGCTAATGCGTTCGGGTGTGGTCTGATGTTGTTTGTCCGATTTAGGACAGCCTTACTTCAGAGTGATAGGAACACCCTTGCCCGCACCCAGCGTCCCGCCGTCCATGTCCTCCATCGGGCCTTCGCGCCGAACCGTCCTTGGCGGAGCCGGTCTGGGCTTCCTTGCCCTGGCGCTTGGCGCCTGCTCATCCCGGGAGACCGTGGGTGCGGGCAACCCGGCAGCCTCCGCCGGGTCCGGAAGCTTCACCGTGACGGACATGCGCGGCGTGCAGGTGTCCTTTGACGCTCCGGTGCAGCGAATCGCCACCACCGTGATCCCCTCCCCGTCCATGCTGGCTGCCGTGGACGGCGGCTACGGCCGGATTGCGGGCATCAATGAGTCCACCCTGCAGGCCAACCAGCAGGGCCTGTTCGGCGAGATGTTCCCGGAATCAAAAAAGACCACCACCATCTCCCCGTCCAGCTTCACGCCGAACATTGAAACCATCACCGACCTGGAACCCGACGTTGTTTTCCAGTGGGCGGACCAGGGCGACGGCCTCGTGGAGCCGCTCGAAAATGCCGGGTTCAAGACCGTCTGCCTGCTCTACGGCACACAGGAGTACCTGGAAACCTGGGTGTCCCTGTTCTCCACCATCCTCGGCAAGCCAGGGCGCGGCACCGAAATTGTCGATTGGATGCACACCGAAATCTCGCGGCTGCAGGAGGAACTTTCCGGCGTCACAACGCCCGTTCGGGTGGTGCACCTGGGCCAGTCCGGTGACGGCTATTCGGCCTCGAACAAAACCTCCTACATGCACTATTGGATGGAACTGGCCGGCGGGCAGAACATGGCCGCAGACAACATCTCCGCCGAGAACGTGGTGAGTGCCGAACAGCTGATCGAATGGGATCCGGAGGTCATCACACTGGGCGGCTTCGACGCCCGCACTCCTGCAGAGGTCTATGCGGACAAGTCCCTTGCCTCGGTGTCCGCCGTGAAGAACCGCCGGGTCTACAAGGCCCCACTGGGCGGTTACCGCTGGGAGGTGCCCTGCGCGGAGTCGCCGCTGATGTGGCAGTGGGCGGCGGAAATCTACCACCCCGACCGCACGGGCCACACACTGCGTGCCGCCATGAAGGAAAAGATCAGCTACCTCTACGGATACGACGTCTCCGAAGGGCAGATCGACGCCGCCCTGCGGCTGGACATGAACGGTGCCAGTGTTGGCTACGACGTCTTCCGCCGCTGAGATGGGCACGGCACCCGCCGCTGGTCCCGCGCGGAAAGTCCCCGCACCACCGGCCGGAGCACGCCGCGGAACCCCCACAGCTGCACGCCGCCGGCTGATCCTGCTGCTGTGCTTCCTGATCCTCTGCACGGTGGCCCTGGTGTCCATGGCCGCCGGCCGCTACTGGGTTCCCCCGAACGAGATCCTGCGCATCCTCGCCAATGAGGCCACCACCGTCTTTGGCGGGGAGGGAATGCTCCGGCGGACCTGGACTGACCAGGAAGCCACCGTGGTCCTGGACGTGCGGCTTCCGCGCGTGCTGCTGGCCTTCCTGGTGGGCGGGGCACTTTCGCTGGGAGGTGCCTGCCTGCAGGCACTGTTCCGCAACCCGCTGGTCAGCCCGGACATTATCGGCGTCACGGCCGGGGCATCCTTTGGCGGCGTGCTGGTACTGACCCTTGGCCTCTCCGGCGGCTGGATGGTGGGCGGAGCCTTCGGGTTCGGCCTCGCCGCCCTGGCCGGCGTGCTGCTGCTGGGCCGGCTGGGCGGACGGGACAACGCGATGCTGATGATTGTGCTCGGCGGAATTGTGGTGGCAGCCTTCTTCAACGCCCTGGTCTCCTTTATGACCTACATAGCGGACCCGTACTCCGAACTGCCCTCGATTGTGCACTGGCTGCTGGGCTCCATTGCCGCAGCGAGCTATGACAAGGTGCTCACCGCCCTGGTCCCGGTGGCGTTGGGCGCCGCCGTCGTGCTCGCCCTGCGCTGGCGGCTGAACGTGCTCTCGCTGGGCGACGACGACGCCGCCGCGCTGGGCGTGAACCCGCAGCGTTCGCGCGTGCTGCTGTTGTGCGCCGTCGCCCTGATGACCGCCGGGACAGTGGCCGTGGCCGGCGCCGTCGGCTGGGTGGGATTGGTGGTTCCGCATCTGGCCCGGCTCTGGGTGGGGCCGGATCACCGGGTGCTGCTGCCGGCGTCGCTGCTGCTGGGCGGCACGTACCTGATGCTCATTGACACCCTCAGCCGCTCCATCACCAGCAGCGAACTGCCGCTGGGCATCCTCACCGCCATTATCGGCGCGCCCGTTTTCGTGGCGCTGCTGGCCCGATCACAGAAGAAAGGGCAGGTCTCATGACCGTACTTTCCATGCCGCGCCCCGCGTCCGGAAACCAGGGGCAGGACCCGCTGATGCAGGTGGCGGACCTGGGGTTCCGCTACTCACGGCTGCGGCCCTGGCTGTTCCGCAACCTGGGCTTCACACTGCAGCCCGGCGAAATCCTTTCCATCCTGGGGCCCAACGCCCGGGGCAAGACCACGCTGCTCAAATGCCTGGCCGGCCTGCTGGCCCCGCGCGAAGGATCCGTGTCCTGCGCCCCGGGGATCGGCTACGTGCCGCAGGACCACGGCGCAGGGCCTTCCTTCAGCGTCGCCGAAATGGTGCTGATGGGCCGCACCCGGCACCTGCGGGCCTACCAGACTCCGCGGCGCGAGGACCATGACGCCGCCGAGGCCGCCATGGAGCGGGTGGGCGTGGCCGCCTGGGCGGAACGGGACTACTCCGAGCTGTCCGGAGGGCAGCGGCAGCTGGTACTGATTGCCCGGGCGGTGGCCTCCGGCTGCGAGCTGCTGATCCTGGACGAGCCGGCCTCCGCCCTGGACCTGAACAACCAGTCCCGCGTGCTGGCGGTACTGTCCGGCCTGGCCTCCGACGGTATGGGCATCATCATGACCACCCACCACCCGGACCACGCCCTGCACGTGTCCAAAAATGTGCTGCTGTTTGTCGGCAGCCATGACGTCCGCTGGGGTCCCACCGATGAACTGCTTACCGGCCCCGCCCTGTCCGAGGTGTACGGCCTGCCCATCTGTACCCCCACCGTGGGAACCGTCTCGGGCGAACGCGTGATCGCGGTCCCGGACTTCGGCCCGTCCTGCCGCGCCTGCCCGGTGCCCGAAGCCGTTGGGGCACCGTTGATTGACCTTCCCCTGCCTATCCGAAAGGACCTTCCGTGATTATCCGACTGATCGGCGGCACGCCCATGCGCGGTCAGGCCGACCCGTCCTGGCGCGGTGCCATCTCCGACGCCGATGCCTACGACCTGACCAACGACGCCGCGCGGGCCCGGATTCTCTCCGCCAACGGCTTGGTGATCAGCGGCGGTGTGGACCACCTGCTGCTGGGCCGCTACCGGGAGGAACTGACGGCTTTTGTCCGCTCCGGCGGCCGGGTGCTGGTCAACGGCCAGGTGGTCAAGCCGTTCATCGACGGGCTGGCCGTGTGGCGGAAGCTGGAATTCCGCGGTGCGCAGGATGTCCGTCCACACGCCGTCAGCGAGCATCCGGTCTGGAACGGGATCGATGACCGGGACCTGCACTACCGCACCGGCGTGCCCGGTATCCACAGCTATGAGCGGCTGGAGGAGATAGGCGTAGCCGGTTTCTACGGCCGCGGCTACCACCTGGACCTGCCCGAAGGAGCCCAGGTCATCACCGGCATTGGCTCCTACCGGCTGCCGCTGGACTACGCCTACCGCATCGGCGCCGGCGAAGTGCTGGTGCACGGCGGCAATGACCTGGAGAGCTTCAGCGACGACGGCTACAGCACCCGGGTGCTTGGCCCGAACCTGGTGGCATGGCTCGAAGCGGGACGGAACGACGGCGCACGGAACGATGGCGGACGGGACGGCGGGACCAGCGTGCGCAACGGCGCGCAGAACGGCGGCACTGATGCCGCCGTCGTCCGCGTTCTCCCCGCCGCCGCCCCGGCGGATGCCGCCGTCGCCCGCGCAGCCCGCGATGCTAGGGTTTCCCGCGAATCCCGCGAATCCCGCGAATCCCGCGAATCCCGGGCACCGGGTGCTGCGCCGCGGATCGGGCTGCTGCACTGCGGCGCCTTCCAGCCGCTGCGCACCCTTGCTGATCCGGCGCTGGCACCCTACCGGCTGGAATCCGTGTACCTCCCGGACGCTGATCCGGCCGTGCTGGCGGACCTGGACGTGGTGCTGGTCAGCGACCGGCTGCACCAGGGCCAGCTGGAGCGTTTTGTCCCGGCACTGCTTGCGGCGCTGGAGGATCCGGGGAAAACGGTGATCGTACTGGGCGAAAACAAGGTGGAGCAATGGCTGCCCGGTGTTGGCTACACCTTCCGGCCCACAGTGTTCTGGAAATGGCGCACGGGCGAGGACAACGGCACCCGGCTGCGGCTGCCGGAGGACCCGATGTGGGAGTTCTTTACCCCGTGGTCCGTGTCCTGGCACCATCACGGATTGCTGCACCCGCGCCCCGGGGCCCGGTCACTGGTGGTCATGGAAGAGGACGGTGCCGAGGTGGGGACCCTGATGTATGTGGATGAGGTCAACCAGCCCGCCCGTCTGCTGGTGACCACCATGGACCCGGTGTACCACCACGGATCCGGGTTTATGCCCGGGGCCTCACAGCTGCTGTACTCACTGCTGCGCTGGGTGACCGCCACACGTTCGTCCGCGGGGAAACACCCCTGACCTGCGCTTGCGGGGGACGGGGGGACTACAGGGTCAGGGCCATGCCCAGGGAAGTTCGGCGGGATCGATGCCGAGAGGCTGCGGAGCGGGTTATTGGAAGACACGCAGTTTTCCGCCGGACCCGCTCCGCATCCGCTGTGGGTGGTGCCACACTGGGGCCATGAGTCACCGCGCAGGGTGCAGCCGGCAAGCAGCATTCGCCCCGGTCCACACGTCTGGTCGTTCATGAAGCCGGCGGGCAAAGCCGTCGTCGCGCTGATTGCGTGCTGCATCGCGCAGTTCGTCCTGACGGTCAACGGCTCGATCGTGAGCATCGTCCTGCCCGACATCGCGAAGGAGTTCGGCTCCTCGATGACGATGCTGCAGTGGACGGTCGGGGTCTACGTCCTCGCATTCGCCTGCCTCCTGACAGCGGCGGGCAACATGGCGGACCGACTCGGTCGCCGTCGCATCCTGCTTGCCGGACTCGCCGTCATCCTGATCGGCTCCGTCGTCTGCGCGCTGAGTCCCGATGTTGTCGTGCTCATCGTCGGCCGCGTCGTGCAGGCCGTCGGCGCAGCCATGCTCGCCTCGTCGGGGCTCGCCGCCGTCTCTGCCCGGTCGACCGACACCGCTGTGCGGGTCCGCGCGATCGCGTGGTGGGCCGCGATCGGCGGCGTCGCCCTGGCCGCAGGACCCTTCATCGGGGGCGTCGTCAGCGAGTTCTTCGGATGGCGCGGCGTGTTCTGGATGAGCGTCCCGGTAGCCCTCATCGGCCTGGCCCTGGTGCCAATTGCCGTCAAGGAGTCGCGCAACCCCTCGCCGCTCCCGTTCGATGTCGTAGGGCAGCTACTGGTGTCGGGGTTCCTCGCCGCGCTGGCCTTCGCGATGATCGAGGGCACACAGCTGGGCTGGACCTCTGCACCGATCCTGATCTCGCTCGGGGCCGCGGCCGTCCTCCTCATCGTCTGGCTGCTGCGTGCCCGGCGCCGCCCGGATCCCCTGATCCCGCTCCGCCTCTTCGCTGACCGCCCTTTCGTCCGGGCGTCGCTCACCTCGATCATCGGCTTCGCCGCCGCCGCCGGGTTCTTCTACATCGCCCCGCAGTATCTGCGCTCGATCCGCGGGGAGAGCGCGCTGGAAGCGGGCATCTTCCTCCTTCCGCTCGCGATCGCCGCACTGGTCTCTGCCCAGCTGTCCGGGCGGATCGTTGCGGCCGGTCGGGCGGGGCAGGACCTGGTGGCGGGTGGAGGGATCATGGCACTGGGCTCGGTGATGCTGCTGCTGTGGTCGGACGGCTCGCTGTGGGTGGAGGCGGCGTCGTTCGTGGTCTTCGGTTTCGGCTACGGACTGCTCAACGATCCGCTCAGCGTGGAGGAGCTCGCAGCGCTTCCCGACTCGGAGGCGGGTCTGGCCTCGTCGCTCTTCTCGACGTCGAAGCAGACCGGTCAGCTCTTGGGCATCGCGGTGGTTGGCACGATCCTGTCCGCAGCCTCGGCGGACTTTGCGAACGCCTACCGCCACGTGGGCGGGTGGGTCTGGATGGCGCTGCTGGTCTGCAGCATCGCTGTGGCCGCCCTGAACATCCCGTCCCTTGGCACCCGTACGAAGACGGCTCAGGCCCGCACCACCACGGCCCCGGACAACAGGCCTCGCACGTCTTGATTACAGGGTCAGGGCCATGCCCAGGGAGTCCGGCGCGGTTTCGAGGAAACCGTGCCGGGCATACAGGCGCCGTCCGGGCGGATCCGCCATCAGCGTGACCCAGGCGCCGGCCGGGGCTTCGGCCCGAATTTGGGCCAGCAGCTCGGTGAGCACGCGGTCGCCCAGTCCCTGCCGCTGGTGGCCGGGCAGCACGGCCATATCCGCAATATGGAAGTACCAGCCGCCGTCACCGATCACCCGTCCCATGGCCACCGGCGTCCCGGTGGCTGTTTCGACAATGTGGACGGCCGCCCAGCTGCCGGGTAGAGCCGCCCGGGCCTGGTCCGCACGCTTCGGGCTGAGCCCGGACTCCGCGCGCAACCGGAGGTAGGCCTCCACCGGAGGGGCGGTATGCAGCAGGCGGTACGGTTCATCAGTCATGGAGGAAATGCTTCCACGTCCGCCGGCCCGGACGCCGTTTTATTACGGGGCGGCACCGGGCTGCGGCGGTGCCGGACCCTGCCGGGGTTTCCTCAGCCCAGCACCAGCCGCGCGGCCAGGACCAGCATGACAATGCCGATCAGCAGGTCCACCACCTGGCAGGTCCTCGGCCGGTTCAGCACACCGGACAGTGAGCGCGCGCCGTAACCGAGTGCCGTGAACCAGAAAAGGCTGCCGACGGCGGCGCCCGCGGCGAAAGTCCATCGGGCGTCCGGTCCGTACTGGTTCGCCAGGCTCCCCAGCAACACCACCGTATCCAGGTAGACGTGCGGGTTCAGGAAGGTCAGCGCCAGCGTGGTCAGGATGACGGTGCCTTTGCTGCGCGGCGCCTGGGCGGTCAGAGCCGAGGGGCGCAGGGCAGAAACCAGGGAACGGATACCCCACCAGGTGAGGTAGGCCGCGCCGCCCCAGCGGAGGATCTCCAACGCTGCGGGAAAGCGGCTCACCAGCGCGCCGATCCCGGCAGTCCCACCGAAGATCAGCAGTGCGTCGCTGATGATGCACAGGGCCGTGACGGTTCCAATGTGCTCCCGGCGCAGACCCTGGCGCAGCACAAAGGCGTTCTGCGCCCCGATGGCCACAATCAATCCCAGTCCGGTGACCATGCCGGTTGCCGATATGCTCCACATGCTTCCAACGTAGTTCTCCGATGCGAATCAGACCAACGATTCTTTTTCAGGATGCATTAGCTTTGCTTCATGAACTTTGAACATCTGCGTGCCCTGTCCGCCGTCGTCGAGGAGGGAACCTTCGAAGCGGCCGCGGACCGGCTGCACATCAGCCCCTCGGCCGTCAGCCAGCGCATTAAGGCGCTGGAAAACGCTGAGGGGCAGATCATGGTCCGGCGCGGAGCACCGTGTACCCCCACGGAGCCCGGGGCCGTGCTGCTGAGGATGGCCCGGCAGGTGCAGCTGCTGGAATCCGAAGCGCGGCACACACTGGCCGGCGGATCATCCACCCGGGCCACGACGCCGGTGGCCGTGAATGCGGATTCCCTTGCCACCTGGTTCCTGCCGGTCCTCTCGGATGCAGCCGGCTGGACCGACAGCACACTGGACCTGCATGTGGAAGATCAGGACCACAGTGCCCGGCTCCTGCGCAGCGGCGACGTTATTGCCGCCGTCACCGCCGAACCGGCCCCGGTGAACGGATGCCGGGTCCAGCCGCTGGGGGCCATGCGCTACCTCCCGGTGGCCACGCCGGAACTCCGGGAACGCTTTACCGGAGCAGGCGGGATCGACTGGGAAGCGATGCCCGTGGTTCGGTTCAACGCCAAGGATGAGCTGCAGCGCCGGTTCCTGCGGGTCCGCGGTACAACGGGGGATCCGCCCCGGCACACCGTCCCGTCCTCTGAAGCGTTCCTGGCTGCGGTCCGCGCCGGACTGGGCTGGGGCATGCTGCCGGAACTGCAGTTGGGGACAGACCTCGACGACGGAGCGCTGGTGCTGCTGGACGGCCGGGCCCATGAGGATGTCCTGCTGTACTGGCAGGCGTGGAAGCTGGACTCGGAGCGGCTGGAACGTATCGGCGCCTCCGTGCGGCGGGCCGCCCGGCACCTGAGGTAGCGGCGGGCACGAAACCTTCCAACCAGCGGGCCCGGCTGCGTCAGGACTGCGGATTTTCGACCACTTTGCGTCTTTCCGGCGTGTTTAAACCGGTCGGAAACACCCGAACCGGTCGGAAACTCAGGAACCGGGCGGAAACTCAGGAACCGGGTCGGGAAACTAACCCCGCAGGGGCTGGCAGTGCGGGCAGTAATACAGGTCCCGCAGCTCCAGCTCGTTGTCGCCCAGCAGTTCGTGGGCCACCTTGGTACCGCAGCGCAGGCAGCCGCGCTTCTCCCGGCGATAGACCCACAGCTGGTCCCGGCCCGCAGCACCGGTGGTGATCCGGCGGGACCGGTTCTTGTTCGCCTCGAGCAGCCGTTTGGACAGGTCCACCAGCCGGGACAGATCCGGCACCTGGGACACAGGCGTTTTCGGATGCACCCCGGCCAGGAAACACAGCTCGCACCGGTACACGTTGCCCACCCCGGCCATGATCCGCTGGTCCAACAGCGCCAGGCCAATGGGGCGGTCCGGTTCGGCCCGCAGCCGGCGCAGCGCCTCTTCCGCATCCCAGTCCGGACCCAGCAGGTCGGGCCCCAGGTAGCCCACGGCGTCGTCCTCGTCCTTCCGCGCCACCACGCGCAGGAAGCCCAGGTCGAAGCCCACTATTTGGTGCGTGGCGGTTTCCAGCACGGCGCGGGCCTTAAACGCGGGCCGTCGCCACTTCCCGCCGCGGGGGTATACGTGCCAGAGGCCTTCCATTTTCAGGTGCGAGTGCAGGATCCAGCCCTCCGCAGGATCGCCGCCGCGGATCAGCAGATGCTTGCCGCGGGAGACGACGTCCTGCACCGTGTCACCGGTGAAGTCGGTAGTGGCAAACTTGGGGACCCGGAGATCGCACCGGGTAAGCTCCTGGCCGGCCAGTGCGGCGTTGAGATCGCGGGCGGCCCGCCAGACGGTATCGCCTTCAGGCACGCCGTCTCCTTTCCGGATTCCGCAGGGAAGTCTCAGACACGGTACCGCAGCCCCTTGGGAGTGGTGTAGAAACCGGCGGCGGTCAATGCCCGAGCTGCCTCGGTGTCCAAGATATCCGCACCGTTGACCTTCTCGATGGCCATTTTCTCCGCGGCACCGCGCCGGATGATCTGGACCAGGGCGGCGGCGGAGAGCTGCAGCAGCTCCGGATCCTCCGTGAAGGTCAGCAGGGTTTTCCCGCCGCGTTCGGCATAGAGGGCCAGGTTGCCGTCCACCAGAACCACCAGCGCGCCGGCCTTGCGGCCGGGCCGGTGCCCGCCGTCCAGCGACGGCCAGGGCAGGGCGGCGCCGTACGGGTTGGCCGGGTCCGTGGCAGCGAGGGCGACGGCGGCGGGTTCGGGGGCTTTGAGCTGGGCGTCTTCGGAGAAGGACCGCAGCCGGTCCACCGTAGCGGGAATGGCAAACTGGGCCGCACCGAGCTGTTCAATGAAGTAGCCGCGCCGGCACCTGCCCATTTCCTCCAGCCGGGCGAGGACCCGGTAGAGCAGGGCAAAGCCGCCCACGGTTCCCTCGCTGGCCACCGAGCCGCGCGTGACCACACCGTAGCGGTCCAGCATCAGCTCGGCGGTGGCGTGCGCATGCAGGGTGGCGTCGGCCTCCACGGGCGGAAGCAGGCTCCAGCGTCCGGCGACCAGCGGCGGGGCGTTCCGCAGCGCCGCAGCGGCCGTGCCTCCGGCGGCAAGGCGCATTGAACTGCCCGTGAGCGAAGCGCCCGGTGCCCGGCCCAGCCGTCCCATCCGCGCGGTGCGTGCCCGCGGGGTGGCAGCCCGCTGTTTATGCGCTGTTTTCCCGCCCGAGAGCAGGGAACGCACCGGCGTGAACGTGTCATTGCTGATCTGTCCCGCCCAGGTGAGTTCCCACAGGGCGGAGACAATATTGGCATCGGTTTCTGCGGGCCCTACCGCTGCGAGGGTATCGCTGAGCTGGCGGAAGAAGTACGCGCCGCCGTTGCCCAGGATTTCCAGCAGCCGCTGGTGCAGGGCACCCGGCTCGAAGTCCGGAGACGGGTTCAGGGTCAGCGGGGCGTTCTCCGCCAGGTGCAGGGCTATCCAGCCGTCGTTGCCGGGCAGGGACCCGTGGCCGGACCAGAGGACCTCGCCGGTGGCGGTCAGCTCATCCAGCATGGCCGGAGCATAGTCCCGCACCCGGGACCCGAGGATCAGCGGCTCCCAGGCCGATGCCGGAATGGGCACGCCGGAGAGCTGGTCAATTACGGTGGCCACGCCGTCGAGCCCGCGCAGCCCGGTTCCCACGTTCTGCCACACGGGAAGGAACCGGCCGTAGGTGGCGGGGTCCACCGGTTCCACCTCGGAACGCAGTGCCGCCAGCGAGCTGCGCCGCAGCCGCCGCAGCACCTCCACGTCACACCATTCGGTGCCGCCCGGGGTGCCCGGGACGGTGACGGTGGCGGCGGGAGTGGAATCCACGCCGTCGTTGGCGTCCAGCAGCAGGGTTTCCGCCGGCCGGAATTCGCCTTCAGCCACCCGGCCTTCGCCCGCCAGCCGCTGCAGGGTGCCGGTCACCACCGCAACACCCAGGCCCAGCCGCGCCGCAGCCTCGGCCGCGGTGAAGGGGCCATGCGTGCGCGCGTAGCGGCCCACCAGGTCCCCCAGCGGATCCGCCACCGGCTCAATGAAGGCGAGCGGAACACCCATGGGCAGCGGAACACCCAGGGCATCGCGCAGCCGGGCGGCGTCTTCAATGGCGGCGTACCGGGTGGTACCGGCCATGCCGATCTTCAGGGCACGATTGGCGCGGACCAGTGCCTCCAGCAGCTCCTCGGCGTAGTCCTGGGATGCCGGTTCGGGGGTGCTGCCTTCCGGGCCGGGTTCCGCAGGCTGCAGCCGGGCAGCCACCTCGGGAACGGACAGCGGACCGAGCAGGCGCAGCAGGTCGGCCACGCCTTCCAATCCGCGGACCTTGCGGTCCGGAGCCAGGCGCTGCAGCTCCTGCTCGATCCGGTGAATGATCCGTGCGTCCAGCAATTCGCGCAGCTCGGCCCGGCCCAGCAGCTCATTGAGCAGCGTCGGGTCCAGGGACAGGGCGGCGGCCCGGCGTTCGGCCAGCGGGGAGTCACCCTCGTAGAGGAAGGCGCCAACATAGCCGAAGAGCAGGGACCGGGCGAAAGGGGACGGCGAGGGGGTGGTGGTTTCCACCAGCCGGATCTCACGCCGCTCGATCCCGGCCGCAATGTCTTTCAAAGCCGGCAGATCGTAGACGTCCTGCAGGCATTCGCGCACGGTTTCAAGCACGATGGGAAAAGTCGGGTACTTCTTGGCGACATCCAGCAGCTGGGCGGAACGCTGCCGCTGCTGCCAGAGCGGGGTCCGCTTGGACGGGTTCTGCCGCGGCAGCAGCAGGGCGCGCGCCGCGCATTCGCGGAAACGCGAGGCGAACAGGGCGGACCCGCCCACCTCGGCGGTGACAATGGAGTCGAGTTCCTCGGGATCGAAAAGGAACAGCTCGGCGCCGGGCGGTTCATCCTCCATCAGCGGTACCCGCAGCACAATGCCGTCATCGGAGGCCATCGCCGAGCCGTCCAGCCCGTACTTCGCATGCAGCCGGGCCCCCACTGCCAGTGCCCAGGGCGCGTGGACCGGCATGCCGTACGGGCTGTGCAGGACCACCCGCCAGTCGCCGAGTTCATCGTGGAAGCGTTCCACCACCAGGGATTTATCGTTGGGCACCACGTCCGTGGCCTGCTGCTGTTCGCGCAGGTAGGTGATCAGGTTTCCTGCGGCCCACTCGTCCAGCCCGACGGCGGCCAGCCGTTCGCGGGCAGCGGCGTCCTCCGAGCCGGCCATTTCCCGGACAAAGGCGCCCAGGGCACGGCCGAGTTCCACCGGCCGGCCCAGGGAATCCCCGCGCCAGAACGGCAGCTTGCCGGGCTGGCCGAACGCGGGGGAAACCAGCACCCGGTCATGGGTGATGTCCTCTATCCGCCAACTGGTGGCACCGAGTGCGAAAACGTCTCCCACCCGGGACTCATAGACCATCTCCTCATCGAGTTCCCCGACCCGGCGGCTGTTTTTGCCTTCGGAATCACCCACCAGATAGACGCCGAAAAGCCCGCGGTCCGGGATGGTGCCGCCGGAAGTCACCGCCAGCCGCTGGGCGCCGGGCCGGCCGGTGATGGTCCCTTCGGTGCGGTCCCACACAATCCGCGGGCGCAGCTCGGCGAACTCGTCGGAAGGATAGCGCCCGGAGAGCAGATCCAGGGTGGCGTCGAACGCGGAGCGCGGAAGGCCGGCGAACGGAGCGGACCGGCGGACGACGTCGAACCATTCCTCCACCTCAATGGAACCCAGGGCGCAGGCCGCCACGGTCTGCTGCGCCAGGATATCCAGCGGGTTGGCCGGGATGGCCAGCGGCTCGATCTGCCCGGCCAGCATCCGCTCGGCGGTGACGGCGGAATTCAGCAGGTCCCCGCGGTGCTTGGGGAACATCACGCCCTGCGAGATTTCCCCGACCTGGTGTCCGGCCCGGCCCACGCGCTGCAG
Organism: Arthrobacter zhangbolii; assembly: GCF_022869865.1. Lineage (NCBI taxonomy): Bacteria > Bacillati > Actinomycetota > Actinomycetes > Micrococcales > Micrococcaceae > Arthrobacter > Arthrobacter zhangbolii. The sequence continues at coordinate 385,734 of NZ_CP094984.1, forward strand.
TCCGCTGGCCACGGACGGCGGGGATTCCACCTGTACCACCAGGTCCACAGCGCCCATATCGATGCCAAGTTCCAGCGAGCTGGTGGCCACCACACAGCGCAGCCGCCCGGATTTCAGGTCATCCTCGATCAGGGCACGCTGGTCCTTGGACACCGAGCCGTGGTGGGCGCGGGCGAGGAGGGGTCCGTCGTCGTCGACCGCCAGGTCCTCGCGGCGCAGGACCGAGACCCCGGCCTGGGCCATGATCTGGGCCGGCGGACGGGAGGTTCCTGTACGCGGAGCGGGCGCGGCGTCGTCGGTCCCGGTGGCCGCGGCGGCTGCCTCCAGCCGGTAGGCGTGGATCTCGTTCAGGCGTGCGGTCAGCCGTTCGGCAAGCCTGCGGGAATTGGCAAACACAATGGTGGAGCGGTTGGCTTCAATGAGGTCGACAATCTTCTCCTCCACATGCGGCCAGATGCTCGCCTGCGGAGCGTAGCCGCCCTCCACGGTGTCCTCGACCGCCGGAGCGCCGCCCAGGTCCGACATATCCTCCACCGGAACCGTGACCGTGAGGTTCCAGTTCTTCTTCGACTCCGGCGCCACGATCCGCACCGGCGCATTGCCGCCCAGGAAGCGGGCCACGGTTTCATGCGGTTCCACGGTGGCGGAGAGCCCGATCCGCTGCACCGGCTTCTCCAGCATCGCGTCCAGCCGGGCCAGAGTCACAGCCAGGTGTGCGCCGCGCTTGGTGCCGGCCACTGCGTGGACCTCATCCACAATGACGGTTTCCACCTCGGCGAGGGTTTCCCTGGCCTGCGAGGTCAGCATCAGGAACAGGGACTCCGGCGTGGTGATCAGGATGTCCGGCGGCCGGGTCAGCAGGGCGCGGCGCTCATTCTGCGGGGTATCGCCGGAGCGTACGCCCACGGTGATGGACGGCGCCGGCAGGCCGAGCCGTTTGGCGGTCTGCGTAATGCCGATCAGCGGGGCCCGCAGGTTGCGCTCCACGTCCACGCCCAGGGCCTTCAGCGGCGAAATGTACAGCACCTTGGTTTTGCGTTTGGGTTCCTTGGCGCGCCGGGACCCGGAGACCTTGGTCTCGGCAGGCAGGGAAATGTCCAGGGTGGGATCTGTGTCCTGCGCCGCGGCGGCAATGAAGCTGTCCAGCGCCCAGAGGAACGCGGCCAGGGTTTTGCCGGATCCGGTAGGGGCAACCACCAGGGCGTTGGCGCCTTCGGACACCGCGTCCCACGCACCCAGCTGCGCCGGTGTGGGCGCGGCGAAGGCACCCTCGAACCACTCCCGGGTGGCTGGGGTGAACTTGCCGAGCACGGTCCGGGCCTGCCGGGACAGGGCCTGCACCGAGGACGCCGATGTCATGCCACCATTCTTCCCCACTGCGCTGACAGTTTCCCCGCCGTCGCGGCGGGTTTGGCTGCAGGCCGAATATCAGCGGGCCTGCAGAACCCCAATGTGCAGCAGCTCAATGTCCTGGTTCAGGCAGCCGGTGGAGGGGTAGGTGATGGTCAGGGACGCGGTGTCCTCCGGCGGGTACACCAGCAGGGAGGCGGTGGGCTGTACCTGGCACTCGCCGTACTTCTGTGCCACGGTTTCCTGCAGTTCCGCGGCGGCGGACTGGCCCGGGGCCAGGGTGACCGGAACCGCCTGGGTGCCTTCTGTCCGGGCAGCGGCTGCGCCCACCTGGGTGCCCGCCGCGTCAAGATAGGAGACGCCGGGGTAGCCGGCCAGCGTGCAGGAGTCATCGGCCGAGGTGTTGGTAAGCACCAGGGCACGGTACACACCGCCGCCGGTCGCACCGCCGGGGACGTCCTCCACCGCGCCGCTAAGTGTGCCCGCCGTGCAGGGGGCCGGTCCGGCGGCCGCGGTTCCGGTGCTGGGTTCAGCCGCCGGGGTGCTTGGTACAGCGGATGTGGAAGGCGCCGCGGACGGGGCGCTGGCGGTAGCGGTGGGGGAGGGGGAACTGGAACTGGACCCGGCGTCGTCGCTCTCCGCGGAACCGCAGCCGGTCAGGGTCGCTCCGGAAAGGGTGAGGAGAGCCAGCAGGGTGAGTGCCTTGCGTGCTGGGGCTGTGGCGGCGCGTGAAACGGCGGTTCGGGTGTTCATGCTCTCACCCTGTCCCGGCGCCGCGGGTGCGTCAATCCGCCCCGCTGGGCGGGGCGGAAAGACGCAAAACCGTTACGGGTTCCCGGGAAGAGGGTGTTAGGCCTTGCTGCGGCCCCGGGTACGGATCAGTGCGGTGACGCCGGCGGCCAGGCCAAGCAGCCCGGCACCCAGTCCGGTGTACCCGGCAATTGCGGCGGCCTCGGTATCGTCGTCCCGCTCCTCCGCATCTTCCCGGTCGGAGCCGGCAGGTGTGCCGTGGTCGTCACCGTGCCCGCCGTTGTGGTCGTCGTCGGCCTCCGTGATGGTTACCACCGGGGCAGGTGAGTCCAGATCGTGCGCGGACTGCCCCTCCGCGGGCACCTGCGCCCAATCGGTTTCGCCCTCGGTGCAGGTCTGCAGGACGGGGAAAGCCAGGGTGGCGCCCTCATCCTCCGGCAGCGTGACGCTGAGCGTAAAGGTGTCCCGCACGCCGTCGGCCAACGGGTCCTGGGCGGTGTACACCACGGCGCTGGTGCGCGTGCTGATCTGTGAGCCGTTGGGCAGGGTCCGGGGTTCGGAGAGTTCCTCGGTGACCTTTTTGACGTCCCAGCCTGCGTGCGCGGTGGGAGTGGCATCCGTCAGCTCATCGGGAAGCGTGAAGGTCAGGGCCGTGGTGGGGGAGCCTTCGCAGCCGTGCGAGAGGTCAAAGGTGAGCAGGGCCGTGTCGCCGGCGCCCGTGGTGTCCGGAGTGACGTGGACGTGGGCAGCGGCAGAGCCGAGGCCCAGGGTCATCAGGGCGGCGGTGCCGCCGGCGGCAAGCAGGGCAGAGGTGCGGGTACGCATGGGTAAGCCTTTCAATGGCGCGCAGGGGCGCCGGGAGCCGCAGATTGCGGCAAGGGATAAGGAAAAGGGTTTAGGCCAAGGCGTACGACGGCGGTCCGCGCACCGGGCGGGCGGGGCAGTGCCGGGAGCGGGCCCGGCCGGGCGTCGGTGCAGGAACGGCCGCGGGGCGAATGATCCGGAAGGTGTGGGGCACCGGAGCGGTGAACAGCGGGCGCAGCCAGGCCGCAGCTGCGTGCAGCGCATCTTCGCCGCGGGCCAGTGCCAGAGTTGTGAGGACCACTGCCGCAAGGTGCGCCAGGAACAGGGCGGGGCCGGCGTCGTGCAGGCCGTGCCCTGCCGCAGCAGGTACGGCCGCCGGCAGGCAGTCCAGCACCGCGCCATGGTGGCCGCCGTGCCCGGGCCCGGGAGTGCAGGAGACGGGATTGGCCGGCGTGAGCAGTGCGAAGGCCTGGTGCAGGCCAAGCTGGGCGGCACCGAGCACCAGGAACAGGCGCCCCGGGCGGAACCTGCGCCCCGCCGTGGCTGTGACGCCGGCGAGCGTAAAAGCGCCGAGGGCGAACAGCAGAACGGGCGCGGGAAGCGTTCCGCCCGCTGCCGTGTGTGCACCCACGGCCAGGGCCAGGATTACTGCGGTGGCGGCTGCGGCACGCAGCAGCCGGAAGGGGTCAGTGCGCTGGGGCATGGCTCCCTTTCCGCTCCTGCCGGCTGCGGCGCAGGGCCAGCCGGACTGCTAAAAAAACTGCCCCCAGTTTACCCCGGTCCGCTGCCCGGTCCGGCCGGATGTGAGGCGTGCCTATTCGTGGTGATAGGGGCGGCCGCCGGCAATTTCCTGCGCCCGGTAAACCTGCTCGGCCAGGATCAGCCGGACCAGCTGGTGCGGGAAAACCAGGGGGGAGAGGGACCAGACAAAGTCCGCCCGGTCATGCACGCTCTGATCCACACCGTATGCTCCGCCGATGATCAGCGTGACGTTGCGGGACGAGTCCAGCGGTTTCTGCAGTGTCTTGGCCAGGGCAGGGGAAGTGATGGCCTTGCCGCGCTCATCCAGCAGGATCACATAGTCGGAGCCCGCCTTGGCCAGCAGCCGCTCGGATTCCTCCTTGCGGGCAGCATCCCCCTCGCGGGCCGAATGCGGAATGGGAACCCAGGTCAGGTCGAAGGGCTTCTTCAGCCGCTTTTCGTACCGCCGAATACCGTCAACCACCCAGTCCTCGTGCTTGCGGCCCACCATCAGAACTCTTAATGCCATAGGTCCATTGAAGCCCGGAACCCCGCTCCGGAGGTAACCGGAGGAACCGACCGCCGGTATGTCCCGCCCGGCGGTGAAGGGGCTTACACTGCCCAACAAGGAAGGGCCGGGGAACTCCGGCCTGTCTTCGACGGCGGAAGCCAAGGAGGAATGACCATGCGTTCAACGCGTGCCGTGGTGCTGGGTGGCGGCGGAGTTGCCGGCATCGCCTGGGAAATAGGACTGCTGGCGGAACTGCTGGATCTGGGGGTGGACCTGAACGAGGCGGATCTGGTGGTGGGAACCTCGGCGGGGTCCGTGGTGGGCACCGCCCTGCGGTTCGGGCAGGTGCCGGCCGCCGTGGCCGCGCAGGAAACCGCTGAGGACGGGGCCGGCGCCGAGGACTACCGGGAGCCCGACTCGTTCGACGGTGAGCGGTTTATGAACATCATGGCCGCCGCCGGGCAGGGCGGCGGCGGGGAAAAGGCCGCCCGTGCACGGCTGGGCCGGTTGGCCTTGAAGGCCGACACCCAGCTGACCGAGGAGGCCTGGGTGAACAGCATCAGGATGCTGGTTCCGTACCCGGCCTGGCCGGAAAAAGCCCTTGGCGTCACCGCCGTTGACGCCGAGGACGGCAGCTTCACGGTGTTCGATTCAGGGTCCGGCGTAGACCTGGGGCTGGCCGTCACCGCCAGCTGTACGGTTCCCACGGTGTGGCCACCGGTGCACATCAACGGCCGGGTCTACATGGATGGCGGCATGCGCTCGGGGACCAATGCGGACGTCGCCGCCGGACACCACAAAGTCCTGGTGATTTCCTGCGGGTTGGAGGCACCGCAGAGCCCGTTTGGCCCCACCCTGCCGCAGGCACTGAAAACCATTAGCAAAGATGGCAAATCATTCCTCATCGAGGCCGATGCCCAGGCGCTGCAGGCTTTCGGCACCAACATGCTCCTGGACTCCACCCGCAAACCGTCCCTGGCTGCCGGCCGGCGGCAGGCGAAAGAGATTGCCGACGACGTCCGGCGCTTCTGGGAAGACTGACGCCCAGGCGGGCTCGCCCCGCCTAGCGGCCGTCGGCGTCGACGTCGGCTTCCAGATCGGAGCCCGGCTCGATGACCACCCCGTCTTCGCGCTGTTCAACGCCGGCACCCTGTGCCTGCTCCCGGTCCGGTCCAGCTGAAGGGGCAGGGGCGCCCGCCGCCTCTGCCTCTTCGCGTTCCTGAATGTGCTTGACCAGGAACTCCAGTTCGTCGCTGTACTGCTGCAGCCGGTCCGTGCGGGTCTCGTTGGCCAGGGCCAGGACCAGCTCCGTCTGGCGGTTGCGCAGCTGGGCAAGGGTGGGCTGTGATCCGTTGTTGTCCATGTGCTTCATCCTACAAAGGCCAGCGGTCGATGCGGAGATGGCCGGATGGGCTTTAGTAAGTTTGCTTAGTACCTATGGGTTGGGCTAGTTTTCTGTCATCGGCCTGCTGGTCGCCACGTCTGGCGTCCTAATCCGATGCGGGCCAGATTTGCGGAGGTGAATAGTGTTCTTCCATAAGCAGGAACTTCAGTTCAAGGCCACACCGGATAAGCCGGATGCCGTCTACGCACGCAAACTCCAGGAAGTGCTCGGCGGCCAGTACGGGGAAATCACCGTAGCCATGCAGTACGGCTTCCAGTCCTGGAATTCACACCTTCCCGGCAAGTACCGGGATCTTCTCTACGGCATTGCCGCTGAAGAAATGGGCCACGTTGAAATGCTGGCCATCATGATCGCCCAGCTGCTCGAAAAGGCACCACTGGGGATTACGGACGACGCCGTCCAGTCCGACCCGACCATCGCAGCCGTGGTGGGCGGCATGGATGTGCAGCACGCCATTGTGGCCGGTGCCGGCGCCCGTCCCGTGGACAGCAACGGCAACCCGTGGACTGCCGGCTACGTGACCGCTTCCGGCAACCTGCTGGCCGACTTCACGGCCAACGCCAACGCCGAGATGCAGGGCCGTCTGGCCGTGGCGCGGCTCTACCACATGACCGATGACAAGGGCGTGCGGGATCTGCTCTCCTTCCTGCTGGCCCGCGACACCATGCACCAGAACCAGTGGACCGCAGCTGCGAAGGAACTGCAGGAAGAGGGCTACGAGCTCCTGCCGGTGCCGAGCAACTTCCCGATCAAGAAGGAAGAGCGTGAAGTGTCCTACCAGTACCTGAACTTCTCCGACGGCAAGCACGCGTCCGAGGGCTCCTGGGCCTCCGGCCCCACCCCGGATGGCAAGGGCGAGTTCAGCTACCACGAGGGCCCGACGACGACGGCGCCCATGCCGGATGTCACCCGCCCCGATGCGCGCTACTACGGCACCACCGATGTTCCCAATGTGGTGGAAAAGGTAGCTGGCACGGTTCAGGACAAACTGCACCGCGAGTAGCTGCGTCGTGAGTTAGCGGGACGGGGCCCGGAGGCCGCAACCTGGCCAGGTGGCGGCCTCCGGGCCCCTTGTGCCTGCGGGCGCACCCCGGCTGGAACGCCATCCGGCCGGCGGAACCTACTCGCCCGAGCTTTCGCGCGAGGTGATGCTGAAGGCGGGGGACTGCAGCTCGGTGAAGTTGCCGACGCTGGCCCGCACCGTGCACTGCGGGGTGATCTGCAGGGCCGTCACCGTGAGTCCGGAACTGTCCACTGCCAGCGCCCCGCCGCATCCGTCGGAGAATCGCAGGCCTTCCTCGCCGCCGGTGACCGCGGTGAGCATCTGGGAGGGCCTGCCGGAGGCAGGGCTGACGTACAGCGGGTTAAGCTCGTCGGCGCCGCCGGCCCATACCGGAAGCAGAGTGATTTTCAGGGGGCTGGGCGTCACCACGCGGGCCGGGGTGCGTACTTCCACGCCCATCAGGCGCTGGGCGGGGTACGCGGTGCCTTTCACATCGGGATCCTGTGCCGCTGCGGCTGTGGCCTCGGCCCCGGCACGCAGCCACTGATCGAATGCCTGCTGGTCAGCCGGTGCCACCGCCACTTCGGCGCTAACCTCCACTGATCCTCCGGCCGGAACCTCCAGATCTGAGAGTTTCCAGCCGCACTCCACGTCCAGGCCGGTAATGGAGGCCTGGTTCCGGCTCACCGCAGCACCCTCCCAGGTGACCACGGGGCACCCGTCAGCTTCGGCCAGTCCCGGAATGACTTCAAGGAAATCACCGGATAAGGGGGCCTTCTGTGCCGCATAGGCGAGCGTAAGCCGGACCTTCCCGCTGGACGGCTCGAAGGATGCACTCCGGGAAATGCTCAGGCCGGTAGGCATGGCGGTTCCTGCCACCTGCGTGGAGAGGCGCTCGGCGGCAACTGCGGTATCGGCTTTCTTTCCGGAAGGCGCGAGGACCACGAACCCAACCACCATTGCAACGAGGAGGAGCACTGCAGTGCCGGCAAGAAGCAGTGCCTTGCGGGTTCGCCAGAACGGCGTCTCCACGGGTTCCGCGGCTGCGGCGGACTCGGAACGGGAGGAGAGCTCGCGGCGCGGCATGGGCCGGGCAATGGTGGCATTGCCTGCTTCCCCGAGTTCGGGCACCACGGTGCTGACGCCCTCCGCCGGAGGTGAGGCCAGGTCCGTGAGGTCCGCGTCCGAAAACGCGCCCCGGACCAGGGTGGCGGGGCGTTCGATCTCGTCGAACTCGGTGGGGGCCTCCCCGCGTGGCAGGGGAGCCTGATCCGCCAGGCGGGGCGCGAGGCGGCGGAGTTTAGCGGCGGCTTCGGGGGCGGTGGGCCTGCCGACCGGGTCCTTGGACAGCAGCCCGTCCAGGACGGCCCAGAGCTCATCATCCACCGGGATCCGCGGCGGCCGGGAGGACACATGGCGGTAGGCGACGCTGAAGTCCGGTCCGGGACCGGCAAACGGCGTGCGGCCGGCAAGGAGCTCGTAGAGGAGAACCCCGGTGGAATACACGTCACCGGCCGGGCCGGACCGCCCACGGCTGATGAGCTCGGGCGGCATGTACTGCGGCGTGCCGATCAGTCCGGTGGTCTCGCGGATCCGTTCACCCACCACATCGGCAATGCCGAAGTCCGAAACCCGGACGTCGCCCGGGGACCACTGGGGCCAGGGCTGGTCCAGCAGGACATTGTCCGGCTTGATGTCACGGTGAGTGATGCCCTTGGAATGGGCGGACGCCAGTGCGTCGAAGACTTCGGCGGCGACGGTAAGTGCGTCCGCGGGCCGGAGCGGACCGACGTCTTTCACTACTTCGCGCAGGGAGCCGCCGGCCACGTAATCCATCACGATGGCCAGGCGCGAGCCCTCCACCACCATGTCACGCACGGTAACAATGTTGGACCCCTGGAGTCCGAGCAGCACCGACCGTTCACGGACAAACCGCTCTACCAGCGAGGGATCATCGGCATGTTCGGGGCGCAGGATCTTGGCAGCAAACGTCCGGCCTTCGGTGGACGTAACCGTCCAGACCTCGCCGGCAGCACCCGAGCCCACGCGCTCGCCGAAGCGGTAGGACGCTCCCAGGGCCTGGCCCGTTTGTGCCAATTGCATGCCTTACTCCCCAACGCTGATGTTCTGTTTCCCCAAGCACCGCCACATTTCCCCGGCCCGCTGCATGAGCGGGCTAGGAGCCGACCCCGGCGCTGATCGACTGGATCAGCGCCATCCTGCCGCCGATTCCGATGTACCCGCGTCCGGTGGTGATGGCCACGGGGGCCTTCCGCGGGAGCATGCCGCCCAGCAGCTCGCCGTCGTAATCTACATCGGGTTGCAGCAGGACACCCAGCCGGGATTTGCGCACTGTCTTGGTCCAATGACTGTACAGCCCGCGCAGATCCGCTGAGCGTCCCGCCGCGATGACACACAGTCCGGCCTGCCCGGAGGCCACCACGCCGCCAATGGACTGATCGGCGTCCTCGAACCGCTCGGCGTCGTCAATGAGCAGGAACACCGGTCCGCGCTCGAGCCGGAGCGAAGCCAGCAGGGCGGGCACTTCGTCCGTGCCGACGGCGACCCGGTCCAGGTCCGCGGAGGCCAGTGGAGAGCGGCGGTCACAGATGCCCCACACCTGCGCCGGCCCCTGCGGCGTGACCGCACCCCGCAGGGCGCCGGCCAGGGCCAGCAGCAGCGTGGACTTTCCGGAGCGGGCCGGACCTGCAATCAGGGCGTGCTCACCCTCATAAATCTCCAGGAAGGCGGGGGAGAAATCAGCTTCCTGCATACCCACCGGGATCAGCCAGGGCTCGCCCTCCAACTGCGGCCGTGCGCCCAGCTCCTCCAGCGTGATGTCTGAGGGCAGGCGCCGGATGGCCGGAGCCTTCGCGGGCACGTCCCCCCAGATCTGCCGGACCCGTTCCACTGCCGCTGCTATTCCGACGGCGGGGGTGGCAACATGCATCTGGAGCGTGTTCCGCGGATCCACGCAGCGTCCGGGAAGGGGAGCGGGAATCGCTTTGCCGCGGATGCCGAGGGAGGAATAGTCGTAGGTGTCCGCGAGGCGGAAAAGCCAGCGCTGCAGCGTCACTTCGTTCATGGCGGTGGGAACCGCCTTGGCGCGGGTGGTGGAGACGGCGAAGGACAGGCCCAGGGCAGGGCCGTCAGCGTACGCCCGGTACAGCAGGTCCAGCAGCTGCTGGCCTTCATAGTCCTGGAACTCATCACGCAAAGACGCCAGGCCGTCCAGCAGCACCACGGTGCGGCTCTTCCTGCTCGGATCCGCGCGGCGGGCCTCCATTTCGGTGTGCAGGTGCCGCAGGAAGCGGGCCTGCTGCTCCTTGGCGCCGGCGCCGGTGCCCACATAGGCCACGGTGTGCGGCAGGTCCTTGAGCACTTCGAGCTCCCGTGAGCCCATGTCCAGGATCATCAGGTCCAGATCCGCCGGGTCCGTGGAGCTGGCCAGGGTCAGTGCAATGGAAGCGAGGGTAGTCGTGGTGCCGGAACCGGCCACGCCCAGGAGCATCAGGTTTCCGGCATTCATGTCCCACCCGGAGGGGGACTGGCGCTGCAGCTCCGGTTCGTCCATCAGGGTGACAAGGACCGAGGAACCCTCGACTCCGCCCACCGCCGGGACGGCGGGGTCTGTGGGGGTGGCCGTCGTCGTTCCATCCGGCGCGACGTCGTCGGACCCTTCGGTTTCACCCCGTTCGGTTGCACCCGGTTCGGTGCCGGCCGGATCGTTACCGGTCTGGGGGAGGAAGCCCGCGAGTTCCACGCGTTCGCCCAGGGCTTCGGGCCAGACCGGCCGCGGCGGGGCGTACCCGGCATCGGCGTTGGCCTCGACAATGGCGTCAATGAGCAGATCCAGATCATTCTCGTCTGCGACGGCGGAGCGCGGCGGTGCGGGCGGCGGGACCGGGACGCCGAACGGGCCGATCTCGCGGACATCCACCGCGGGTCCGCCGCCAATCTGCGCGCGTCCGGTGACCAGTGCGGTCTGCACGGGGGTGATGTCATCCTGGCCCAGTTTCACGTAGGCACGCCCCATCTGGGCCCGGCCGATCGCCGAGGCGTCGGGGACACCGATGACGTTGTTGGAGTCTTCACGGCTCTGCACCCGCAGGGCCACGCGCAGGTTGGTATTGGCCAGGATGTCGTCATTAACGACGCCGGCGGGCCGCTGCGTCGCCAGGATCATGTGCACGCCCAGGGTACGGCCCACGGCGCCCACGCTGACCAGCGCCTGCAGCACGTCCGGGAAGTCCTTGGCCAGCATGGCGAACTCGTCAATCACCAGCAGCAGCCGGGGCATCGGCTCGGCCGGGTTGGTGGCCATGTAGGCGGGAAGGTTGTCGATGCCTTCGCCGGCGGCTGCGAATACCCGCTGCCGGCGTTCCATTTCGGCTTCCAGGGCCTGCAGGGCGCGGTCCGCGAGCTGTTCGTCCAGGTTGGAAATGGTGCCGATGGTGTGCGGCAGGCGTTCACACGCCTTGAACGCTGCACCGCCCTTGAAGTCGATCAGGATGAAGTTCAGCCGGGTGGGGTCATTGCGTGCCGCGAGGCCGGCTACGAATGAGCGCAGGAATTCGGACTTGCCGGATCCGGTGGTGCCGCCGACGAGCCCGTGCGGGCCGTCCTTGACCAGGTCCAGGCTCAGGGCCCCGTCCTCGCCGGTGCCGATGGGAGCGGATATTCCGGTGGGTGCGTCCCAGAGCCGGCGGATGGCCGGGGCGTCGGGCTGGCTGTAGCCCAGCAGGTCGGGCAGCCGGACGAGGGGCGGCAGTGAGGCGCCGGGGACGTTGAGTTCCGGATCGTCGAAGTGCGCCACGCGCATGGCGCAGCGCAGGGCTTCCTCGTGATCGAGCCCGGCCAGGATGACATCTTCAACGCGGGTGAGGTCCTCGGGCTGATCCAGTGTGGCCGCCGAGTCTTCCCCCACCCTGATGATCGAGGTGCAGGAGGCAGGCAGCTGTTCCTCCGACGTCGCAATCACGATCCCGGCGGCCCGGGACGGCCGGTCCTTCGGGTTGACGTGCGCTCCGGGCGCGGAGCGGCCCATACCGAGCAGGGCGCGGGCGGGGGCGTCGCGCCCTTCGGTGAGTACCTCGGAATCCAGCACCACCAGCAGGGCCGGGGTGGGCAGTTCCTCAACGGTGTCCTTGAGCGCCCGCAGCATGGCGACACTGGTTTCCCGGTGGGAGGACATCCACCGCTGGCCATTGCTGCTCCCGGCCTGGCGCGTATGCGGCAGCCAGGAGGCCCATTCCCACTCCTCGGCCCGGCCGGCGTCGCAGAAGACGCCCACGGTCAGGTCCGCCGGACCCACATGCACCGCGGCCTGGACCAGCAGCGACCGCGCGAGGGCGAGTGCACCCTCGCGCGGACCCACAATGCCCACCACGCCGGCGTCGGTCAGGTCCACCAGAACCGGCGCGGCGAGCAGCCGGGCGGCGGCCAGGGATTCCTTGACCTTTTCGTCCAGGCGGGAGGATGCGGCGCGGTCCACCTCGGGTTTCCACGGAACGTCACCCGTGCCGGCATGCAGGGCGAGGAAATCGTCCGCGTCGGCCCGGCGCTGCCACAGGGAGGTGGCAGGCAGTGCGGGGCGGCGCACCACCGTGGCGGGATCCGGGATCATCCGGTGGCGGCGGGCCGTCTCCGCCTCGGCAGCCGTGCGGATCTGCTGCTCGAATTCCTGAATCGCCCCGGTGAAGCGTTCGTCCTCGTCCTTCAAACCGCGGGTGTGCCGGCGCTTTTGCTCGAACCACATGCCCACGGCCATGACGGGGCTCAGCATGGCAAACATGGCGAAGCGCATATCGCCCAGGACCGCCACCATCACGCCCGCCATCACCAGCGGTGCCAGCACCGTAATGTAGCTGAACTTGCTGGCGGGCGGTACGTCCTTGCGGGTCGGCGGCACCAACGCGTCCCCGGCGGGGGCCTGCCCCGGGCGGGGCGGGCGGTTAAACGGTGCCGTTGCTGCCGGAGTGAGGTTGTGCAGGCTGCCGGGCGCCGGGGCGGGGGTTTCGTCCAGCGAGCGTCGCAGGAGAAGAACGGTGCCGCCGGCGGTGACGGTCGCGGTGTCTTCCACCAGGATGCCTTCTTCACCCACGGGCTCGCCGTTGACCAGGGTGCCGTTGGTGGACCCGCTGTCCAGGACCCGCAGCCCGTCCTCTTCCCGCCGCAGGCGGCAGTGGTCCCAGGAGGCGCTTTCGGCCGGAAGGGTCAGGTCCGCGTGCGGCGACCGGCCAATGAGCATTTCCCGGCCCTGCGGGACACTGGTCACGCTGCCGGCGCTCTTGCCGCCGGCCAGGGTCACGCTCCACCCGCGCACCCGCGGTGTGGACGGCCACGGTGTGCGGGCGATGCGGCTGCCTTCGAGCAGCACCAGTTCGGAGACCGGGGTGGAACCGGAGACCTCGGACTCGTTCAGGAACACTGCCTCGTCAGGGGCAAGGCGCGGCCCGCCGGCCGTCTCCACGAGGTCTGCCAGCGTGGTGGACGGGGCGGCGTGCGCCACTTCGCACTCGAAGCGGCGCTCGTCCAGATCGATCAGCAAACGCACCGGGGCGTTCCTTCCATTGAGGAATGGTGCCCCGTCCGGTTAGACGGGCCGGGGCCGGGGGGTCAGGGGGCTGCCGGGGAGGGTACCCAGACGAGCCGGGGAGCGTTCGCGTCCGCCGGGCGCAGGCCCAGATCCTGGGCGGATGCATGGACGGGGACCGGTGTCACGGTCAGCGCCAGCGGGCTGGTGAAGTCCAGAGCCGGTCCGGCCAGGCCCTCGCCCGGGCCCAAGGACATGGTGCGCAGCGCATCGGCGACCTCCGCCGGTTCGTTGCTTTCAGCCTGCGCTGCCGCACGGACCAGCGCGACGACGGCGTCATGGCTGGATGTGTCGGCCGCCCACGCGGACTCCGCCAGCGGAGCATCGCCGGTCAGGTTCCTGACCTTGGTATCCCCGGAGGCCAGGCGCACGGCGGAGAGGAAGGCGGACATGCCGCGGCCCTGGGCATCCTGCTGCAGGGCTGAACCGTCGCCTCCGGGCGGTGCCAGGGTGACCAGCTGACCGGTGGCGGCCCCGTCCAGTGTGGCGAGTTCGGCGGCGAAGGCCGGTGCATCTGCCCCATTGGGCAGGACCAGCGGCACGGAGACATCCCGTGCCTGCAGCGCCTGCACCAGGCGGGCCAGCCGCTGCGGTGTGGCGGCAGAAACAACGACGGCGTCGGCCGGGTTGGTGATCCGGACGGACTCTGCGTCCGCCGGGGCCCCTTCCACCGGCGGAAGCGGCTGGTTGCCGGTCTGGATGGCGGCTTCCTGGGCCAGGGCCGTAACGTCCTCAAAATCCTGGAGATTCAGGGCCTGAGCCGCCTGGACCGTTGAGGGAACAGGCCCGCCGTCGTTGACCACCAATATGCGGGACTTTCCGTCCAGTGCGGCGGCGAGAGCTTCTTCCAGTTCAACGCCGGAGGCCTTGGTGGTCCAGGTGGAGTCCGCGGGATCGGAAGCCTCGGCGTATGGCAGGATGGCGGGCAGCCCCAGCTCCTCCGCGGCCTTGGCTGCTGCCAGTGCCTGCGGGCCGGTACTGGTCACCACAATGCCGGAGACGCCGTCTTCGGCGAGGGCGCGCACCGCTTCGCGGGCGCCTTCTTCCGTCCCCCGGTCATTCATGGGCGAGAGTGTCACCTCGGCGCCACTCTGGCTGAAACGGTGGGCGGCCACCACGGCGCCCTGTGCGGCGCCGTTGTATTCCGAGCCGGGTTCGCCGGAGGACCCGTACGTCAGGACAATTCCCAGCGAGAAGTCCTTCGCCAGGCCGTCAGCGTCCAGCGCCACGGGAACCGTGGCAGCCACCGGGTCGGTCTGCGGAACTTCCTTGGGCCGGTTCAGGGTGACCGTCAATGCGATCACGGCAGCGGCAACAACTGCCACCCCTGCGATGAGCAGGGTCATGAGGCGGGTGCGGGGGCTCATTCGCCGCCGCCGATCCGCAGGGTGTACAGGGTCTGCGACGACGCGCCGGCCGGCACCTCAAGGTGGAACGCCGGCAGTGCGTCCACAGCAGTGAGTGCGGCTTTGAACTGCGCCTGGCGGAGCAACAGCCCGTCCACGTCGCGGGAACGGATATTGGCATACCCTTCCGCGTTCTGTGCGGCCAGGGCCAGCTGGTAATCGGCCGTATCCGCCTTGGCGGCGCTGGTGGTCATGGAGCCGAGCAGGCCGGATCCGTTGACGGTCCGGTCACCCAGGTCCAGCATCACCTTGTTGAGGCTGGAGGAGAGGAGCGCGTCTGCACCCTCCACGTCGCGGGTGGAGCCCGAGGTGCTGGAGGCAATGCGCTCCAGGGATGCCTGGGTGCTCTTGGCCAGCGCGCCGGCCAGGGCACCGCTTTCCTCCTGCAGCTCACCTCGCTGCTTGTCCACGGTGTCGCCCGCGTCGCCCACTACCTGGTCCGACGTGGATTTCAGGCCGGAGATGGAGTTGTTGAAGGCGGTGGTGACGGAATCGGTGCTCTTGTCACCAACGGCGGTGACTTCCCGCACCTGGCCGTCTACAGCTTCCCGCACGGCTTTTGCAGTGTTTTCCTGGACGCCCTCCAGCGATTCTTTGATGTTGTCCCCGAGTTCCCGCTGCTGCTTTTCCAGGGCTTTAAGGTCGGTGCTGACTCCGGTATAGGAGTCGATGGCGATACCGAGCTCCGTTTCCAGCGTTATAAGTCCGGCATCGGTGTCGTCGTAGCGTCCGGTGGCGGCGCCGTCGAGGGCCTTGACTGCCTTGGTGACGGCATCCAGCTTGGCGTTGGTTTCATCGAAGGACTTGTCCAGGGCCGTGAACGCCTGGTTGATTGCTGCGTCAGCATTCTTCGTGTCCACCTGGGCAAGGACGTTGTTCCACGCTGTGGACTGGTCCGTCAAGCGTGTGTCCATGGGCTCAGGGAATCCGATAGGACGTCTGAGTTCCTCCCCTTCAACAGCGCCCCCGCAGGGAATGGACGTCAGGTAGGAGCGTAGCTTCTCTACCTCTTCTGCGGAGAGCTCTCCAAGCTTGGGTTCTTCGGGGTTCCTTTCCATGAGCTCGCATAGCTCTTCGGCGAGTGCCGCGTTCTGGTCAGTCATCGACTGATCCAAAGGAAGACCGTTAATCAACTCACCGTTGGCGCCCCTGGCTGTGGTCCGGATAGTCGTTAGCTGCGCCCGCAGTCCCTCGATGCTCTCCTTCGCTGCCGCGGACGCTTCTCGGGAAGCCTCCACCGATGCCTTGGCTGCGTCGATCGCGTTAGTTACCCCCTGCAGCGCCGCGTTGTAGTCCTCAGCCGGCTTCGCCCGGTCCCGGAGGGCGGCCAGTTTTTCGCTCACCTCTGCCAGTTTTGCGGCGGAAGCACCGTGCTTCTCAATGGCGCCAGTGACCAGATCCGGGTTGAGCTCCTCCACCAGATCGTTGCCGCTCTCCACGAGGCCGATCAATTCCTTGGAGATGGTGTC
This sequence comes from Arthrobacter zhangbolii, assembly GCF_022869865.1. Lineage (NCBI taxonomy): Bacteria > Bacillati > Actinomycetota > Actinomycetes > Micrococcales > Micrococcaceae > Arthrobacter > Arthrobacter zhangbolii. Next base: position 401,768 of record NZ_CP094984.1, read on the forward strand.
GTTGGAGTTATACAGGGAGCACGTGATGGAGACTGCGCCCTCTTCGCCGCTCTCAGCCTCGGCCGCACAAACCTCAGCGGTCGGCTTCTCCGGCCCGATGGCAGTCCGCATGTCCGCCACAACCAATTCGCGGCAGTCCGCACTGACCGTTGCGTAGGCGTCCAGCTGCGAGGCCATGGTCAGGATGCTGCCGTACACGGTGCCGGCCTGCTCCGGTTTCGTGACGACGGCGGCACAGCCGTCTTCGCTGATTTCCGCGGGCGGAGGCGTAGCGGAGGTATCGCCGAGCATGGAGTCCACCGCGGCAACGGTCTGCTGCAACTGGGCCATGGTCACCGATTCGGTGCCCTTGGTTGCGGTTTCCAGATCAGCGCCGAGGGAGGTGAGCTGGCTCTTCAGGCCGGACATGGTTCCGGCCAGGGCCTCGGAGTTGTCCCGGAGCTCGCCGGCGGTCTTCACGCCCAGGGTCTGGGAGGTGGTTTCGAGGTTCTTTCGGACTTCGGTGATGGTGGCACCGGCCTTGATCAGCACGGTGTTGACGTCCGATACCAGGGAAATGGTGCGGGTCTGCAGCTCCATTTCGGAACCGGCGCCGGAGGAGAAGGCTCCGGCGAGCACACCTTCTGCGCTCATGTTGGTGCTGATGCCGGGCTGGACGGCCACGTCAATGGCGGGGACCTGGAAGTCCTTGACGTCGGCGACGAGGCGCAGCGTGGTGCTTGCGCCGGAACGCGGCGGTGCCAGCACGGTGGCCCACTGGACGACGGCGGCGCCGTCGTCTGCCCGGCTCAGGACGCCGTTGGTGCCCAGCGTCCCGTCAGCGGAGCCGGGGGTGATGTCATCCACCCGCACGCCGTCGAGCTTGGTGGAGGCGGCAATGGTCAGCGGAGCGCCCACCAAAGCGGTCTCGGAACGGGTCTGGCCCGCGGCGTCGTATTCAATGACCTGGGGCTTGACCGTCAGGTTCTCCACCGTCAGGTTGATCTCCACCGGGCCGGTATGGCCCTGCAGCTCATCGAGGTCGGAACCGGATTTCTCGCCGGCACGGTATTGCAGGCCCACACGGACGGGAAGTTCACCGACCACCTCTTCGGCGGTGTACTCGGTGTCTTCCGCGGAGGACGCGCCGTCGGCGGCCACCGAGATGGTGGTTCCCTCGATGGTCTGTACCCCGGCTGCCGGAGACAGTCCCACGTGCACGCTCTGCAGGAGCTTGACCGGGTTGGATACCGGTTCCGGCTCATCCTCCGGGGTGCACGAAGTTGTGGCGATCAGCGCCGTGGATATAAGGACCACGCCCAGCAGGCGACTCCGTGCGGTTTTACGCTGCGGGTTCGGCAGGTGGGTTTTAGTTTGTCTGGGCATGGTGAATCGTCCCCTCATCCGTTCGCTGTGCCTTGAGCATCATAAGGGCTAGTTGCTAAAAAACAACCATTTTGACTCTGTTTACTTGTTATTCAGTCCACGTCGCCACATCCGAATCGGATTATCAGCTCCTTGTCGGGTTCATGAGTTGTTGGTAGGGTTCCGTCCGTCCGGTCACCGGCGGTTATCTGTCCGGTGTCGAAGCAGTGACTCAATAGGGGGAAATTTTTATGTCACGCGTGTTGTCCACAGAACAGGCCAAGTCCGCCATCACCCAAGTGCAGTCCATCATCAACGGCGGTTTCACCGACCAGATCTCGGCATTGGATGCGCAGGGCAAGATCCTGTCCGATCCGAACACCTGGGACGGCCCGCTGGCCGCCCAGTTCCGGGGATCCACGTGGCCGGAAACCAAGGCCGCCCTGGATAAGGCCCGCCAGGAACTCGAAGAGCTTCGCACACAGCTGCAGAAGATCTCGGAGAACATCTTCTCCGCAGGCGGCGGCGCCTAAGCGCCTGGCAATTCTCATCGTGTACATGCCCGGGTAGCCGGCGCCGCTGCGGCGGTGGCTGGTTGCCCGGGCATTGCACGGTTCACCGGCCCGGTCGAAGAATCCCGGGTCCGTTTCTGATGGTGTCCCTCGCGGACGCCCTTTTCCTGCTGCCTTTCCCGGCGGTTTTCCCGGGCGGCGGCAACTGCATGCGTTGTTCTATTTTCCGTTTTTGTTCAGTGGGGGGCACTGATTATGGATTCTGATGTTGTTGAAATGAAGTTGCTGCCTGAGTCGCCAGCCGGTTACGGCGGCGGGCCATTCAACTTCGCCAAGGCCAGGGAAGTGGCAACAGCGTTCGATAACGAGGCAGTCAGGATATACGGGCAGTCCGGCTCCAGAACCGCACTGGTGGCCGAAGGCAAAACGGACTTTCAGGGTTACTTTTCGAGGCTGTTCGAGACCAACGCGGCCACCGCAGCGAAAAGTGCAGGAGACCTCGCAGGCGCACTGAGTTCGGTGGCAGGGCTGGTCCGCGAGGTGATCTTCTACGCCGAGCAGGAAAACAACCGCCGCAAAGAGAACAATGAGTATGTCCGGGACTACCGCAACCGCAACGGGTGGGAGAAATTCCTGGACTGGTGGAACGGCGGAGTGGATGGTGAGCAGCCGCCAAACACCGAGCCCCTTCCCGGGCCCACTTTCTCCTCCGTGGCACCCGTTGTAGGTATCAGAAACGATCCGACCCCGGGCAGCGGGGGCTATGGCGGTGGAACATCCTCCGCACGTCCCGAAAACCTGTGGAACTTCGCCGCCGGATCACGCAGGCTGGACGATGAGCTGAAGAATGCCCTCACCACACTGGAACGTCTCCTTGAGGAGTTTAAAGAGCAGTGCATGTGGGGAGCTGTTGACGCCTCCGGTGTCATGCGCGCCTATCAAGACTATCTGGGTGCCAATGAGAACGATGCCCGCTGGGCGGACCTCGTCGCCGGTGCCTTCTCGTCCGCCGGCAACAACGGCGGTGTGTCGGTGGTGTCGGATGCCGCACTGGCGGCATCACTCGCCGCTGCCGGCATTGACATAGCGCGGGACGGACTGACCATTGATCCGCCCAAGGCCTATGGCGCGATTCCGACCACCGGGTACGCCAATGACCCGGTCAACACAGCCACGGGCAACTTCATCGAACCGGAAACGGACCTGGCATGTGCCGGTGCCTCCTCGAACCTTGTCCTGTCCCGAATGTATAACTCCCTGGCGCCGCAGGAAGCCCCCGGTGTGTTCGGTCCGGGCTGGTCCTCGGTGCTGGACCAGCACCTGGTGCTCTCGGATGAAGGCGGCCGCTGGATCCTGGCCGACGGCCGAGCCGTGGACTTCCCCCGCGAAGGGGAGGCCTGGGCTCGGGCGGTGGGGGAGAACTACTGGCTGACCCGTGAGCCGGCTGCAGCTGGGCCTTGGTCGGAACTGAGCCTGCCCGAAGGCAACGCAGAGATCCTCCTCGTGAAGAATAATGAGGGTTCCTGGTGGGCCTACACCCAGGCCGGGGTCTGGCTCGGTGCCGGGTCCGGTCCGGGCCGCACCATGTCCGTGCACCGGGAGGATTCATCTGACGACACCGGAGTTCCGGGTCGAGTAACCCGTCTGTCACATGTGCGCGGCCGCTTTATCGACGTGGAGTATGTCAACGGCCGCGCCGCCGTGGTGCGGGCCTCCGACGGGCGGCGGGCGGAGTACGGCTACGACGACGCCGGCCGGCTCATCTCCGTCACCACGGAAACCGGAACCCGGACCTACCGGTGGAACGACGCCGGCCTGATCGACGCCGTCTACTCCGCCGCCGGGGTGCTGGAGGCGGAAAACACCTACGACGAGCAGGGCCGGGTTATCCTGCAGCTGACCCAGCACGGCCGCCGCACCCGCTTCGCGTACCTGCCCGGACGGGTCACGGTTGTCTCGGATGAGGACGGGACCCGGTCCAACTCCTGGATCGCGGACACCAAGGGCCGTCTCGTCGGGGTGCTGGATTCGCACGATCAGCGCCAGTCCATGGCGTATGACCGGCACGGCAATCTCGTGTCCCTCACTGAACGTGACGGGTCCGTCACCGTGCACGCCTATGACGACCGCGGCCGCCGGATCCGCACCGTGACGCCCGAGGGCGCGGACCTGACCTATGGGTGGGACGAGCAGGACCGGATCACTACCGTTGTGACCGAGTCCGGGTCCGTTGTCACTTATGAATACGCCGATGACCTGACCAGGGACCCGGCTGTGATCCTCGATCCGCTCGGCGGGCGTACCGAGCTCACCTGGGAGGGCGGTCTCCTGACCAGGATCACCGATCCGGTTGGAGTCACGGTCGCCTTTGAGCACGACGTGTATGGGGACCTGGTTGCCACGCGCAACGCACTCGGGGAGACCGCAAGGATCCTCCGTGATTCAGCCGGCCGCCCGCTGGAATCCGTCATGCCGTCCGGGGCCGCCACACGGTTCACCTATAACGCTGCCGGGCTGCTGGTCCGGCGCGAAGAAGCCGACGGTGCCGTCTGGACCTTTGAACACGATGCTGCCGGTCGGATCACCGCGTCCATCGCCCCCGACGGGGGCCGGACCGAGCTGCAGTACGCTGCCAACGGCGAACTGGTGCGCACCATCGACCCACTGGGCCGGACCAACGAGCGGGTGTTTGACGAGCTCGGCAACGTGACCGCGGCGATCCTGCCCGACGGGGCCCGCTGGGGCTTTACGCACGATTCCCTGTCCCGCCTGACCGGCGTCACCGACCCCGATGGCCATGACTGGGTGCGCGAGTATGACAGGATCGGGCACCTCACCGCCGTCGTCGACCCGACCGGTGTCCGTGCAGAGGCACGCACGGACCGGAAAGGAGGCAGGTCCAGCGTCTCCAGCGCCTTCGCTACTTCCGGCTACAGCTTTGATGCGTACGGGCGCCCCATCCGGGAGGAAGCCGAAGACGGTTCCGCGAAGCTGGTCACGTACGACGCCGCCGGCAACCCGGTGGAACTGGTGGACGGCGAAGGCGGACTGACCCGCCTGGGCCGTGATGTCTCCGGGAAGATCATCTCCGTGACTTCGCCGTCCGGAGCGGTGACCCGGTACGAATACGACATCTGTGGGCGTCCCTGGAAGACCGTCGACCCCCTGGGCGCGGTCACTGAACTGGTCTACGACGCGGACCAGCGGGTGGCTGCCCGGATCCTGCCCACCGGCGAAGCTGAGACCTTTGAGTACGACCTCTGCGGCAGGCTGGTTCTGCGGCTGACCCCCGGTCAGGGCAATGCCCGCTACGGGTATGACAAGGCGGGACGGCTGAACTTCTCCCAGGATTCCTGGTACGGCACCCGCCGGTTCAGGTACAACGCGGCCGGAGAACTGGTTGAAACGGTTAACGGTGTGGGCGGTCGGACCCGGTTCGAGTACGACCTCCGCGGCCGGCTGGTCCGGGTCACTGACCCGCTGGGCGGAGTGACCACCCGCACCTACACGGAAACCGACAAAGTCGAGTCGGTCAGCGATCCGCTGGGACGTGTCACCACGGCGACCTACGATCCGGCCGGGCGCCAGCTCTCCCAGACCGACCCTGACGGCAACACCACCACCTGGGTATATGACGCTGCCGGGCGGGAAGAGAGCACGTCCTACAACGGAAAACTCCTGGCCAGCGCTCATCATGACGGGTTGAACCGGCGTGTGGTGGTTACCGACTACACCGGCGCGGACGGGCTGACGGTGGAGCATGAACTCGGCTTCAACCGGCGGGGCCAACTGGTCTCACGCACCCGCGGTGGGCAGGGGCTGTCCTGGAACTATGACGCGGATGGTAACCGCACATCGTTCACCGACGCTGCCGGAACCACTACCACCTACCTTCGGGACGCCGTCGGCCGGGTGACAACCGTGCGCAACCCCCGCCTGGGTGAAGCTGTGTTCGCCTATGATCCGGCCGGACGCCTGACCGGGGCCACGGCCGGGGAGCTGGTCCAGGAATGGGAATACCGGAACGGCTACATCGCGGAGCACACCCGCACCGACCGGGCAGAGACCGACAGTCCCTCCGAAACCACACTGATCGGTAGGGACGGGGACGGCAGGATCACCGGACTGACCCGTGCCGGGGCCGTCACCCGATACGGGTATGACAATGCCGGCCAGCTGGTTGCCGCAGCAACCACGGGCAGTTCTGCAACGTCCGTCTTCGAGTGGGAATATGACGCCGGTGGGCGGTTGGTGCGGGAAATGACCCCAGACGGTCCCCGAACCTACAACTACGATGCCGCAGGCCAACTGACAGCTGTCACGAATCAGGACGGCAGTCGGACGGAGTACGTCCATGACGGCCTGGGACGCCGTTCCCGGCTCATCGGTCCGGACGGGTCATGGACCGAGTACGCCTGGGGCCCCACGGGTTACCTGCAGGTCGCGCTGGACCGCACCCCGGACGGTACGGAAACGCGCCGGCATGAGGTGTGGGTGGACGCCTTGGGTGAGCTGTCCTCCGTGGATGGCTGCCCGGTGTGGTGGGACAGTGCCAGCTCAATACCGGCCTTGGCCGGGTTCGGCTCGGAACAGGTCCTGACCCTGCCCGGAGGGGTTACCGGAATGGGGGAAGGGTGGCTGGCGCCGGGGTGGCGTGCTGCCCGAGCCACGGACCAGGCCGATCCGTGGGCTGTTCTGGGCGCCTCGGTTATCCCGGGGCCGGGAATGGTTTCCGGCAGTGGCTCGGGGTTGTCCGGGATGGCAGGCGGACTGCCGGCCGGGATCGGTCTGACAGCCGACGGAGGCTTGGACATCGCGGGGCTCGAGTGGCTGGGCGCCCGGGCATATGACCCGGCTGCCCGCGGTTTCCTGTCCACTGACCCGCTGGCCCCGGTGCTCGGCGCCGGATGGGACGGCAACCCCTATTCCTATGCGGGCAACAACCCGCTGAACGCCAGCGACCCAACGGGTCTGAGCCCGCTGACGGATGCTGAATTGGCGGACTTCCAGAAGTCGCTGGGGAGTCACTGGGAATATGTGGCGGCAGGTGCTGCCGTCGCACTGGGCGTAGCCCTTATGTTTACCGGTGTTGGTGGTCCGGTGGGCGTGGCGCTGATTGGTGCCGCATCCGGTGCATTGATCAGCGGAGGCATGTCGATAGCAACGTCGAAGGCCCAGAACGGGACAGTGGACTGGGCCCAGGCCGGCAAAGACGCTCTGGTCGGCGGCCTTGGCGGCCTCGCCGGTGGTGTGGCAGCAGGGGCTCTGACCAAAGGCGCGGTGGCAGCGGCTCGGACAGCCTCGGCATCGGGGGCAAGTCAGGCGGTGCAAACCGCTATCCGTAAGGCCACCAGCAGTACGGTGCGTGGTGTGCTCTCAGCGGGAGTCTCCGGGGCTACATCCGGCGTTGCTGACTACAGACTCAACACCCCCGATGGGGAGAGAACCGCGGGGGGATATATCCAGGCGGGAGGAGTGGGCTTCGTAGTCAATGCAGGGTTCGGCTACGGCAGCGGCAAGCTCTCTGAAGTGGCCACCGCAAGATTGCCGATTCCGCCCCTGCCGCCAGGGGCCAACGCTCATGTGGCTCCTACTTCACCTTGGGCACCGATAGTGGAGGACGCGGTGGGTCGCGTAGCCGGGGTTACCCAGGCGGTGATTGAGGAGACGATTGATGCAGGGGGCATCCCCAGCTCGGAAGATCTAGTTCCGGCCATTATCAGCGGCGGACTAAACGGCTCCGGTGGGCCCATCGTTCAACACCATGAGTTACCAAATTAGTATCTAGGAGGAACAGATTTAATTGGGTAAAGGAGAGGAGGATGAATTGAACCCACAAGCCGAGGGCAACATCTCAGCGGATCCGCCGAAGAAGCCGTCACGGTCTTGGAAGAGCAATTTGGCCTTTTGGGGAATTTTGCCCACCTTTGCGGTGCTCTTCCTAGCGCTGACGGTTGGACCGTTCGTTATTAACTCCTATGACGACGACCACCGGGTTCGGATGGAATGCACTGTCACGGATGCTGAGGGAGGCACCTACAGTGGTGCCGGTCGTAATGTCGGATCGAGGCCGGAGCTAATCATCAGGACGTCGGACTGCGGGACGTTGACCTTGATTCATACATCTGGCCAGGCGGCCAACGATGAGATGGCTTCCGAGCTGGCGCAGGGAGGTAGGTTCGAGTTCGAACTGGGCCAAGCGACGCGCACCTTGATGGGTTTCTTTGACGTCATAGGTATGAAGCCGGTGGTCTCTTCCTACGAAAAAGTCGACTGACTCAACCGAGGTCTATCCGCCTGCCTCCCCGAGGCAGGCGGATAGGGGAACTGTCTGTTGGTGGACCTTGCCATTACCTGCGGCATTTGGGCATGAGTTAGAGATCGAGAAAAGGCCCCACAGTGTTGCCTGAAATCTCGGACCTGAGCTTCGCGTATTCGGTGTTCCATTGCCGAAGGGTGAGCACAACCGAAAACTATGCGGTGCTGCTATGGGCCTGGCCTCGCTGTGTGCGTTCTTCATGTGGCGCTCTACTCGAAGGCCGGACGCGCACGACAAGGAAAGGGCGGGCGGATGAGTGTCTAGTGGCTCGGTGTCCCTTTTGTTCTGTTGTTCCCGGTTTTTCACTGGGTATTCGCTGAATCGTTGTTCGTGGATGCCGGAGTGCTGCCGAAGAAACCGCGAGTCAGCGGCTTGACGAAGGACGAAACGCTCTGGTGAAGGACGGCGCTAAGCCGGGAGGCGAAAAGCGGTCCGTGGCTGGGGCCGTTTTCCAGATCAGGAAGCGTTGCCCAGAGTGTTGCCTGAAAGCTCAGACCTGAGCTTCGCATTTTCGGCGTTCCACTGACGGAGACCAAGCACAACGCGGTCCAGGAAATCGTCCACTTCGGCCGGCGAAACACCTTGCCGAATTTTCAGTGTCTGGAACTTTCGGTTCACTACCTGATCCGGCGTAATCACCGGGCTGCCCACCAGGACTGGCTGGCTTAGGGGATCGGCTTTTTGCTGCTGGAGGCGTAGGTTCTCGTCGGCCAGCCGCCGCAGTTCAAGCACCGTTTGGTCCAACAGGTCACTGACCTGCTCCACGTCGTACCCACGTTCCCTGAGCCGCGGAGGCCTGAACCTGATGCCCTCGACGTCCTCGGCGGTCAGGGAAGGCCGGAATTTGGCACCGGGTTTCGTGGCGGCTCCGGCCTTGGCTTTCACTGTTTTGGCAAGCACATAAATCAAGACCAAAACCACTACGGCAATCCCCAGCCAGAGCAGCAGAGAAGCGCCGCCGTTTTCCGTTTCGTTCTGCACCACTGCAGACAGTCTTCCGGTGAACATGTAGTGCAACCTTTCGCGAGCTGGCCACCTGTGCATGGTCTATGGCCCGATCAATCTCGGGCCATCGGCCGGTGGATCCTTTTGAGCGTTGTTGCCTCAGTCTACCGAGCCATATAGGAATGCCATCCCTTCCGGTGTGTGATGTGTCCGCGGTACGTGCTGGGTATTTAGGTACACGGAAAGTCGTCTTTCGATGGGCGCAGGGGATCGGCCGAAGCCGCCAAAACTATCCATGGCATTTTGAGGCCGGATGAAGTAAGGGCTCCTACTCTTTGATCCTGTGCCTCCAACGGACGCCCAGGCGAATTTCTCACCAGACTGTATCCAGCGGCATCCGAAGAGACTAGGTTGGCAGCACCATTCCAACACTTTGCCTGTGTTTTTCAGCAGGACGGTTTCGTTCGAAGGAGATGGCATGACTGAATTGACTACTTTGCCCGTTCAAGCCAATGGACTGACCTATGGTTATTTGATCGACATGGTTGAGCGGTATTTCAATTTTGTGGATACATACGATACCGAAGGCGTGCTGAGTTGCTTCACTGAGGACGCGGTGGCCACCGTGCAAAGCGCTCGATCTGTCCACGAAGGGCGCGACACAAACGTTCGGAGGATGTACGAAGAACTGTTTGAAAATTACAGAACACATATGCGGCACATTCACTTCCGACACGTGGTCGACACTGAAAACGGAAGGATCGCCTCACAGTTCGTCGTTGAGCTGACTGACAACGACGGAAACGCTGTACAGCTGACCAACTCCAATTTCTTTTACCTGGAAAATGGAAAGTTCAAGCGTGTGTACGTTTATATGAGTGACGGCGTAAACGTTCTCAACTGAAGCCGAGGTTCATGGAACGGGAGGTCGGCTGAAAATTTCCCGGGATAGCGAGAAGGCCCCGGTTCCCTTGTTTTGCAAGGGAACCGGGGCCTTCTTCACTGGCGGTGACGGTGGGATTTGAACCCACGTTGGCTTTTACACCAAACAACATTTCGAGTGTTGCACCTTCGGCCGCTCGGACACGTCACCAACGCGTCAACCTTACCGGGTTCAGGGCCCAACACCCAAAAGCTGCCCCGCCACCGCCGCTGAAGCCTCGGAACTAGAGGTCGACGACGTCGTTCTTGCCGACGTCGGGCGTTCCGCCGGTCACGGCCGCCTTGCCGATCTTGAACACGCTGGCGATCTTCGGCTCATCCGAGGCCCAGTATTCGGCAGTATGCGAATCCACCTTCAACAGTGCCACCGCCGGGTCCTCGCGGCCGTGCTCAAACCAGGCTTCCACCGAGCTCTTCCACAGTTCCTCGATCTTCTCCTGGTCCTTGGTCACCGTGGCGGTGCCGCTGATGGACAGGAAACCCTTGGAGTCATTGATGGCCACGTTCACGTGCGGATTCGCACGGACCTCGTCGGCCTTGGGGGAGGGGTCGGGAGTGAAGAACCACAGGTTCCCGTCCTTATCTGCCTCCTGCAGCTGCAGCGGCCGGCTGACCAGGTTTCCCTGCAGGTCCACGGTGGTTACCGTGGCGATCTTGGCCTTCTCGAGGATGCTGACAACAATGTCCCGTCCGTCCTGCTCTGATGCCATTGCGGAAACTCCTTTGCTTGTAGCGTTCCGGATTTAGTAAGCCTACGTATAAATGCAGGCAGGTGGAACGGAGGCCTAGGGGTTTCGCTTCGAGCCGAAGAAGTCGCGCAGCAGACGGGCCGACTCTTCCTCGCGTACGCCGGGGAACACTTCCACCCAGTGATTCAGGCGGCGTTCGCGGAGAATGTCGAACACGGAACCGGAGGCGCCCGCCTTCTCATCCCAGGCGCCGAACACCACCTTCGGCACCCGGGCCAGCACAATGGCGCCGGCGCACATGGCGCACGGCTCCAGGGTCACCACCAGGGTGCAGCCGGCGAGCCGCCATTCGCCTACCGCCTCGGCCGCTGCCCGGATCGCCAGCACCTCGGCGTGCGCCGTGGGATCCCCGGTGGCCTCCCGCTCATTGCGCCCGGTGCCCAGTATCCGGCCGTCAGGACCGAGGACGACGGCGCCGATGGGCACGTCTCCGGTGTCCAGGGCCAGCCGGGCCTCGGCGAGGGCAAGGTCCATCCACGCTTCGTGGGTGCGGGAAAGGTGCTGCATGCCACCATCGTCCCGCATCTGCATACCCGCGGGCGAACGCGGATAAGGACGGGCCGGAATGGTAGTTTTGAGGTATGCGCGTACTTGTAGTGGATCACCCCCTCGTTGCCCACAAACTCACCGTTCTCCGCGACAAGGACACACCGTCACCGGTATTCCGTCAGCTGACCGAGGAACTGGTCACCCTCCTGGCCTATGAGGCCACCCGGACTGTCCGTGTAGAGCCGGTCCCCATCGAAACACCTGTGACCTCCGCTGTAGGCACCGGGCTGGTTAAGCCCACGCCGCTGGTGGTTCCCATCCTGCGCGCAGGCCTTGGCATGCTGGAAGGCATGACCCGCCTGGTTCCCACCGCCGAAGTCGGCTTCCTGGGCATGGCCCGGAATGAAGAGACGCTTGAGGCCATCACCTACGCAGAGCGGCTGCCGGATGACCTCACCGGCCGCCAGGTCTTCGTTCTGGATCCCATGCTGGCTACCGGCGGCACCCTGCGTGAAGCCATCAAGTTTATGTTCAAGCGCGGCGCTGCAGAGGTTATCTGCATCTGCCTGCTTGCGGCCCCGGAAGGCCTCTCGGTGCTCCAGGAGGAGCTGCAGGATGCCAATGTCACGGTGGTGCTGGCCTCCATTGACGAGCGCCTGGATGAAAAGGCGTACATTGTGCCCGGGCTCGGCGACGCCGGAGACCGCCTCTACGGCGTGGTCTAAGGCCACCGGCTCCCATCCCTGGGCGGCCCGCTTTGCACCGCGGACCGTCCAGTATGTGGACAACTTTCTTTTCTTGACGGCATCCGCTCCATAAGCCTGCTTATGGTGCGGATGCCTTTTTTGCTGGCAGGCATGCATCGTTCTCGAAACCCCTGACGGGTGCGACGGCGATCTCGTTTAGACCTTATGCATATTTATGCATAGCTATTCAGTATGTCGTTTTGTGAAGTACGTCACAAAACGACCCATTCTGTCCACCATGTGAGACGGAAGCGACATTGTTACTTGCGCGCCCCCCTTTGTTACATGCAATAATCCGAAGCGTGAACACCAACACGACAGCACCAGTCGCAGTCTTCCCCGGTGGCGTCCGCGCCACGCAGGAGACGTGCTGTTGTCGAATGCATATCTCTGGAGCCACCCCCTTCCTTAGATAAGACTCAGGCCCAAGTACGGGCATAACAGGCGCCATCTCGACCGGGCACACCCCCTGCATTCGAGCCGTGATGACGGCGATTCACGATGAGGTTCCACATGTCAGTAGCATCCGGTTACGTCCACATCTCCCTGCGCAATGCGCAGAATCGCGCCGGATCAGGTTCCCCGCGCCAGTCCGCCGGGGGCGGTTTCGACCGTTCCTACGGTGTCCAGCCGTTCGGAAACCAGTCCTACAGCGTCCAGTCCACCCTCGGGGCCCGTCCGCTCCGCACCTTTCCCGGACAGGATGCCAACCCCGTCACCGCGCCCATGCCGGTGGTGACACCCAACGGGATTCCCGGTCCGCAGTCTGTCAGCACTGACACGTCTGCCCGCGGGTTTGTTATTTATGTGGGCCTTGATGAGGACACCGCTGCCGCGCACGGCACGTCCCTCACAAAACTGGCGCAGGAGATCCGGGCCCACGTCCAGACCCTGGTCCCCGGCGCCCAGAGCCACGCCGCGGTTGCCCTTGCTCCGGCCAGCGCCACCGGCACGGACATCGAGGTGGTCCGCCAGGCGCTGGGGGATCCCACGGTGGCCCGCCGCCAGCCTGCGGCCCAGCCTGTACCGGCACCGCAGGTTCCGCCGGCAACGCGCCCGTCCGGCGTCCTGATTGACCTCTCACGGCGGGAAGTCCACCTCGACGGGGACACCCTGAACCTCACGTTCAAGGAATTCGAGCTGCTGAACTACCTGGTGGAGAACGCCAGCAGGACAGTGGGCCGGGAAGAGCTGCTCGCGGGCCTGTGGCGCAATGCCGAGGAAGTGCCGAACGAGCGCACCATCGACGTCCACATCCGGCGCCTGCGGTCCAAGCTGGGCCGCCTGGCCAACACCGTCCGCACGGTCCGCGGGCAGGGCTACCGCTTCTACGAGCACCCCGAGGTTGTTGTCTGGGCTGCACCGGAATACAGCATCTAGACGCAGGAGGCGTGGCCGGTCAGCGGACGGAACGGGGGTTCCGTCCGCAGCTAGACTTGGCAAATGACCGGCCACCATCTCAAAAAACTCCAGCTCCTGCGTCACGCGAAGGCTGACTGGCCGCGCGATGTTGCAGACCACGAGCGCCCGCTCTCCGGCCGGGGACACAGGGATGCACCGCTGGCGGGTGAGTGGATGCGTGAGCACGGCAGCATCCCGGACTTCATCCTCTGTTCCTCGGCACTGCGGGCACGGCAGACCTGCACCTGGGTCTGCAAGGAACTCGGTGACAAGGCGCCCACCGCCAAGCTGGAAGACCGGCTCTACGCAGCCTCCCCCGAACGCATCCTCAGCCTCATCAACCACGTCCCGGAAACCGTGACCAGCCTGCTGGTGATCGCCCACCTGCCCGGCGTGCAGGAACTGGCCATACGCCTTGCCTCCCCTGACTCGGATGAAGAAGCCGTGATGGAGATGGCCACGCGCTATCCGACGTCGGGCCTCACCGTGATGGAACACGCGCTGCCGTGGGCGGAACTGGACGGCCGCGACGCCCGGATTACCGACTTTGTGGTGCGCCGGGGCTGAGCCCCGCGGTTAAGCGCTAAATATCGATTTCCGGCTGCAAAGTCTTGAGCGTCCACAGCCGGTGCCGCTTCGCCGCGGCCAGGGACAGCACCAGCCCCAGGGCGGTGTAGAGCAGCAGCCCCGCTGCAACGGTGCCCACCTGCCCCAGGTCCCCGCCGTAGAGCAGCTGCCGCAGCCCGTTTACCATGTGTCCCATTGGCAGCACGTTGTGTGCCACATGCAGCGGGTCCGGGATGGTCTGCCAGGGGAAGGTGCCGCCGGAGGAAACCAGCTGCAGCACCAGCAGGATGAGCACCACAAACTTGCCCACCGAGCCCAGCAGGGCCACGATGCCCTGGATCAGCGCCGAGAAGGCCATGGCGGCCATCAGCAGCAGCACCCAGGCGAGCACCGGATGGGCCGGATCAAGCCCCAGGCCGAAGCGCACGGCAGCGTACAGAACGGTGGCCTGAACCAGTGAGACGGCCAGGAACGGCAGCCAACCGCCCAGCGCGATCTTCCAGGGCGGAGCATTGGAGGCAAGGGCCCGGCGGCTGATGGGCCGCATGGCCTGCGCCAGCATAAAAATGCCCACCCACATGGCCAGGGTCAGGAAGTAGGGCGCCAGGCCGGCACCGTAGGTTCCGGCCTCAGCCTGGTCCACCGTGCTGACGGTCAGCGGGTCCGCGATCACTGCCGAGGCAGTGGCCTTCTCCTCCTCATTCGGGTTGGGGACACTGCCTGCGCCCTCGGCCAGCCGCCCGGCCAGTTCCCCGAATCCCTCCTTCAATTGGCCGAGTCCGTCCTGCAGGGTCGAGGCACCGGCCGCAGCCGAATCCGCACCGGCGGCCAGCTGCCGGGAACCCTCCAGTGCCTGCTGCTCGCCCGCGGCCAGGGTGCCGGCCCCCTCGGAAAGCTCGCCGGCACCGGCGGAGAGATCCGCAGTGCCGGCGGCAAGCCGGGAGGCACCGTCGTTGGCGGCACCGATGCCCTGCGTCAGTGCGGGCGTGGCGGAGGCCAGGGACTCCGCTCCGGCGGCAACCTCTGCGGCGCCGTCGGCCAGGGCCTGCAGCTGTTCCAGCCCCTCCGTGCCGGTTTGTGCGCCGGCCAGCTCCTGTTGAAGCGCCTCAGCCTGTGCCGGCGTCAGGACGCCGCTGCCCACCAGCCGGGCGACGGCGTCGGTAACGTTCTGCCGGGCAGCCCTGGCGGTCTCGGCAACTGTGGTGTTCAAAGTGGCCGTCCCATCGGCCACCTGCCGTGCGCCGTCGGCCAGGGCCCGGGTCTGCTGCGGCAGTTGCGCGGTGGAGTCGGACAACTGGCCAAGGCCGCCGGAGAGCTCGCCGGCACCGGAGGACAGCTGGTCCGCGCCGGCGGACAGGTCAGCTGACCCCGCAGCGAGGGCATCCGCACCGGACGCCAACTGTTCCTGCCCGGCCACCAGGTCCCCGGCTCCGGAGGCGAGCGAGTCCAGGCCCGTGCCCAGCTCCGCGGCGCCGGAGTCCGCGGAGGCAGCGCCGTCGGCCAGCTGGCGGGCACCATCGGCGGCCTCCTCCAGCTGGGAGTGTACGGTGCTGAAACCGGTCAGCAGCCGGCTGGCCGTTTCTTCGCCCACTTCGGCGGCGACCGTGTCATGGACCGAGGCGGTGAGCTTGTCCACGATGCTGCTGAGCAGGTAATTGTTCGCGTCATTGGTGGTGACGTGCAGGGTGGCCTGTCGGGCGCCGCCGAGGTCTGCGGCTGAGGCGAGGTTCGCGGAGAAATCCGCCGGAATGGCCAGGGCGAATTCGTAGCTGCCGGCACGGACCCCCTCATCGGCAGCACCGGCCCCGTCAACAATCTCCCAGTCGAAGGTGCCGTCCTCCAGCAGGTTCTCCCGCACCGAAGCGCCGACGTCGAGGCGGCCGTCGGCGGTGTCAGCGCCTTTATCGTCAACCACCAGCGCGGCCTTGACGCCGTCGAGGTTCCCGTAAGGGTCCCAGTTGGCGTACAGGTAGATGGCGCCGTACAGCAGGGGCACCAGGGACAGGGCAAGGATGGCCAGCTTGGGCAGGATGCCGGCGGTCATGCGTTTGAGCTCGCTCAGGGCGAGGCGGAAGACGGTCATGCGGAAGCCTTCGCGGTTTGGGCGGTCCCGGCGGTATCCGCCGCGGAACCTGCATTGGTATCTGCCGTGTCGCCGGCAACGGCGGAGGGTCCGGTCCACTCCGCAGGCAGCTGCGCAACCACGGCAACGGCGGTCACCTGCCGCCCGGCCGCGGAAACGGCTTCCGCCAGGAGGGGAAGCCAGGCATCCGGGTCCGGTCCGTGGCGGTCCGGTGAGTCAACCACCAGCAGGTCCACGGCAGCATCCGCCAGCGCCAGGCGGAGCAGCAGGTCCAGCCGTGCCGAGGCGTCCAGTTCCTCAATCCACAGCGGCCCCAGGTCCGCCCGGCCTTCGCCGGACAGCCAGGCGGACGCGCCCGTTCGCGGCCGGCTGCGGCGGGGAATCAGTGCCAGGTCCTCCGCCACCAGGTCCCGGACGCGCAGATGCCGCTCCGGTTCGCTGACCTCGGGCGAATCCAGCAGTGCTGCGTGCCGGCGCAGATGTTCCGGACGGGGATCGCGGCCCCAGGAAACGGAACCGGAGGTGGGGCGCATGCGGCCTGAAAGGGTCAGTGCCAGGGCCGTCCGGACGGACTGGTTGCCGCCGCAGGCAAGGAACAGCTCCCCGGCGCGGACCGTCAGGGACGTTGGCGGCAGAAGCGGGCTGTGGCGCCCCTTCACGAATAGATTGTCCGCACTGAGCATGGTCTTCGCCTTTTTGTCCGTGGATGCTTCGCGCCGGGCATACGGCGGGGCGCATCTGCCAACCTAGGCGAAACTGACTGGTCAGTGCAAATAGTGGTGCGGAGAGTTCGGCCACGTCCCAGCAGGCGGCAGTCCTACAGCCCGTATTTCTCCAGCAGCCTCAGCCATACTTCGCTGATGGTGGGGTAGGCCGGGACGGCGTGCCACAAACGGTCCAGGGGTACTTCGCCAACAATGGCGATGGTGGCCGCATGCAGCAGCTCCGAGACGCCCGGGCCGGCAAAGGTCACCCCGACCAGTACGCGGCGGTCCTCATCCACCACCATCTGCGCCCAGCCGGTGTAATCATCCGCATACAGCGCTGAGCCCGCCACGGCAATGTCCAGCGAGGTTTCGGACACGTTGAGCCCGTCGGCCCGTGCCTGTTCAACGGTGCGCCCCACCATGGCGAGCTCGGGATCGGTAAACACCACCTGCGGTACGGCGTACTTGTCCGCGGTGGCGGTGTAGCGGGTCCAGGCAGCCGAGGCAGGCGCGGGTTTCCCGGCAGCCCGGGCTGCAATGGCATCACCCGCGGTGCGGGCTTCGTATTTCCCCTGGTGGGTAAGCAGTACCTTTCCGGCGGCATCGCCCACGGCATACAGCCAGCCGCCGTCCACACCCGCCACCTGTCCCGAGTCATCGACTTCCAGGGTGCGTGGATCCAGGCCCACCTCGTCCAGGCCGAGGTCCGCCAGTGCCGGGCGGCGGCCGGTGGAAACCAGCAGTTTGTCTGCCGCTACGCTTTCACCGCCCTCGAGCTCAAGGTGGACGCCGCCGTCGTCGGCTCCCCGGACCGAGGCGGGGGAAGTGTTGGTCCGTACGTCCACGCCGGCGTTCTTCAGTCCCTGCTCCACCAGGTTGCGCGCCGGTTCCGGAAAGGATTTCAGGAGGGGGCCGCGGGCGAGCAGCGTGACGGCCGAACCGAGCCGGGCGTAGGCCTGGGCCAGCTCCACGCCGGAAACTCCGCCGCCGATCACCACGAGCCGGCCGGGAATCTCCTGTGCGGAGGTCGCTTCCCGGGTTCCCCAGTAATCAACGGTGTCCAGCCCCGGAAGCGGGGGAGGGGTAGGCGTGGACCCTGTGGCCAGCACGACGGCGTGGCGTGCGGAAATGCGCAGGGTCCGGCTGTCGGTGGTCCGGACGTCCACTTCGCGCGGTGCGCTCAGCCGTGCCCACCCGCGGACCAGCTCGATCCCGGCGTCGGCGACCCAGTCGGCCTGCCCGGCATCATCCCACTGAGAGGTGAAGGAATTCCGGCGGTCCAGTACGGCGCCGGTGTCCAAGGCGCCGGTGACGGCTTCGCGGGAACCGGCCACTGCCCGGGCCTCGGCCAGTGCGGTGCCGGGTCGCAGGAGTGCCTTCGAAGGCATGCAGGCCCAGTACGAGCACTCGCCGCCCACCAGATCCGCTTCAACGAGGATGGCGGAAAGTCCGCCCCGGACAACGCGGTCTGCCGCGTTTTCGCCGACGGCGCCGGCGCCGATAACAATTACGTCGGTCTGCAGAGTCTCAGTCATGGACCGAGCCTTGCACTGCCGCGGTGCCGGGGCAACCTGTGGGCGGGCAACAAAAAACCCGGCCCGATCAGGTTGTCCTGATCGGACCGGGTCCGAGTGGTGCGCGCGAAGGGATTCGAACCCCCAACCTTCTGATCCGTAGTCAGATGCTCTATCCGTTGAGCTACGCACGCATAAGAACTAGTCTATCAAAACCGATTCTCACCGGTTTCTTTCAAGTTCTTCCGTGGCTGTTTGGCCGTAGATAACTATAGCGGGGTTTTGAGGGGAGCGCCAATCGAGAGCGATGACGTCTCCGTCACTAGACCGGTCTATGTGACGTTAGTCACATTCACTTGGGGTTGAGGGCACATAACTCGTGGATTTCAGGGAGTCTTTGAGTCGCAGCCGCTAAAGGTGCGACCTTTCCAGCCGAAGCCGTCCGGAAGGCGCAACTAGCATCAAAACACACCACTGACCCAACGAAGGGAAGAGTCATGGGCGATGACGCGCGTCAGCTAGTTCTCGATGAGAGCGGCGAAAACGCTGCTAGCCAGCCGCTGGACAGCATAGACGGTGGGGCTGATGCCCCGACCACCCACCAGGCCCTCCTTGCGTGGGTGAAGGAAGTTGCCGAGCTGACGCAGCCTGACCGCGTGTATTGGGTCGATGGCTCCGAGGATGAAAACCGGATCCTGACCGATGAACTCGTGGATGCCGGAACCCTGGTCCGGCTGAACCCGGAAACCTTCCCGAACTCCTTCGCTGCGTTCTCCGATCCGAAGGACGTGGCCCGCGTCGAGGAGCAGACCTTCATCTGCTCGGAAAAGCGCGAAGACGCGGGGTTCACCAACAACTGGATGGACCCGGCCGAAATGCGTACCAAGCTGAACGGGCTTTTCGCCGGTTCCATGCGCGGACGCACCATGTACATTGTTCCCTTCGTGATGGGCCACCTCGAGGCCGAAGATCCGAAGTTCGGCGTCGAAATCACCGACAGCGCCTACGTGGTGGCCTCCATGCGCATCATGGCCCGGATCGGCACCGATGTGCTGCGGAAGATGGAAGAGCTGGATGCCTTCTTCGTGCCGGCGCTGCACTCCGTGGGCTACCCGCTGGCCGAGGGTGCCGAGGATGTTGCCTGGCCCTGCAGCGACGAGAAGTGGATTGTGCACTTCCCGGAGGACCGGTCCATCTGGTCCTACGGTTCCGGTTACGGCGGCAATGCCCTGCTGGGCAAGAAATGCTACGCCCTGCGTATTGCCTCCATCATGGCCCGCGACGAGGGCTGGCTGGCTGAGCACATGCTCATCCTCAAGCTCACCAGCCCGGAGCAGAAGGACTACTACGTCTCCGCTGCCTTCCCCTCGGCCTGCGGCAAGACCAACCTGGCTCTCCTCGATCCCACGATCGAGGGCTGGAAGGTCGAAACCCTCGGCGACGACATCACCTGGATGCGGTTCGGCAAGGAAGGGGAACTGCGCGCAGTCAACCCGGAGGCGGGCCTGTTCGGCGTTGCCCCCGGCACCGGCTGGAGCACCAACCCCAACGCCATGCGCGCCATCGCCAAGGGCAACTCCATTTTCACCAACGTGGCTCTGACCGATGACGGCGGAGTCTGGTGGGAGGGCATGACGGACGAAGCGCCGGCGCACCTGACGGACTGGCTCGGCCAGGACTGGACCCCCGAGTCCGGCCGCCCGGCAGCGCACCCGAACTCGCGGTTCTGCACCCCGATTGACCAGATTGACATGCTGGCCGACGAGTACCATTCCCCGAACGGCGTCCCGGTCTCCGCGATCCTCTTCGGCGGCCGCCGCAAGACCACGGTCCCGCTGGTGACCGAGGCCCGTGACTGGGCCAGCGGCATCTTCATGGGTTCCACGCTGTCCTCCGAAACCACCGCGGCCGCTGCCGGCCAGGTGGGCGTGGTCCGCCGCGACCCCATGGCCATGCTGCCCTTTATGGGCTACGACGCCGGGGACTACCTGCGCCACTGGATCGAACTCAGCGGCAAGGCCAACCAGGAGACGCTGCCCAAGATCTTCCTGGTCAACTGGTTCCGCCGGACGGCTGACGGCGGATTTGCGTGGCCGGGCTTCGGCGACAACGCCCGGGTGCTCAAGTGGGTCATTGAACGCCTCGAAGGCAAGGCCGGCGCCGTGGAAACCCCCATCGGCTTTGTGCCGACCGGGGATTCCATTGACCTCACCGGCCTGGACATGACGCCCGAGGACGTGGAGCAGGCAGTGCGGGTTGATCCGCAGGAGTGGGCCACCGAACTGGACGGTATCGACGAGTGGTACGCCCGCTTCGGGTCCACCCTGCCGCAGGAGCTTCAGGACCGGCTGGCTGAGCTGAAGGAACGCTTCGCAGCCTGAGGCTGAACCTCACGGATAGAAGAAGAAAAAGGGTGGTCCCGCCGAATCCGGCGGGACCACCCTTTTTGTTTTACTGCTGATTGTTTTACTGCTGAGGCTTAGGCTTCCTCTGCGGCCCAGACGATCGGTTCGCCGGCCTCCCAGATGGGCTCGTTGAAGGTCCACTCTTCCCCGTTGGAGGAGTAGGTCTGGATGGCGGAAATGCAGACGCCTTCGGAGTGTTCGGTCACCACGTGGATGGCGTCGGTGTTTTCCTCCGGCAGGTGGATGTCGGAGAAGACCGCCACTGCACGGTTCTCGCCCTTCTGCTCGGTAAGCACCGTGTAAATGTCATCGATCATGGCGTCGGCGTCGAGGTCCTCGTCGCTTTCCTCCGGTGCAACAGCGATCATCCGCAGTTCGCCGTCGTTCTGCACCACGAGTGCGGCGGGCAGGAACGCGCCCTGCGCTTCCAGCTGCTCCTGGGCGACGCCCAGGGCCGTGCCGATCAGGGAGTTCAGATCCTCCTGGACCTGGGCGGAGGGTTCGCTGCCGTTCAGTTCTACATCTGTCATGTTTTATTTCCTCACTAGTTCAAGTACGTGGTCGCGGACGCGCTCCATGGTGGGCAGGTCCTCTGCTTCAGCGTTCAGCCGCAGGAAGGGTTCTGTGTTCGAGGCGCGGAGGTTGAACCACCACGCGCCGTCGTCGGAAGTGAACGTCAGGCCGTCGAGCGCGTCAACCGTGACGCCGTCGCGCCCGTATTCGGCGCGGACGCGGTCCAGCGCAGCGGGGACGTCCTCGACCCGGGAGTTCACTTCGCCGGAGGAGAAGTACGGTTCGTATTCACGGGCCAGGTCCGAGAGGATGCGGTTCTGCTCGCCCAGGGCGGCCAGGACGTGCATGGCCGCCAGCATGCCGGTATCCGCGTTGTAGAAATCCCGGAAGTAGTAGTGCGCGGAGTGCTCGCCGCCGAAGACAGCTCCTTCGCTGGCCATGACGGCCTTGATGAAGGAGTGGCCCACCCGCGTGCGGACGGCGCGGCCGCCGTCGTGCTCCACCAGCTCGGGCACGGCACGGGAGGTGATCAGGTTGTGGATGATCACCGGGGTCTGCTCCCCGGCTGCCTTGGCACGGGCAATTTCGCGGCGGGCCACCAGCGCGGTGACGGCGGACGGGCTCACCGGCTCGCCCTTTTCATCAATCACGAAGCAGCGGTCGGCGTCACCGTCGAACGCAAGGCCGATGTCGGCGCCGTGTTCGATGACGGCGGCCTGCAGGTCCCGCAGGTTTTCCGGCTCCAGCGGGTTGGCCGGGTGGTTCGGGAAGGACCCGTCCAGCTCAAAGTAGAGGGGAATGATGTCCAGCGGCAGGCCGGGAAGGATGCTGTCGCCAAGGACCGCCGGGGTGGTCATGCCGGCCATACCGTTGCCGGCGTCCACCACAACCTTCAGCGGGCGGATGCCGGAAAGGTCCACCAGGTTGCGCAGGTAGCCGGCGTAATCGGCGAGCACGTCGCGGACGGAGATCCGGCCGGGCTGAGCCACGGTGTCAAACCCCGCGCCGTTCAGGTACTGCTCGGCGAGGGCCTGGATTTCCCGCAGGCCGGTCTCGGAAGAGATGGGCACGGCTCCGGCCTTGGCCATTTTGATGCCGTTGTACTGTGCCGGGTTGTGGCTGGCCGTGAACGTGACACCGGCAGCGTTGAGCACACCGCAGGCGTAGTACAGCTCGTCTGTGGAGATCAGGTCCAGCAGCAGCACATCGGCGCCGCGGGCGGTGGCCCCGCGGGCAAAGTCCCGGATGAACTCGGGCGAGGACGGACGCATGTCACCGCCTACCAGCACCGTCTGTCCGGCCAGGCCCTGCACGTCAACAAACGCGGCCCCTACGGCCTGGACGATCTGCGGGGTGATTGTCTCGCCCACGACGCCGCGGACGTCATAGGCCTTAAAGGACGCGGAGAGGTCGAATGCATTGTTCACGTGGGCCAGTCTATAGGGCCGCCTGCGGCGCGGAACTTGTGCACACCGGAAATCCGGCGCAGGAAACAGTCAGAGGAGGCTGGGATAGTGGAGGTATGGAACGCACGGATATAGACGCCCCCTCTGACGCCCCTTCTGACGGCGCGGCCCGGAACCCCGCCCTGCATGCTGAAGCCGTGCAGCTGCTGCGGGCCTTGGTGGGCAACGATTCGGCGCAGTTCCACCAGGATCAGTTTGAGGCCATTGAGGCGCTGGTCTCCGGCGGACGGCGTGCCCTGGTGGTCCAGCGCACCGGCTGGGGAAAGTCCGCCGTGTACTTCGTCGCCAGCCTGCTGCTGCGGGCCCGCGGTGCCGGACCCACACTGATTGTCTCCCCGCTGCTGGCCCTGATGCGGGACCAGGTGGCCGCCGCCGGGCGTGCCGGGGTCCGGGCGGAGGCCATCAACTCCGCCAACCAGCTGGAATGGCAGGAGATCTCCGCCAAGCTGGAAGCCGATGAGGTGGATGTGCTGCTGGTCTCCCCGGAGCGGCTGAACAACCCGGGATTCCGGGAACAGCACCTGCCCGAACTGATCCGCCGCTCCGGGCTGCTGGTGATTGATGAAGCGCACTGCATTTCCGACTGGGGCCACGATTTCCGCCCGGATTACCGCCGGATCCGGAACCTGATTGAACAGCTGCCCGCCACCGTGCCGGTACTGGCCACCACGGCAACCGCCAACAGCCGTGTGGTGAAGGACATAGAGGACCAGCTGGCCGCCGGCGGGGAAGACGTCTTCACCATCCGCGGTCCGCTGGCACGGAAGTCACTGCGGCTGGGAGTGCTGCGGCTGCCCAATCCTCGGGACCGGCTGGCCTGGCTGCTGACCCACCTGGAGGAGCTGCCAGGCAGCGGCATCATCTACGCCCTGACCGTATCCGGCGCTGAAGACACGGCCCGGCTGCTGCAGAAGGCCGGGCATCCGGTACTCGCGTACACCGGGCGCACCGATCCGGCGGACCGGGAGGAAGCCGAAGCGGCACTGAAGGAGAACCGGGTCAAGGCACTGGTGGCCACCAGTGCGCTGGGCATGGGTTTCGACAAACCGGACCTGGGCTTCGTGATCCATCTGGGTGCACCCTCCTCCCCGGTGGCGTACTACCAGCAGGTGGGACGCGCCGGCCGCGGCACTCCCAATGCCGACGTCCTGCTGCTGCCCGGTGCCGAGGACCGGGACATCTGGCAGTACTTCGCCACCTCCTCCATGCCCGCCGAAGGCCCGGCCAACGCGGTGCTCGCGGAACTGGCCGACGGTGCGGTGCTGTCCACCGGAGCCCTGGAAACCCGGGTCAACCTCAAGCGCTCGCCGCTGGAACTGCTGCTGAAGGTGCTGTCCGTGGACGGCGCCGTGGAAAAGGTGACCGGCGGCTGGCGGGGCACCGGGAAGCCGTGGCACTACGACCGCGAACGCTACGAGCGGATTGCCGCAGCCCGGGTGAAGGAACAGCAGGCAATGCTGGATTACGAGAGCACCTCCGGCTGCCGGATGCAGTTCCTCTCCCTGCAGCTCGATGATCCCGCTGCGGCGCCGTGCGGACGGTGCGACAACTGTGCCGGACGCTGGTTTGCCTCCGATGTTGCCGAGGAGGCGGCGGACAACGCCGGACAGGCACTGAACAAGGTGGGTGTGGATGTGGACCCGCGGGGTATGTACCCCTCGGGCATGGACCGGCTGGGCGTGCCGGTGAAGGGCAAAATCAAGCCGGCCCAGGCGGTCTCCTCCGGGCGTGCGCTGGCCCGGCTCACCGATCTGGGCTGGGGCGGCCGGCTGCGGGAGATCTTCGCCCCCGGCGCCGGGGACGCTCCGGCGGATGCCGCGCTGATCAACGGCTGCGTCCAGGTGCTGGCGCAGTGGGGCTGGGAGCAGCGCCCGGTGGCGATTGTGTCCGTCCCGTCCCGGTCTCATCCGCAGCTGGTGGATTCGCTGGCACGCGGGCTGTCCGAGTTGGGCCGGATTCCGTATCTGGGCGCCCTGCTGGCCCCGCACGGCGGGCCTACCGGCGGCCCGGGCGGCAACAGCGCCTTCCGGCTCGCGTCGGTCTGGGACCAGTTCGCCGTCCCGCCCGAGGGCGCTGCCTGGTTCGCTGCCAACCCGGGTCCGGTGCTGCTGGTGGACGATTTCGCGGACAGCCGCTGGACCCTGACCGAAGCAGGCCGGGTGCTGCGCGAGGCCGGTGCCGAGTCGGTGCTGCCCTTTGTCCTGGCGCTGAAGGCCTGACCGGCAGCCTCAGCCCTCGGCGAGGAAGCCCAGCAGTGCCTTGTTGACCTCGGTGTGGTGGGTCCACAGCAGTCCATGGGGTGCGCCGTCGATCTCCACATACCCGGCTTCCGGCACCAGTGTGCGGAACCGGCGGGCAGTGGCATCGATGGGCAGGATGTTGTCCGCTGTGCCGTGCAGAATCAATACCGGCTTCCCACTGTCGCGGACCGCCTCCACATCCGCCCGGAAGTCCTCAATCCAGGTGGGAACCACCGCGTAGGCGGCCATCGGCGCGCTGCCCGCGGCGGTATTCCAGCTGGCGGTCACCGCTTCCTGGCTAATCCGCGTGCCCAGGTTCTCCTCCAGGTTGTAAAAGTCGGAGAAGAAGCTGGTGAACCAGGCGAACCGGTCCTCCCGGGCCGCGGCTTCGATCCCGTCGAAGACATCCTGCGGCACACCGTCCGGGTTGTCCTCCCGGGCCACCAGGAAGGGTTCAAGCGAGGCGAGGAAGGCGAGTTTTGAAATGCGCCCGGCACCGTACCGGGAGACGTACCGGGCCAGCTCGCCGGTGCCCATGGAAAAACCGACCAGAACCACGTTGTTCAGGTCCAAGGTCTCCAACAGTGCGTTCAGGTCCTCAGCGAACGTGTCGTAGTCGTATCCGGTCCCTGCCATCGCGGACCGGCCAAACCCGCGGCGGTCGTAGGTGATCACACGGTAGCCGGCCGCCAGCAGCTCACGGGTCTGCCGCTCCCAACTGGAGCCATCCAAGGGATAACCGTGGATCAGCACCACCGGTTGCCCGTCGCCGTGGTCTTCGTAATAGAGGTGGACTGTGGTGCTGTTTTCGGTGCCTGCGGCAATGTATCCCATACTGGTTTCCTCTTCCCGGTCCCTGCGGAACCAATGATCCGCTGCGCAGTACCCGCTCTGCGTCGAAGGTGACACTATTTCCGCAGCGTCGCGCCGTAAACACGTGGCCGGGGAAACGGGCTCGCGGCCCGCCGACGCCGCGGCAGCGGATCCGCGGACGGCGTGCTAGATTTCCCGACACCGGGACCCGACCCACGGACTAGGGCATCCCGGCAGGACGAGGGAACACACGGGGGAGAACCATGGGCACCCAAACGGCAGCGCCCACACCGGGCACGGATGCGGCGCATTCCGCCGACCGCCGGGCGGCCCTGTGGCTGTACGCTGCCACAGGCACGGCGGCAGCGCTCGGGATCGTGTGGCAGCTGGCGGGAGCCGGCGGGCTGCCGTTTGTTCCGCAGAACCAGGCCGGTTCCCTGCTGGTGGCCTTCGGCGCCGGAATCCTGGCGGCGGCCCTGCTGCTGGCCGCCTGGTTCCTCACTGCACGCGCGGAGGAACGTCTGGGAATCCGGCAGCAGCGCGGAGCCCTGGCGGCACTGGCCGGGCTGGGCGTCTTCTGTATTCCGTTTACTCCCGCGCTGGTCTTCAGCCCGGTTCCCGGTCTTGCGCTGATTCTGCTCTCGGTGCGGACCCGGGACCTCCGCACCGCTGCCATGGGTGGAACGGCACTGGCGGCGGCCCTGGTGCTGGCTTTTTTCCCGGCCCTGCCCTTCGCGGCGCCGATCCTGGCTCTGGTTGCCGCAGCCGCGTTCGCCGTCGTTGTGCAGGCAGGCTCCCGCCACGGCCGGGGCGGCGCCGGTTACTCCCCGCGGAAAACCGGCTGACGCCGCTCGGCGAACGCGGCGGTCGCCTCACCGAAGTCGTGGCTGGCCAGGAACGCCGAGTTCCAGACCTGCACATAATCCAGCCCGTCCTGCACGGAGTTCTGCGTCCGCCGGTTCATCACCTGCTTGACGCCCTGCACCACCAGCGGCGGGTTCGCTGCCACCTGGGCGGCCAGCTCACGGCCCCGGGCGACGACGTCGTCAGCCACTTCGGTGACCAGGCCCAGTTCACGGGCGCGGGCGGCGTCGAAGTCTTCGCCTGTCAGGGCCAGCTGCCGGGTGGCACCCTCACCGATGATGGCCGGCAGGCGCTGCAGCGAGCCGAGATCGGCCACGATGGCCACCTTCACTTCGCGGACGCTGAACCGTGTGGCAGGGGAGGAGATACGGATGTCCGCCGCGGCGATCACATCAATGGCCCCGCCGATGCACCAGCCGTCCACGGCGGCAATCACGGGTTTGGCGCAGCGGGCCAGCGAACTGACGGCGTCCTGCAATGCGCGGATCTGCCGGCGGAAACCCTCACGCAACCTGGCGTCCATCCCGCCGGCACCCAGCAGCGGAGCGAAGACGGGAGCCATGGCCGGCAGGTCCAGGCCGTAGCTGAAGTTCCCACCGGACCCGTACAGCAGGACGGACCGGACATCGTCATTGGTGCTCAGGGCATCAAAGACCTCGGGCAGCTCGGTCCAGAAATCCGGGCCCATGGCGTTGCCCTTGGACGGGCCAATCAGCTGGACCTCGGCTACGCCGGCATGAATTTCGACACGGAGGGACCGCAGTCCCGGCAAAGTGGTGGCGCTGGAAGTCATGGCATCTCCGTTGATTGGCCGTGCATGTGTCGAACGTCAATATACCGGCCGTTTTAGGGCCCGGAGAAAGCGAAGCTAGGATCAAGGTATGGAGCTTGCGGTTATCATCCTCTTCGTCCTATCCATCGCTGTTGTGAGCGCGCTCGTGGGCAGGTTCGAGAAGCGCCGCGCCGCCGCGGCCAAGGACCGTCCGGCCTCGGCGCCGCGCTCCACCGAGGGGCAGCCGGCCAGGCCTGCCCGCCCGTCGCGCCCGCGTCCCGCACCCGGGGAGACCGGCACCTCGCCGCAGGCTGCCAAGGACGCGGCCGCCCTGCTTAGCGCGGACCAGCACAGGCAGATCTATGCAGCACTGGGCCAGGGCCAGCCGGTCAAGGCACTGAAGCTTTACGCCATGTTTACCGGCGCCGGTATCCGCGCCTCGGGTGCCGCCATCCAGAACATGGCCGCACACCCGCAGCCGTACGTGCGCCCCATCCCGGACCCCGCACCCGAATCCGGGAGCGATGCCGCCCCCGCAAAGGGTGCTGCGACACCGGACGCCGCCGCGAAGGCAGGCAAGGCCGATCCGGTGGAGGAAGAGGAAATCAGCAAATGGGCGCAGCAGCTGCGGCCCGAGGATTTCCTGAAGCCCTGACGGCTCTACGAACCTGAAACAGCAACGCCGGACCGGCAGCCCGGTCCGGCGTTGCTGTTCTTCGGGGCTCTCCCTGCGTCGGGAGCTTAGCGTCCGGTGCGTCCGCCGCCGAGCAGGCGCTCGCGCTGGTTCAGCCCGTCGGGGCCATAGGGATAGTTCCCTACCTGCGGCATGCTCAGCTCGGTGAGCCTCCCGGTCTCCTCCTGAGTGAGCGTGAGGAACGCTGCGCCCAGATTGTCTGCCAGCTGGTCGGTGGTCCGTGCACCGAGAATCACCGAAGTCACTCCCGGGCGTCCGGCCAGCCAGGCCAGGGCCACCTGTGCCACGGTTGCCCCGTGGGCGTGTGCAACGGTGCGCAGCTCGTCCAGGATCCGCCAGGTCCGTTCGTTGTGGCTGCGCAGGTCCCAGCCCTGGAACTGGCGGGTGGGGTTATCTCCCACGCGGGTGTTTCCCGCAGGCACGGTCTCCCGGTCATACTTGCCGGTGAGCCAGCCGCCGGCCAGCGGGGACCAGGGCAGCAGGCCCAGGCCGGCATCGAGTGCCGCCGGAACAATTTCCGATTCGATTTCACGTTCCAGCAGGTTGTACTGCGGCTGCAGGGTCACCGGCAGCGCCCAGCCGTGTTCGCGGGCCACATACACGGCCTTGGTCAGCTGCCAGCCGGTGAAATTGGAGAGACCGTAGTAGCTGATCTTGCCTGCGGTGATGGCGTCATTGAGGAAGCCCAGGCTTTCCTCCAGCGGAGTGTACGGATCCCAGGAGTGCAGCTGGTACAGGTCCACGTGGTCCACGCCCAGCCGGGTGAGGGAGTCATCCAGGGCGCGGCGCAGGTGCCGGCGGGAGGTGCCCAGGTCATTGGCGCCCGAGCCCATGGGGAAACGGCCTTTGGTGGCCAGCACGACGTCGGCGGCGGCGTCGGGATTGGCGTGCAGCCAGCGGCCGATGATTTCCTCCGATGCACCGGCGGTGTAGACATCCGCGGTGTCGATGAAGTTGCCGCCGGCGGCCACGTAGTCATTGAGCAGGGCGTGCGAGACGCGCTCGTCGGACTCGTTGCCGAAGGTCATGGTGCCGAGGGCATAGTTGCTCACCGCAGTGCCGCTGCGGCCCAGTAGTCGCATTTCCATGGGGGCTTCCTTCACTGTTGGGATGCTGACGGACCGGCTGTCAGCCTATCCGGCTCCGGCTCCGAACGCAGCGGCATACGATCGATGCGCAATGCGGCGAACAGCAGGGAGTCCCGCCGCTGCCCGTTGACGCTCTTATGGCCGCGCAGCCTGCCTTCAAAGCGGAAGCCGTTTTTCTCCAGCACCCGCACCGAGCCGGTGTTGTCCGGGTGGCAGGTGGCTTCCACCCGTTCCAGTCCCATGGTGTCGAAGGCATGGTCCAGCAGCAGCCCGGCGGTTTCGGTGCCGATGCCCTGCCCCCAGGCATCCTTCGCCAGGGTATAGCCCAGTTCCCCGTCCCGGTCCGCGGGGCTGGTGGTCCACACCGCTGCCGTGCCCACTACCTCACCGTCCACCGTGACGGCGAGCGTGAAGCCGGGCCGCTCCGGCGCGGCAGCTTCCGCGACGGCGCCGTCAAGAAAAGAGCGGGTTTCCTCGGGCGTGTTGGGCCCCCACGTGGACCACTGAACCACCGCCGGGTCCGAGGCGAAGGAATGCACGGCGTCGAAATCGGTGGGCATGAGGTCCCGCAGGGCCACGCGTGGTCCGCTGCGCGGGAAGTTGTTAGTCGGCACGGAGCTGAATCTACCGGAGCCGGAGCGCAGTTGCCGGAGCAGGGATGCGCGCCGAAAAGGAGGGGATAAGCCGCCGTCCCGGGGGTGAACGCAAAAAGTCCCCCGGAAAACCGGGGGACTAGTGGCGGAGACGGGGAGATTTGAACTCCCGGTGGGCTTTAGGCCCACACTTCATTAGCAGTGAAGCCCATTCGGCCGCTCTGGCACGTCTCCAACATACTGATTCAGCATGGCTTGCAGCTTCCGCTGCCAGCCTGACAAGACTACCGGCAAGCGGCCGGTTTCGGCAAAACGCCTCAGGCAAGCCCGCCGGTCAGCGCTTCCCAGAGAAATTCGTAGGACATGGCGTACATGCGGGCGCTCTGCCGGTTGTCCGCCGCACCGGCATGGCCGCCCTCCAGGGCCTCATGGAACCAGACCTTGCCGGCGCCCATGGACTTCATGCGGGCGGCCATCTTGCGGGCCTGCACCGGTCCCACCCGGTCATCGCTGGTAGCGGTCCAGATCAGCGCGGGCGGGTAGGACACGCCTTCCCTGATCAGGTGGTAGGGCGAGAAGGTCTGCACAAACTCCCACTGCGCCGGATCATCCGGATCCCCGTATTCGGCAATCCAGGAATAGCCGGCCGAAAGCTTGGTGTAGCGGCGCATGTCCAGCAGCGGCACCCCGCAGGACACGGCACCGAACAGGTGCGGATACGTGGTGAGCATGTTGCCTACCAGCAGTCCGCCGTTGCTGCGGCCGGTGCAGCCAAGATGCTCCCGGGAGGCGACGCCGCGCGCGGCCAGATCCTCTGCCACGGCAGCGAAATCCTCATAGGCCCGGTGCCGGTTCTCCTGCAGTGCGGCCCGGTGCCATGCCGGACCGTATTCCCCGCCGCCGCGGATGTTGGCCAGCACATACACCCCGCGGCGTTCCACACCGTCGGCATCGGTGATGCGGCGTTCCAGCCAGCCGCGGCCCACCATGCCGCTGTAGGCAGGAGTCAGGGAGGCCTCGAATCCGCCGTATCCGTTCAGCAGGGTCGGGTTCCCGCCGTCGAGCACCAGGTCCTTGGGGCCCACTTGGAAATACGGGACCCGGGTGCCGTCGGCGGAAACAGCGAAATGCTGTTCGACGGTAAGCCCGGAGGTGTCGAAGAACGCCGGCGAGGTCTTTACTGGCGTAGCGGTGCTTCCTTCGGACCCGCCCACAGCCAGCGTTCCCCGGGAAACAGTGGACGGGGTCAGGAACCCGGTGCTGATCAGCCAGTAATCGTTGCCGGCTTTCTCATCCTCGTCGTCCACCGCGTAGGCATCCACCGAGTGCAGCGGCGGGCAGGCGTCCAGCAGTTCCGCCCGCCAGCCCTCCTCCGGTGCCAGGACGGTGATTTGGGAGCTGACGTCGCGCAGCAGGTTCAGCAGCAGGCGGTCGCGGGTCCAGCTCCAGGATTGCAGGGAGGTGGACGGTTCCGGGGTGAAGATGCGGTGCACCTTCCGGTTTCCGCCGGTGAAGTCCGCCAGTGATGCCGCCAGCAGTGACCCGGCCGGGTGGATCTCGCCGTCGAGCTCCCAGTCGGTGCGTGGACGCAGCAGCAGCCACTGCCGGTGCACATCCACGTTCACATCCAGCGGTACGTCCAGCTGGACCCATTCGCCGCCCTCCCGCAGGAAGGTGCGGGTGTTGTAGAAGTCGATGATGTCCACGGCGATGTCGCGTTCGAACCCGGGCGTCTGGTCCCGCTGCACCACGGCCATCATGTGGTCTTCCGGGACCTCGAAGTACAGCTCGGCGTCCGCCAGCTCCTGGCCGCGGCGCAGGATCCTGCTGGTGCGGGGGTAGGAGGAGGTGGTCATGGAGCCGGGGCCGAAATCAGTGCCGACGTACAGTGTGTCCTCACCGGCCCAGCTGATCCGGCTTTTCGCCGTGGGGATGTCGAAACCGCCGGGAACAAAGGCGCGGTCCACGACGTCGAACTCGCGGTAGCGGGCGGCGTCCCCGCCGTCGGGGGAAAGGACCAGCAGGGCACGCCGGTAGGAAACGCCGTCCGCGGGACGCAGGAACAGAGATCCGCCCCAGACCCACTCGGTGCCCTCGGCGGCGCTGAGTTCATCGAGGTCCAGCAGCACCTCCCACTCGGTATCCGGTGCCACGTAGCTTTCCCAAGTGGTGCGGCGCCACAGGCCCTTGGGATGTTCAGCGTCGCGCCAGAAGTTGTAATAGTGGTCCCCGCGTTTTCCGGCCATGGGGATGCGGTCGGTGGAATCCAGCACCTCCAGCAGTCGTTCCTCGGTGCGCTCAAAGCCCGTCCGGGACAGCAGCTCCTCCGTCACGGCGTTCTCGCGGCGGACCCAGTCCAGCTGCCTGTCGCCATAAATGTCCTCCAGCCAGAGGAACTCGTCAGTTTCTGCAGGGGCCTGGTCAGGGTTCGCCGAAGTCATGGCCCCATCCTAGTTCCGAACACCGCCCGCGGCCGGGACACCTCTCCTGCGGGTAGGCGCGGGAATCCGGGGCACGGACTGCCGATACCCTAGAGGCATGGGTTCCACGCAAAGTCTCCGGGTAGCTGTCATCGGTGCCGGCCCGCGCGGGCTGTCGGTGCTGGACCGGCTGCTTAGCCACCGCCGCGCGTCGGAGGACCGGCGGCCGCTGACCGTTGAGCTGGTGGATCCCTTCAACCCCGGTCCCGGCCACGTCTGGCGCACCGGCCAGTCCAGGCTTTTCCTGATGAACACTCCGGCGCTGTTTCCCACGGTGGTTCCCGCCGGTGACACGGTCCGGGACCTGCTGCCCTCACCGGAGGGGCTCTCCTTTAATCAGTGGCGCGAGCTGATGTCTGCCCGCGGCCATGCCGCCGAAGGACTCCCGGCCGGGGACCAGGCGGAACTCGCGGCCCTCGGCCCGGCGGACTTCCCCAGCCGTCCGCTGTACGGCCGGTATCTGGAATGGATGTTCGAGCAGCTGAAGAAAACCGCTGCCGAAGACGGCGTGGAGCTGGTGCACCGGCGTACCGAAGCCCTCAGCGTGACGCGGGCACCCGATGGCCGGCTCGTGGTGGAACTGGAGGCACAGCAGGTGCTGGCCGCGGACGCCGTCGTCCTGGCCATCGGCCACCTGCCGGCTCTGCTCTCGCCCGAGCAGGCGCGCCTGCAGGACGCCGCCGAGCGCCATCACCTCACCTACCTGCCGCCGGCGGTACCGGCCGACGTCGACTTCTCCCGCCTTCCCGCGGGAGAGCCGGTCCTGATCCGCGGGCTGGGGCTGAACTTCTTCGATGTCATGGCCGCCGTGACCATTGGCCGCGGCGGACGGTTCGTGGCGACCGGGCAGCCGGCCGGCCGGGCCCTGCGCTACGAACCGTCCGGGCGGGAGCCGCAGCTGATTGCCGCATCCCGCCGCGGCACACCGTACCGGGCCAAGGCCCGGCTGGACTCCTATGTGCCGCGCAGCGTACGGCTGCGCTGGCTCACCCGGGAAGCTGCGCAGGCGTTCAAGGCGGACGGGCTGCAGCCCGGCTTCGACCATGACCTGTGGCCGCTGTTGCACCGCGACGCCGTCTGGGCCTACTACAGCACCCTGGCCCGGGTGGCCGGGGACGAGCTGAACGGAACACCGCAGGAATTCCTGGAACAGCTCGAAGCCGCACTGCACCTGCCCGGACCGGAATGGGACGCGGCGAAGGAAGCGGTGCTGGACCGTTACGTCCCGTCAGCCCGGCGCACCAACCTTGAAGGTCTTGCCCAGCCGCTGGGCCGCCGCCCGTTCTCCGGTCCGCAGGAACTCGATGACGCCGTTCTCGCCTACCTGGAAGACGACGCCGCCGGGTCCGCCGCCGGGGAGGATGATCCGCTGAAGATGCTCATCGGCGCACTGAACGCCGGCCGCAGCCTGCTCAAATCCGTGGTGGCCGACGGCGGCCTGGCCGAGGCATCCTGGCTGGCGGAACTGCGCGGCTGGTTTGAACCATTGGTGGAGGGCCTGGCCAGCGGTCCGCCCCCGGAACGGATTGAGCAGCTGGCCGCGCTGGTCCGTGCCGGCCTGGTTCACTTTGTCGGTCCCGACCCGCGGTTCGACGTGGACGAGGCGCGCGGCGTGTTTACCGCCTCCTCGCCATGGGTCGGCACGGAGTACGCGGCACGGACCCTGATGGAGGCGATGATGCCGCCCAACCGGGTGGACCGCAGTGTGTCCCCGCTGCTGGCCGGCCTGATCCGCGACGGACTGGCCCGGCCCAAGGTGATGATGTCCGCCGACGGTACGCCGGTGGTGACGCCCGGACTGGATGTCACGCTGCCGCCCTACCGGAGCGTGAGCGTGAGCGGTGAACCCGTCCCCAACCTGTACGTCCTGGGGCTGCAGCTCTCCTCGGTCCAGTGGGGCACCGCCATCGCCGCGGAAGCCGGTTCCTCGGCCGCGGAAGGTTCGAGGACGCTCCGCGACGCGGACGACATTGCCGCCGCTGTGCTCACGGGTATCGGATCCGGCACCCGGGAAGACGCCGGTATGCCGGCTGTGCCGGCCGGCACCTAACCGTCCCCGCACCGGGGCCTGTGCGTCGCAGACTACCAGCGGCGTCGGCACTGCTATCTCTGCCACGCCCGGGACTCCGCGTCGCGCGAACCACCGGGGCCGGCAGCTGCCGGAAACTTAAAATTAGGGCAAGGGCATGGTCGAGGTACGTGCTCCGGCAGGCGCCGGCAGGTCCGGTTGCTTGGTCTTCCCGTCCCGAAAGGAAACCGTCCGATGAAAGCTTGGCAGTACATGGGGAACCGTCAGCCGATCCAGCTGAACGAGGTCCCGGAACCCGTCCTAAGCCCCACCCAGGTCCTCATCGATGTGAAGGCCGCCGGCCTCTGTCACTCGGATGTGATGTACATGGAGGTGGGGGACTCCGCCATGCCGTTCCTGCCGATGACGCAGGGCCATGAAAATGCCGGTGTTATTACCGCGCTCGGCTCCGAGGTTACCGGTTTCAAGGTGGGCGATGTGGTGGGGGTGTGCTCCTCCGGCGTTCAGCCGCCCCTGGGCATGTTCACCCCCGGCGGCTTCGCGGACAAGCTGGCGGCCGACTACCGTGACCTCGCCCGGGTCCCGGACGGCTTGGATCTCTCCCTCGCCGCCCTGGCCACCGACGCCGGCATGACCTCCTACCACGCGATGATCAAGGTCGGTGGTGCCGGCAAGGGCATGAAGGTGGGCGTTATCGGCTTCGGCGGGCTGGGACAGATCGGGGCCCGCGCAGCGGTACTCGCCGGCGCCGAAGTGCACGTGGCAGAGATGAAAGAGGAAGCATGGGAGGCGGCCCGGGAAGTGGGAGCCGTTTCCTGTGTCAGGGATGCCGCGGAATGGGTGACGGATCCCCGGCGTGGCGGCGACTTTGACCTCATCGTTGACTACGCAGGCTTCGACACCACGCAGAAGGCCGTGAACGCCGTCCGGCGCGGCGGCAAGGTGGTCCAGGTGGGCTTGGGCAAGCCCACTTTCACCGTGGCGACCAACACCATCCTGGGTAAGTCCATCGAAGGGTCGCTCGGCGGCACCGTAGCCGACATTGAGGAAGTCTTCGATCTGATGCTGCGCGGGGAAATCACCCCTGCGTACGAGGAAATCGGCTTCGACCAGGTGGGTGAGGGCCTGGAACGGCTGAAGAACAACCAGGTCCTGGGCAGGCTCGTGGCCCGCTTCGGGGACTAGCTTCTGTTCCACCCCGTAAACGACGGCGGCCCCGCACCACCAAAGGTGCGGGGCCGCCGTCGTGCTTTATACCCTTGTGCCGCTTAGAACGGGTAGTCGCGCGGAGCGTGCTGGATGCTGATGGTGTGGTCGGTGGTGAACTCATCAATGGCCCACTCGCCGTTGAACCGGCCGAGGCCGGAGTTCTTCTCGCCGCCGAAGGCAATGTGCGCCTCGTCCTGGACCGGGAAGTCATTGACGTGGGTCATGCCTGCCTTGATGCGGCGGGCAAAGGACACACCCTGTTCCAGGTTGGAGGTGAACACGGCGCTGGAGAGGCCAAGATCGGTGTCATTGGCCAGGGCCAGTGCATCCTCGGCGTCCTTGGCGCGCATGATGCCTGCGATCGGGCCGAAGATTTCCTCGCGGGCCAGTTCCATGTCCTTGGTGACGTCGGCAAAGACGGTCGGGGTGAGGACCTGTCCGTTAACTTCGCCTTCAAGCACCAGGCGGGCGCCCTCGGACTTGGCCGTCTCGATCTTGGTCTGCAGACCCTGGAGCTGGTTGGCGTTGATGATCGGGCCCACAATATTCTTCGGGTCCGTGGGATCGCCGGAGTTCAGCGTCTTCACGTGTGCGGTGAACTTCTCCACGAACTCGTCATAGACGGCGTCTTCCACAATGATCCGGTTCACGGCCATGCAGATCTGGCCCTGGTGCAGGAACTTGCCCATCGCTGCGGCGCGGACCGCCTGGTCCACGTCGGCGTCCGCCAGCACCACAAAGGGGCTGTTGCCGCCGAGCTCCAGCGCGGTGTACTTCAGCGTGGCG
The DNA here is from genome assembly GCF_022869865.1 of Arthrobacter zhangbolii. Classification (NCBI taxonomy): domain Bacteria; kingdom Bacillati; phylum Actinomycetota; class Actinomycetes; order Micrococcales; family Micrococcaceae; genus Arthrobacter; species Arthrobacter zhangbolii. The sequence goes on from NZ_CP094984.1 coordinate 438,038, forward strand.
CCGGTGGCAGCCAGGGCGCCGATGTTCTTGCCCACCGGGGTGGAGCCGGTGAAGGAGATCATGCGGGGTACCGGGTGCTCCACGAACGCGTCACCGATTTCCGAACCGGCGCCGACGACGGCGTTCAGCACGCCCGCGGGCAGGCCGGCCTCTTCGAAGACCTTGGCAATGATCAGGGCGCCTGTGACCGGGGTGTCGCTGGCCGGCTTCAGGACCACTGCGTTGCCCAGGGCCAGGGCCGGAGCCACGGAGCGCTGGGACAGGTGCAGGGGGAAGTTCCACGGGCTGATGACACCCACAACGCCCAGCGGGGCGCGGTAGACACGCAGTTCCTTGTTCGGAGTATCCGATTCCATGATCTTGCCGGAGACCCGGTGCGGGAACGTTGCCGCTTCGCGGGTGATGGAGGCGGCGGAAGCCACCTCAATGTTTGCCTTGAGCATGGTGCTGCCGGACTCGGCGTTCAGCCACGCGATGATCTCATCGCGGCGCTCATCCAGGATCTCAGCTGCCCGGGCAATCACGGCGCGGCGCTCGTTGGGAGTTTTCGCCGCCCATTCCTTCTGGGCTTCCGCAGCTGCAGCGTACGCGTCATCCAGATCCTCCCGGGAGGCCTGCTGCATGGTCAGCAACTGGGACCCGTCGAAAGGATTGGTATCTGTCAGGACCTTTTCCGACCGGCCGTCGCGCCACTCGCCGCCGATGAACTGCTTGGCGGGGATCCAATCCGTGAGGGCGGGGGACGTTGCTTCAACCTGCGTTGTCATGACTTCTCCTTGATGAATCTTGACGTGTGTTGAGGGGTATAACCGGGCCGGGGGCCGAGGAATTCCCGATGTGAAGGCGCCGGGAAAGAGTCAAGACGAATATTAAACTAAGCACCCTTTGTTTTCCCGCCGACTGCGCCTACCGTGTGGCGTACACAGGCATTGCTTCCGGCAGTTCCAACGGCAAAGGACACACCTCATGAGTACAGGGGCGAGCGCTGCGGGTGACCGCGCGCGGGGGCAGGGGATCGGAGCAGGGCGACGGGCCGGTGCTGACCCGACACCGGACGGCCGGCGGTCGGAAGATCTGCGGCCGGACACCACCGATGTGGGGGACAGCAGCAGGCAGCGGGTGGTGGAGCGCGAGAAGGCCAGCTTCGGCGGGGTGAAGATAGGCTCGGCCTTTTTCGGCTGGCTTACCGCCATCGGCACCACGGTTTTGCTCAGTGCCCTGGCCACGGCGCTCGGCGCGGTGCTGGTAGCCAATACCGATGCCGGGTCAGCGGACGCTGCCGCGGTCAGCGTAACCGGGACCATCGTGCTGCTGGTCATCCTGTTTGTGGCCTATTACTGCGGCGGTTACGTTGCCGGGCGGATGGCCCGGTTCAACGGGATGAAACAGGGAATAGCAGTGTGGGTCTGGGCTCTCCTCATTGCCGTTGTTGCCGCCATCGCAGCGGCCATCGCCGGAGACCAGTTCAATATCCTGGTCCAACTCAACGGTTTTCCGCAGATTCCTGCCCTTGGCGGCAATGCAGCCGCTTCGGCTGTCATCGCCGCAGTGATTGCCGCTGCCGTGGCCCTACTGGGTGCCGTATTGGGTGGCCTGGGCGGGATGCGCTTCCACCGGCGTGTGGACAAGGCCGGTCTGGGGGACTGAGCGCTAACAGTTTGGGGGATGCACGATCCAACACAGCACCAGGCGCTGCGGCGCGGATATAGGAGACAATCGTGATCACCACCGAACAAATCGACGCCATCCTGAACCACGGGACAGTCGAAGGCCCCAACGGAGAGAAAATCGGGTCCGCCGGAGAGGTCTACCTGGACGATGAAACAGGGCAGCCGGCCTGGGTTACCACCAAGACCGGCCTCTTCGGGTCTTCCGAGACCTTTGTTCCCCTGGCGGACGCCACCCTGGAAGGTTCAGTAGTCCGGGTGCCGTACTCCAAGAGCATGGTCAAGGATGCACCGCGGGTGGACGAGGACGGGCACATCAGCGAACAGGAGCAGGACGAGCTCTACAGCTACTACTCCGTTGGCACCTCCTCGACCGGCCATCGTACGGATTCGTCCGGCACCTCGGGTTCCGGGGGAATGCAGGCGGATTCGTCCGGCACCTCGGGTTCCGCAGGAACGCACTCCGGTGTGGATGCGTCCGGGCGGTCCAGCGGTCAGCACGCACCCAAGGTGGGCCATGACACCTCCGGTCCCACCACCGATGATGCGATGACCCGGTCAGAGGAACAGTTGCGGGTGGGCAAGCAGAGCCGGGAATCCGGACGGGCGCGCCTGCGGAAATATGTCACCACCGAGAACGTCACCAAGACGGTCCCGGTGAGCCACGAGGAGCCCAGGCTTCGCCGCGAGCCGATTACCGACGCCAACCGTGACGCGGCAATGGATGGGCCTGCCATCAGCGAAGAGGAACACGAGGTTACCCTCCACGCTGAGGAACCGGTGGTACAGAAGGACACCGTTCCGGTGGAACGGGTCCGGCTGGACACCGAAACCGTGACCGAAGAGGCCACCGTCAGCGAGGACGTCAGCAAGGAAGAGATCGAAATGGAAGGCGAGGGCGGCCACGGGACGGAAGGGCGTCACCGCTCGTAGCCGTTCCTAAGCACCTCCATAGACGCAACATGGCAGCGGCGGCCGGAAGGCCCGCCGCTGCCAGACGTCAGCTGGTACTGGTCCTTCTATCCGGATGCGACCGGATCCACCGATCCAGCAGGCGTGCAAACTCGGCACTGTTGTCTTCCGGGAACCAGTGGCCGGCATCCACTGCCACTACTTCAACGTTGGGGAAACGGTCCTTCAGACCGGAGGCCAGCAGGGGAGAGATAAAAGGATCCTCCAGCGGTACGATCACCTGCACGGGACCGGCATACGTGCCCATGGGCGGGGTGGACCCGGATAACATATTGGCCCGGTAAAGCTGCAGTCCGCGGATGGCGTTATCCCCGATGCTCCGCCCTGACCGTTTTTCATAGCGCGGGGTCAGCACGTACTTCCACGCCGCCTCCGGGACGGCCGGCAGTTGAAAGGCCGCCACATAGGAACTGCGGAGCACCTGTTCCAGCGCCTGCGGCCAGCGCAGGGGAGTCCGCACCCGGGACGCCAGCCAGTTCCGAACATGTCCCAGGTCCGGGCCGGAAACGCTGGTGTAGCTGAGGATGCGTTCCTCGGCGCGTGGATCCTGCAGGGCGGCCCAGCCCTGGATTGAACCCCAGTCATGGGCGGCCAGATGAACGCTGCCGGCTCCGGTGGCGTCCAGTACCGCGTACAGATCCTCCACCAGCAGATCCAGCCGGTAGGACGCCGTCTCCCCGGTATCCACGCGTGAGGCCCCGGCATTCCGGGTGTCGTACGTAATCACATGCCGGTCCGCAGCGAGTGCCTCAACTACGGCGTCGAACACATGATGATCATCCGGGTACCCGTGCACCAGTAGGAGCGCCGGGTTCTCCGCAGTGGGCGGGGGCCCGTACTCGAACACCGCCAGATCGGCGCCCCTGCTGCGCACCGTACTCCGCCGTTCCGCCGCCGTCACCGGTTGCCTGCCTCAGTGTGGACACTCATTCCAGCACCCTAGCCGGTAGCAGCTGCCACGCCAGAGTATTTGCCCGATATCGTCAGCCGACTTACAGTTGGGCTCCGGGTCAAGCAACGGCCCGCCGCATCCACCACTGAAGGGCGGAGCTATGCGCACCGTCGGGATTGAAGAGGAATACCTCCTGGTCGACGGCGACACCGGCGTGCCGTTGCCGGTGGGGCCGGTGATCTGCGCGTCGGCCCCGGCGGACGGACAGCTGACGGCGGAGTTCAAGCAGGAACAGATCGAATCGGGTACCCGTGTGCATCTGGCCCTGGATACCCTCGCTGCGGACCTGATTGCCTGCCGGGCGCTCGCCGACTCGGCCGCGTCAGCGGCCGGAGCACGGGCTGCGGCACTTGCTACGTCTCCCTTGCCCTGCCTGCCCACCCTTACGGAAGGCAGCCGTTTCGCCGGTATGGAGCAGCGGTTCGCGCAGATTGCCCGGGAACAGCTCACCTGCGGGTGCCACGTGCACGTGGGGGTGGAATCCGATGAGGAGGGCGTGGCGGTTCTGGACCGGATCCGCTCCTGGCTTCCGCTGCTCGCGGCACTGAGTGCCAATTCCCCGTTCTGGAACGGTATGGATACCGGCTTCGCCAGTTACCGTTCCCAGGTCTGGAGCCGGTGGCCGATGGCCGGACCGTACCCGGTCTTCGGCTCAGCAGGGAATTATCACCGTTTGGTCGGTGACCTGCTGGCCACCCAGGTTCCCATGGACCATGGGCAGATTTACTTTGATGCCCGGCTCAGCCGCAGCCACCCCACCGTTGAGGTGCGGATAGCTGATGTCTGCCTGTACCCGGATGACGCCGTCCTGTTAGCCGCCCTGGTGCGTGCGCTGGTGGAAACAGCTGCCCGGGAATGGCGGAGCGGGGCGCAGCCGCGTGAGGTCCCGGAAAGCCTGCTGCGGCTGGCCGCATGGCGGGCAGGGCGGTTTGGTCTGGACGGGGAACTGGTGGACCCGCTCGGCGCCGCCATTGCGGACAACTCCACCGTGGCGAAAACACTGCTGGAATACGTCCGGCCGGTACTGGAGGAGCAGGGCGAAGTGGCCCTGGTGGAATCCCTGGGCCGGCAGGTGCTGGGCCGCGGGACCGGGTCCCGCCGGCAACGTGCCGTGTTTGCGCGCACCGGCAGCTTGGGGGCGGTGGTGTCCGACGCCGTTCGCCTCAGCAATGTCAGCGCGGCGCCGCTGCTAGAACGCCACCGCACCTGAGCCGGCGTCGGAAACGATCGCACGTCCCGGGCCAACACGTCCCGCAACCACAGGAAGCGCCGCCCCGGATATCCGGAGCGGCGCTTCCTGTGGTGTGTTGTGCTGTCCGCCCTGTCCCATACTCAGGACAGGGCGGGACTCAGCGCAGGGCGGGGTTTACCGCCGTCCGGCCAGGCACAGGACGTACTGCGCCAGCTCGACGGCGTAGCGGACCCAGCCGCGGACATCCCACCAGTTCTTCGGTGCCGTGGGCGCCTTGCAGACCGGTGCCGGCGGGGTGGGTTTCTCCACCGTTACCGGCAGGGTGACCGTGGTGCCGGATCCGGCAGCCGTCAGCACCAGGCTTCCGGTTCCGGAGGCCGACGCCGGTACGGTCACCGTGACGGACGCCGAACCTGCGTTGACCGGCGCGGTGCCCAGCGGAGTTGCGGTGCCGGCGGCGTTCACGAAGCTGACGGCCAGCGAGGTGTTGGCCGGGCTGCCCAGAGATGTCAGGTTCAGCTGGGAAACCGTGAAGGTTGCTGCCGTTCCGGCCTTCACCGTGGCAGGTGCTCCCTTGACCACTACGCCCTGGCGGGCGAAGTCCGGGGAGAGCGGGCTGTTGGCCGAGATGTAACTGATCCAGGCATCCCGGTCCACCAGGCCGGTGTCGCGGGTGTTGGTGCCTTCCTGGAAGACGGTGAAGTTGTCTCCGCCCTGGGCCAGGAAGCTGAAGGTGCCCACCCGGTAGTCCCGGGCCGGATCCAGGGCGGCACCGTTGACGGTCACGCTCTGGATCCGTGAGCCCCGCGGCTGGTCCGGATCGAAGGTGTAGGTGATGTTGTCTGACAGGCCGAGCGCCAGGAAGGCCCGGGAGCTGCCGTCCGGCTGCCACTGCTGCTCCAGCATCGTCTTCAGCTGGGCGCCGGTCAGCGTGGTTGTCCAGAGGTTGTTGACGAAGGGCAGTACGGCGTTGGCCTCGGCGTAGGTGATCACGCCGTCCTCACCGTAGTAGAGCTCGCCGCGCAGGCCGCCCGGGTTGGTGACGCCGATTTCGGCGCCGCCGCGTTCGGGCGAAGAGAGCGTGGACAGCAACGAATCCGCCACCAGCCCGCCGAGCGTGGACTCGGAGCTGCGGTCATCGCGGGCGGTGCCCACGAAGGCCGTAGTGATATCCGCGGTGACGGACCCGATCGGCTGGTTGCCGATTTCGGCCGAGTAGGCCAGAGCGGCGTCGACAATCCGCTTCACCTCGGCAACGGCCGGGTAGGTGGCTACCAGCTCGGCGGGAGCAGTGGTGGTACGTGCCACGTTGGACGCGGTGTAGGAAAGCACCTCGTCGGTTTCGGCGTTGTACTCGAGCTTGATCTGACCGACGAATTCGCCGTAGGAGCCGGTCTGCACCACGGGACGGGTCTTGCCGTCGCCGCCCGGAATGGCAGCGTCCCACGCGTACTGCTTGTGGGTGTGGCCGGTGTAGATGGCGTCCACCAGTTCGGTGGTGTCATTGATGATCGAAGCGAACGCCCCGCCGGCGGCCAGTTCCTGCTCCAGGTCCGCGCCGTCGGGAGTGCCGCTGCCGGCGCCCTCGTGGTACTCGGCGATGATGACGTCGGCCAGGTCCTGTTCCTCGAGCTGCTGCGCCACCCGGTTGACGGCCTCGACCGGATCCCCGAATTCGATGGTGCTGATGCCGCCCGGGGTGACCAGCGTGCCGGTCTCCTCGGTGACAGCGCCGATGATGGCAACCTGCACGCCGTTCACATCGATGATCTCGTACTCCTGCAGGGCGGGAGTGGTGGTGCCCTTGGTGTAGACATTGGCGCCCAGGTACGGGAACTGAGCTGCCGAAGCCGCGCGTCCGGTGAGGTCCTCCAAACCGGCGTCGAACTCGTGGTTGCCGACGGCGGAGGCCCGCAGCCCGAGGGCGTTGAGCACGTCAAGGGTGGGGGCGTCCTGCTGTACCGAGGAGGCAAACAGCGAGGCGCCGATGTTGTCGCCGGCGGAGAGGAACAGCGAGCTGCCTTCCGGCGCGCCGGCCTTCAGCTCTTCGACCGTTCCCGCGAAGGGCACGGTGTTGGCATCAATGCGTCCGTGGAAATCATTGATGTTCAGCAGGTTGAGGGTGGAGGTGTCCGTACCCTCGGCGGTGAGGTCCATCCCCACGAGGATCGGGTCATGGTCCGAGGCCCGGTAGGGATCCGCGGCGTAGAAATCAGTGGCGTTGTAGTTGTAGCGGCTGTATTCCAGCGCCACGGACTCCACCGAGTTGATGTTCCAGATATCGGCGCCGGTAACCGCTTCATTGGCTGCCGGGGAGGCCAGGATGTGGTCGAGGCTGCCGACAGTGCCGCCGAAGGCGTAGGAGTGCTTGCCGGTGGTTGCACCGAGGTCGACGTACCCTGCGTCGGTGAGGACCTTCAGCGGATCCTCTGCGTGGTAGGCGTTGAAGTCGCCGAGCAGGAAGACCTTGTCGGTGCCGGCAGCCTCCGAGGCGGTGGCGGCAAAGTCCACCAGTGCCTGGGCCTGGCGGACACGGTCAGCGTTCCAGCCGCCCTGCCCGGTGTCGGCGTTCTCACCCGAGGCCGGGGCGGAGCCCTTGGACTTGAAGTGGTTGGTCACTGCCAGGATTTCGGTGCCCTCGTCAGCGCCGGCGGGCCGGAAGGCCTGAGCCATCGGTTCGCGGGCGTTGGAGAAGACGGCCTCATTGTCCAGGATGGTGGATTCACCCACGGGCTCTGCCGTGCCGGTGCGGTAGATGAAAGCGGTACGGATAACGTCTTCGTCCGCGGGCAGCGCCGCGGGGGAGCGGACATAATCCCAGGTGCCCGGAGCCTCGGCGTTCAGTGCAGCCACGAGGCGGGAGAGTGCATCGTCGCGGTCCTTGCCGAACTTGGCGGAATTCTCCACCTCCATCAGCGAGACCACATCGGCGCCCAGGGCGTTGATGGCGGCCACGATCTTTGCCTGCTGGCGTTCCAGATTGGCTGCATTGGCGGCGCCGCGGGCGTCGCAGCCGCCGCGGACCGTGACGGGAGCTCCGCTGCGGTCATTGTAGAAAGTGCAGCCGGCCAGGCTGTCTCCGGTGGTGGTGAAGTAATTCAGCACGTTGAAGGAGGCCAGCTTCAGGTTGCCGCCCACACTCTCGGGAGCAGCGGTGCGGGTGTCGGAGAACGACGCCGGCTGGACCGCTGCGGCGTTGGCGGGCGTCAGCTCGGTCAACGGCTGGAATTTCCAGGCACTGTTGCGGAAGTCCAGGATGACGCCGGTGCTGAACGTGGCTGCGGCCCCGACCCGGACCGGGGTTTCCGGTGTCAGGTAGGGCAGCGGCTTGTCCATGTTGGCGGCGTTGAGGAAGTTGGTGCTGGCACCGTCGTCGAGCTTTACGGCCCGGGCGGCGTTGTCGGCAACGACGGCGGCGTGTTCCGCGGTGCCGACGGCGGCCACGGCGGTGGGCTGGACCAGCGCGGACGTGCCGGCGGCGAGGCCGATCTCCGCGTACTGGTTCAGGGAGAAGTTATCGGTGACGGTGAAGTCCCCCTGCGGGGCCAGGAGCATGCCCTCCAGGGTTTCGCGGGCTTCGTCCGTGGCGGGCCAGGCCACCGCAGCAGGCTTGACCTCCGGTGCTGCCTCGCTGAGCTTGGTCATCGCGCCGGCGGCAACCGTGAGCTGGGTGAGCTCGAAGTATTCGCCCACGGTGCCGGTGACCTCGACGTAGTCGCCTGCGGCTACCTGGCCGACCGTGGCCGCGGAGAAGATGAAAATGCCGTCCGATGCGGTGTGCGCAGCGGGATCAAGGTCTCCGCCGGTTCCCGGGGTCTGGATGTAGTACCCGTTGAAGCCGCCGGTGGGGTACACCGCGGTGACCTTGCCGCGTGTGGTGACGGACTGGCCGATCATCGGGCTGGCAGCTCCGGTGCCCTGGATCTCGGCAATCGGAACCACCGCGCCGGGCTCGGGCGGTGTCGTCGGCGTCGGGGTCGGCGTCGGCGTGGGCGTCGGTGTCGGTTCCGGGGTGACGGTACCTGCGGAGGATGTCGGCGTGACGGCGGTGCTGAGCGTGAAGTCCGCGGCGTTGTTGTTGGAGTCTGCGAAGCCGGTGCGGTTCAGTGACTTCGGATCGGAATTTCCTGCCGGTGCCCCGGCCGCAGCAGTCTCGAACGTGTTGGAGGCACCGTAGCCGAGCAGGTCGACGACGCCGGGGGCGGCGGTCACCGAGCCGGTGGGCAGGGGATCCACCCGGGTGGACTGGTTGGAGAGGATCAGGGTGCCGGCCGTGCCGGAGAAGCTGGCTCCGATGGTGGCGTCAGCGGCAGGAAGTGCTGCACCGGTGGTGCCGTTGCTGGCGCCCGAAACCAGGTAGTAGCCGCCGGGGGCGATGCTGCCCGAGAGCGCACCAATACCGGTGGGAGCTGCAGTGGCACCGGAGGAGCGGTACTGGAGGGACCAGCCGTCCAGGCTCACCGGCTCACTGGTGGGATTGTAGAGCTCAACGAATTTCGTGTTGAACGGGGCATTGGCGCTGCCGCCGGACAAATATGCCTCATTGATAATGATGCCGGGGACGGCAGCTTTGCCGTCCTGTGCGTAAGCCGGGAACGCGGTCAGCGGCGCGGCGAGCAGGCCGGCCGAGAGGGTTGTTCCCAGCACGGCCTTCCAGGTTGAAGGTCTCATGCCTCATACTCCTTGGTCGGCCGTGCAGGCCGACGGGTCATGGCCGCGCGGTGCGGCAAGGGGGTAGCGCAAGTGATGCTGTCCGGCTCCGTGACGGACGGACGGCGGTGGTGGCGGGTGGTACGGAATGACGCTAAATGACGCAGGTTACAACCAGATGACCGTGAGGTGTCCTGCAACGTTGCAGGGTACGGTGGCCAGCCGATACTGCCAGCCCCCCAGGATGACAGAAAGTGATTGCCAGCACAGTGTACTGGCTCCCGCCCCCACTTCCACTTCCGGAGTCCGAGTACGTCCCGGACAGTAAAAAAGCGCTGCCGTCCCCGCGGACGGCAGCGCTTTTGCGGGTGGCAGGATCGCCCTACCGGTCCGCGTCCCTGAAGGATTCGGAGGAGGGCTCACCCATCGGTCCCAGCACCGTGCAGACAATTTCCCTGTCGTCGGCGTACTGCCAGGATTCAAGGCTGGGCACAATGTAGGCCGCTTCCAGCTCCGAGCTTCCGAAGGCCTGGCCCACGTACCCTTCGAATTCGGCGGAGCAGAATTCCTGCGCCTCCGTGTCCACGGCGTCTTCTCCCGGGAACTCGCCGGCCGGCAGCGTGGTCAGCGCGTAGACCTCCTGCTCGTGCGGCTGGTCGCAGGGGAAGACGTCCACTTCGGTGAGTTGTGCCTGCTCCTCGTCCGCCGGCGGATTGGAGAAGCAGTCACCAAGGGCCAGCTCCGTCGCGTCCACGCTGCGGGCCGGAACCGGCGGCGCGGCCGGTTCAGAGGCCGACGCCGAGGCGGTCCGCCCGTCTGCCTCGGCGGACGGTGCGGGGGACGCGGATTCACGCTCCCCTCCGTCGGAACCGGTGCAGCCGCTGAGCAGGCCGGCGAGCAGGACAGAGAGGACCAGTCCGCGCAGGCGGAAGGTCTTCGGGGAATTCATCGGTGAGACTCCTTGGATGACGGTTGTCGCGGCCCACCCCCGTGGCGGCCGAAAACCATGCGTACAGCCTATGGCAGGTGTGCCTTAGTCAGTCCGCTCCTCGTAGGCGGCCGGCCGCTGCTGGATTTTGCGCAGCCGCTCGACGTCGAACTTCTGGCCCCGCTTGAAGTCATAAACGCCGTTCTTTTCCTGGAAGACGTCCGTCAGCTGCGTGTAGCAGTACCCGAACATGTTCGGGTCATCGAGCAGGACGTTGGTCAGGCCCTCGAACCGGGCATAGAACTCCTCCTCGGACCGGACACGGTCGCCGTACCCCCAGGAATCGGCCTGGTCGCTGCCGACGGCCTTGCGCTCCTGCTCCGCCTCGGCGGCTTCCTGCTCGTTCCACCAGATGCCGCCGTATTCGGACACGAAGAAGGGCTGGCCGGCGTACGGGACGGAGTACTCGGTCTGTCCGTGCGGCAGGCCGATCTCACCAAGCGTGGCGGGCCGGTTCAGGAACGGCCTGCCCTCGGCAAGGCCCTGCTGCTCGGTGCGGAAGGCCTCCGGATCCTGCTCGTAGGAGTGCGAGTCGTAAACGTCGGTCTCCAGCACGCGGTGCGAGTAGCCGGACGCGTCGATGACCGGACGGGACGGGTCAGCCAGTTTGGTTGCCAGGAACATGGCGCGGGTGACGTCGTCGAGCACCGTAATGCGGTCATGCAGCACCTGGTGGGTCTCATTCAGCGGGCACCAGCCCACGATCGAGGGATGGTTGATGTCCCGCTGCACCGCTTCCAGCCACTGCGAGACAAATGAGGCATCCGGTTTCTGGTTGGCACCCATCGGGCCCTGGCCGGAGACGCCCCAGTCCCCGAACTCGCCCCAGACCAGGTAGCCGCGCATGTCCGCGTGGAAGAGGAACCGCTCTTCGAAGACCTTCTGGTGCAGCCGGGCGCCGTTGAACCCGGCAGCGAGGGAAAGCTCAATGTCGTCGATCAGGGCCTGGTCCGAGGGCGCCGTCATCAGCGATTCCGGCCAGTAGCCCTGGTCCAGGACCAGCCGCTGGAACACCCGGCGGCCGTTGAGGCGGAAGGAGTTGCCGTCAATGCCAACCGACCGCAGCGCGGTGTAGCTGCTGATCCGGTCCACTTCGGTGTCTCCGGTGCGCAGGGAGATTTCCAGGCCGTAAAGCTGCGGATCGCCCACATCCCAGATCCGGACATCCTCAGCCGGAACCGTAAGCACCAGGGACGGAGCCAGGTCATAGGCAGTGCCCACGGATGCTTCCGCGACCGTGCGCCCGTTCATGTCGGTGAGGGTGGCCGTCAGCGTGCCGCCGGGCAGGTTGGCGCTGAGCGGTGCGGTGACCGAGAAGCTGCGGCCGGCCAGGTTCGGGGTGACCTGGATGCGGTTCACCGCCGTGCGGGGGACCCCTTCCAGCCAGACCGTCTGCCAGATTCCGGTGGTGCGGGTGTACTGGCAGTGCGTGTTGGCATACCAGGTGGCCTGCTTGCCGCGGGCCTGGACTTCGCCGTGCAGGTCACGGGCACGGACGGTGATTTCGACGTCGTCGCCCGGCGCCGCGATGCCGGAAAGATCCGCGTCGAAGGGGGTGAATCCGCCGCGGTGCCGGGCAACTTCGGTGCCGTTGGCCCACACCGTGGCGTCATAGTCCACGGCGCCGAAGTGCAGGACCGGCCGCAGGCCGGCCCAGTCTGCCGGAACGGTGATGGTCCTGCGGTACCAGACGGCATCCATAAAATCGGTGTCGCCGATGCCCGAGAGCTCTGCCTCGGGGGCAAAGGGCACGGTGATGGAGGCGTTGAGCGGGCGTTCCAGCAGGCCGCGGTCCAGTCCCGAGTCGCTGCGGTCAATTTCGAAGTCCCAGGTGCCGTTGAGGTTCACCCAGTTTTTCCGCACGAACTGCGGCCGGGGGTGTTCGGGGCGGGGGATATCCGTAGCGGTTACGGGCGGGTCAAACGCGGGGAGGGTCATGGAACATCCTTCGGGCGGCGTGAAAATTGTGATCCCAGTCAACCGCAGGGGCCGCAATATTGCAACGTTAGAATTTTTGCGTCTTTCTGCCCAGCAGACTCCGTCAGGGCCGGCGCAGGCAGGGCGGGCCGAGGGGGCTGAGGAGGAGGCGAGTCAGGCCCGGACTGCCGGCGCGGAGGATTCGCGCTCCATCAGGCGGTGCGGAATGACCACCTCGCCGGCCAGCTCCCCGAGAACCGAATCCAGTGCGGCCTCGGCCAGGGCCGGAAGGTCCGGGGCCACCGAAGTCAGCCCGGGGGAGGTGTAACTGACCTCGTCGATGTTGTCCCAGCCCACCAGCGCCAGATCGGAGGGAACCTGCCGGCCGAGGTCCCGGGCTGCTGCCAGGGCGCCGACGGCGAGCAGGTCATTGGCGCAGACAATGGCATCCACCCCGGGGGTGGCCAGGATCTGCTGTGCGAGGTCATAGCCGTCCTGGCGGAACCACGAGTTGGTGGCCGCCACCAAGGCTGCGTCGTACGGCAGTCCGGCAAACCGCAGAGCCGCCTTGTAGCCTTCGAACCGCTGGCTTCCGGTGGAGATGCCTCCGGTGCTGTCCGCGCCCAGGAAGGCAATCCGGCGTCGTCCGCCCTCCACCAGGTGACGCACCAGGTCCACGCTGGAGGCGACATTGTCGATGGCTACGTGGGGCACATCGGTGCTGATGATGCGTTCGCCCAGCAGTACCAGTGGCGTGGGATCAGTACGTTTGGCGATGGCCTCGGCGGTCACGGCCGACGGCGAGAAGATCAGCCCGTCGAACAGGCGGCCGTGCCAGCCATGCAGGTAATGCTGTTCGATATCCACCGTGCCGCCGGAGATTTCAATGGAGATGGTGTAGCCGCGCTGCTTGGCCGCATGCTCGAGGGTCTGGGCCAGCACACCGAAGTAGGGATTGTGCAGATCAGGCACCACCAGGGCGATGGCCCGGGTGGAGCCCTGGCGCAGCTGGCGGCCGATGAGGTTGGGCGTGTAGCCCAGTTCCTCCACGGCCTGCAGGACGCGGGCGCGCGTTTCCGGGTGCACTACCGGGCGGTTGTTCATCACGTTGGAGACGGTCTTCCAGGACACCCCCGCACGCTCAGCGACTTCCTTGATCCCCACACGCTTCACTGGCCGGTTCCCTTCCCTTGTTGGACCCTGAGGTTCCGGGCCGGGTATTTCATTGCTTCGACACCAAGAGTAGACGGTTGCGGATTGCTAACGTTAGAATCCACGTCATGTGGTTCAGCTCACCACAGAGTCTGTCCTCAACGATGAGCCAGCACCGACGGCCAGGAATGGAGCAGGATGAACACCAGATATCCGGACCGCAGGCAGTTCCTGCGGGGAGCGCTGGCCGCTGCCGTCACGGCAGCCGGCGTAGGTGCAGTGGCCGGTTGCGGCAGCCCGGGCGCGGGCAGCGGCAGCCGGACACCGGTGACCGTCTGGGATCCCTTCCAGGGATCCGACGGCGCCAACATGCGCGGCATCATCGCGGACATCCAGGAACGGACCGGGCTCAGCGTTGAGCCCACCACGCTTTCCTGGGGCTCGCCGTATTACACCAAGCTCGCCATGAGCTCGGCCTCCCAGCAGCCGCCGGACGCCGCCATCATGCACCTGTCACGGATGCCCGGCTACGCGCCCGGCGGCCTCCTGGAACCGTGGGACACGGACCTGCTGGCAGAGCTGGGCGTCAGCGAAAAGGACTTCGCGCCGGCAGTGTGGGAGTCCTGCCAGTACGAGGGCAAGCTGTACTCGCTGCCGCTGGACACCCACCCCTTCATCTCCTTCTTCAACCAGGACCTGGCCGAGCGTGCCGGGGTACTGGCCAGCGACGGGACCATGGACATTTCCTCCCCGGAGCAGCTGGAGGAAGTAGGGGCCAAACTCGCGGAAGCCACCGGCGGATACGGGATCAGCTTTGGCTACCTGATGGACACCGCGCAGGCCTGGCGGCTGTTCTGGGGCCTGTACCGGCAGACCGGCGGCGAGTGGAGCCTCGAGCCGGGCGGGAAAGCCGGCCTGGACGAGGACAAAGCCGCACAGGTGATCGGATCCGTGGCGTCTTGGATGGACGGCAAGGCGCTGACGGACAACCTGGACTATGAGGGCGGCCTGGCGGCCTTCAACGGCGGACGGGTCGGGATGATCCTTTCGGGCGTCTGGGAAGTCGCCGGCCTCAGCGCCGCCGTCCCCAACCTCGGTGCCATGCCGATGCCCACCATGTTCGGAACCCCCGCCGCGTACGCCGATTCACACAGCTATGTGCTGCCCCGTCAGCGGTCCATGACGGCGGAACACCGCCGCTCGGTCTACGAATTCGTTACCTCGGTCATCCGGGACGGCGGACCGCAGTGGGGCACGGCAGGGCACATTCCCGCCTACCTCCCCGCCCAGGACACCGCCGAGTACCGGGACCTGCGACCGCAGTCCGACTATGCCGCCGCCGGTGCCAATGTGGTGTTTGACCCGCCCGCATGGTTCGCGGGGGCAGGCACCGACTTCCAGAACCAGATGTCCCAGGCCCTTGCCGATGCCTTCCGCGGACTGAAGAAACCAATGGACGCCGTCGGCGGCATGCTCTCCGCCATGGACCGTTTCCTCGCCGCCCCGAACCCGACTGCGTGAGGAACCAGCCATGACCACCACCACCAACAGTCCCGCCAGCACGCCCCGTCCGCCCGCCGCAGCCGGAACAAGCCTTGCACCCCGGCGGCGCCCCGGTAAGCAGCCGGCCCCGTCCCGCACCGGATACTGGTTCCTGGCCCCGTATCTGTTCTTCTTCGCAGTCTTCCTCGTGTGGCCGATTATCTACGGGCTCTGGATGAGCCTTACCAACCGGTCCCTGGTCAACGACGAATCCTCGTTTGCCGGGTTCGCCAACTATTCGGAGGCCCTGACCGACCCGCAGATGTGGTCCAGCCTGGGCAACACCCTGTTCTTCACGGTCATTTCCTCGGTGCCGCTGATCCTGGTTTCCTTCGCCATGGCGTACCTCGTCTACACCGGGCTCAAGGGCCAGTGGCTGTGGCGGCTGACCTTCTTCGCGCCGTTCCTGCTGCCGGTCTCCGTGGTCACTGCCATCTGGGCCTTCCTCTTCACCAACGACTTCGGGCTCATCAACGGCCTGCTGGACCGTTTCGGCATCAGCCAGGTCGGCTGGCTCAGCGATGAGCAGGTGGCCATGTGGTCCATAGCCCTGGTGACCCTGTGGTGGACGGTGGGCTTCAACTTCCTGCTTTACCTGTCCGCACTGCAGAACATCCCGGACCACCTTTATGAGGCGGCCCAGCTGGACGGGGCCGGCACCTGGCGGCGGCTGTTCTCCATCACGCTGCCCATGATGAAAAGCACCACCGGGCTGATTGTGCTGCTGCAGGCACTGGCCTCGCTGAAGGTCTTTGACCAGATCTTCCTGCTGACCGCCGGCGGGCCCAACGGCGCCACCCGCTCCATCCTGCAGTACATCTACGACGCCGGCTTCACCGGATACCGGCTCGGCTACGCCTCCGCGACCTCCTACATATTCTTCGCGCTGATTGTTCTGGTCTCCCTGGCCCAGATGTGGTTCGCGAAGCGGAAGGACTCCTGACATGGCTACGTCCACAACAGCGGCAACCGCCCCGGCCGGCTCCGGCCGGGAACCCATGGGGTCCGACGTCGACGCCCGGACCCGCGCCCGGGCCCAGAAAAAGCGGGAAGCCGAACACCTGCGCACCCTGACCCTCGGCCCCGGACGGAAAGGCCGGGTTGCGGCATACACCGTGGTGGCCGTCCTGGCTGCCCTCTGGGCACTGCCGATGGTCTGGGCCGTTCTCTCATCCTTCAAATCCGAGGCCGATGTTTCGGCTGCGCCGCTGCAGCTCTGGCCCGAGGGCGGGTGGACGGCGGACGCTTACCGCAACGTGCTGGCCGCCGGAGACATCCCCCTGTGGATCTGGAACTCTGTCCTGGTCTCCACCCTGGTCACGGTGATTACGGTAATCATCTCCGCTCTGGCCGCCTATGCCTTTTCCCGGCAGAAGTTCCGCGGCCGGCGCTGGCTGTTTGTGCTGACCATTGCCGCGCTGATGGTGCCGCCGCAGATCCTGATTGTTCCGCTGTTTGACCAGATGATTGCCCTGCGGCTTTCGGACACGCTCCTGGGCGTTGCCCTGCCGCAGGTGGTGATGCCGCTGATGGTGATTGTGATGAAGAACTTCTTCGACCAGATTCCGGTGGAACTGGAGGAAGCGGCCCGGCTGGACGGGGCGAGTGACTTCCGGGTGTTCTTCTCGGTGGTGCTGCCGCTCTCCCGGTCAATCCTCACGGCGGTCTCGATCTTTGTGTTCATCAGTGCCTGGAACAACTTCCTGTGGCCGTTCATCGTGACCAATTCCCCGGAGATCATGACGATCCCCGTGGGGCTGGGTACGGTGAAGAATGCCTATGGTGTGCAGTACGCATCCGAAATGGCGAGCGCCATGATCGGTGCGCTGCCGCTGCTGATCGTCTTTATGCTCTTCCAGCGGCACATCATCCGCGGATTCGCGACATCCGGCATGGGAGGCCAGTAAGTGTCCAGCACGTCCCCGGCAGCGCGGCAGGAAAATGCCGCACTGCCCATCGTCCACCGCCGCCATCAGCTGGCGGACGGCCGCGAATCGCTGTTCTTCACGGACCGCGGCGGCCGGCCGGTGGACAAGGTCTCCGATGCCCGTCCGCTCGATCCCCGCTCCGGCAACGGCGAGGTCCGCTTCGACCGGCTGACCGGGGAATGGGTGGCCGTGGCTGCCCACCGGCAGTCCCGCACCTATCTGCCGCCCGCGGACCAGTGCCCGCTCTGCCCGTCCACGGACACCCGGGCCTCCGAAATCCCGGCCGGGGACTTCGACGTCGTTGTGTTTGAAAACCGTTTTCCGTCCCTGGGCCCGGCCCTGGGCGAACTGCCGGCCGACGACGACGGCGCCCGGTTGTGGGGCGCCCCCGAGCCCGCGTTCGGGCGCTGCGAAGTGGTGGTGTTCACCCCCGAGCACAACGCCTCCTTCGGGCAGCTGCCGTATGAACGCGCCCGCACGGTGGTGGAGGCCTGGGCGCAGCGCACCGCGGAGCTCTCCGCACTGCCCGGCATCCGGCATGTGTTCCCGTTCGAGAACCGCGGCCAGGACATTGGCGTCACCCTGCACCACCCGCACGGACAGATCTATGCCTACCCGTACGCCGCCCCGTATGCGGCGCGGCTGGCCGAACGTTCCCGCCGGCACCTGGCAGACCACGGGCAGCCGCTCATGGGCGAGCTGCTCCGCGCCGAAACCGAGGCCGGGGACCGGATGGTGCTGCAGGGCGAGCATTTCTCCGCCTATGTCCCCTATGCCGCCCGCTGGCCGCTGGAAGTCCATCTGGTGCCGCACCGCCAGGTGCCGGACCTCGCTGCACTGTCCGGTGCCGAACGCGACGAGCTCGCCGGTATGTACCTGGACCTGCTGCAGCGCGTGGACGGACTGTATGACACTCCCACCCCCTACATTGCGGCGTGGCACCAGACTCCCGTCACCGCTGCGGACCGGGAGGCCGGGTGGCTGCACCTGCAGCTGACCAGCCCGCGCCGGGCCGCAGACAAACTGAAGTTCCTGGCCGGCTCCGAAGCCGCCATGGGCGCCTTTATCAATGACACCACCGCGGAACAGACCGCCGCGAAACTCCGGGAGGTCCGCGCATGAGCGCCGCCGTCAACGCCGAACCGCTGCAGGACCGCGCGGAAAGCCTGTCCCGGCGGTTTGCCGAGGTTTACGGCCAGGAGCCCGACGGCGTGTGGCGCGCACCGGGGCGGGTGAACCTGATCGGGGAGCACACGGATTACAACAACGGTTTTGTGCTGCCCTTCGCGATCGACCGCAGTGCCCTCGTCGCCGTGCGGCTGCGCCGGCCGGACCAGGATCCGGAGGACGAGGCCGACGTCGTCCGGCTCGCCTCCACCTATGGGCAGAAGGGCCGGGGGCTCTCGCACGCGCGGTTCCGGACCGGCGGCCTGGTGCCGGGAGCCGCGGAGGGCTGGGGCAGCTATCCGGCGGGAGTGGTCTATGCACTGCAGCAACGTGCCGGGGTTTCCGTACCCGGCTTTGACCTGCTGCTGGATTCCACCGTCCCGGTGGGTGCCGGGCTCTCTTCCTCGCACGCCGTGGAGGTAGCGGTGATCGTGGCGCTGAATGACCTGCTGGGCCTGGGCCTGGACCGGCCCGGGATGGCCCGCCTGACCCAGTATGCCGAGAACGAGTTTGTCGGCGCCCCCACCGGGATCATGGACCAGTCGGCCTCACTGATGGGACAGGACGGCGGTGCCCTGTTCCTGGACTGCCGCTCCCTGGACGCCGAAAACGTGCCGCTTCCGCTGGCTGACCACGGGCTGGAGGTGCTGGTGATGGACACCCGGGTGGCGCACAGCCATGCCGACGGCGGCTACAGCGCCCGCCGGTCCGCCTGCGAACGCGGCGCGGCAGCCCTCGGCGCGGACTCGCTGCGGGATGTGGCGGCCGATGCGGACCTCTCCGGACTGGATGCGGAGGTTCAGCGCCGGGTGCGCCACGTGCTGGGCGAGAACCAGCGGGTACTGGCCGTGGTCGAGGAACTGCGCCGCGGAAACGTGGACGGCATCGGCGAGTTGCTGGTTGCCTCCCACGCCTCACTGCGGGATGACTTCGAGGTTTCCTGCCCGGAGCTGGACCTGGCTGTGGACGCAGCGCTCGCGGCCGGTGCGTTGGGTGCACGGATGACCGGCGGCGGCTTCGGCGGCTCGGCCATAGCCCTGATCCGGGCTGAGGCCGAGGACGAGGTCCGGGCGGCCGTGCTTGCAGCCTTCGAGGACAAAGGTTGGAAGGAACCGGCACTGTTTACCGTCCTGCCCGCCGCCGGCGCCGGGCGGCTCTAAGCTGCCTCGGGGTTACCCGGGCCCGAAGGGAATGACGGCCCGGCCGTCCCGGGGAGCTGCGTCGCCCTCCTCGACCGGTGACTGCACAGCGTAGGAGATGGTTGCGCTGTCGCGTCCCCACTGCACGGAAAATGCCCCGGTGCCGAACGGATCGTAACCGTCATCTGTCAGCACGGTGTCCCGGAGGACGTAAACGGGTCCGTGCTGCTGTTCATATACGACATGCGTCCCGAGCAGCAAGAAACTCCGGTTGTTGATTAGCAGTGTATGTTCCCCCGCCGGGGCCGACACTTTTTCATAGCCTGGCCCTGAACTCAGGAGGGCAATGAATCCGTACCCGGCCAGCAGTGCCAACGCGAGGCAACTGGCGGCTGTGCCGAGGATGCCGGCGGACCATCGCCACACCCCGTGGCGGACCAGGCCGCTGAACCAGGGAACCATCGCGACCGACGATCCGAGCAGGAACCCCCAGGCTCCGGCCAGGGCAACCAGCCGCAGCTGGCCGGACCCGATTCCTCCGCCCAGATAGATCAAGGTCCCGGCGTCACGGAAGCGGCCAAGCAGGTAAGCCAGGGCCACCAGCCCGGCCGCTTGGACCAGCCGGCTGATGCCTGCGATCAGCGCCGGCGGGACGGTCATCATCTTGGTGAGTCCGTCCCGCGGTTCACCTCGGCGTCAACGGCACGCATGCCCTGTTCCAGCGCGCGAAGGTCTTCCAGGGCGAGCCTGGCCAGAATGTCGAAGTTCAGCTCCGGACGTCCCGAGACGAGCCTGCGGACCACGCTGCGGCCCAGCTCCGTGGCCTTCACCCGGCGCACCCGTGCGTCCCTGGGATCCTCCGAACGCACCGCTACGCCCTGCGCGACGAGGCGGTCGATCAGCCCGGACATGGAGGCCATCGAGACGCCAAAGGACTCCGATAATCCCCGCCCGGTGGCCCCTTCCTCGGACGTGACCAGGATGGTGAGCACCTTCAGCTGGCGCACCGTCAGGTCCGTGGAAAGCAGCGGGTCGAGAAAGGTGGGTACGGATGAGGACTGCAGTGAATCGGCGAGGTCTTCGAGGTCGCGCAGGATTCGCTCGCGTTCCTGCTGCTCGTTGCTTGTGCCGCCGCTTCCTTCGCTCATGAGTTCACCGTAGCCGCAGCACCGGAGTCAGCAAACACTCAGCCAATTTAGTTAGGGTGAGGCTAACCGTTTAGGCGGTGAACGTAATACCGGCGTTCCCGGTTGGCGTAGGGGGAGCAAGCTGCATTCCCGCGCGCCCCGGCGTCGTTCGTCTTCCTTGCTCCGCTGTGCTTCCAGGGCGCGCAAGCGACGTAAGGAAACAAATGAGCTATCAAACGCCCGCAAATGAACGTGACCTGTCGGACGGCCTGGACGTTGAGGCCCTCCGGGCCAAATACAAGGCAGAACGGGACCGACGCATCCGCCCGGACGGAGCCTCCCAGTACCAGCCGGCCAAGGGGAAATTCGGCTACTACGCCACGGACCCCTACACTCCCCGCACGGAGCGGGAACCGCTGAGCGACTCGGTGGAGGTACTGGTGATCGGCGGCGGCTTCGGCGGGCTCATGACCGGAGCGCGCCTGCGGCAGGCCGGCGTCGAAAACATCCGGATGATGGACGAGGCCGGAGACTTCGGCGGGACCTGGTACTGGAACCGCTACCCCGGCATCCGCTGCGACATTGAGTCCTACGTCTACATGCCGCTGCTTGAGGAAGTCGGCTACATCCCCAGCGAGCGCTACGCTCCGGGGGAAGAGATCCGCCGGCATGCCGTGTCCATTGCGGAGCGCTTCGACCTGTACCGCGACACCGTCTTCCACACCCGGGTGACCGGGCTGGTATGGGACGAGGCGGCACTGGAATGGATTGTTTCCAGCGACCGCGGCGATTCCATGCGGGCCCGTTTTGTGATCACGTCCTCCGGAACGCTCACGCAGCCGAAGCTCCCGGGCATCCCGGGCATCGATTCCTTTAAGGGCCACACCTTCCACACCAGCCGCTGGGACTACGGCTACACCGGCGGAGACCAGTTCGGCAACCTCACCGGGCTGGCGGACAAAAAAGTGGCGGTGGTCGGCACCGGTGCCACGGGCATCCAGGTGGTCCCCATGGTGGCGCGCGACGCCGAGCAGCTGGTGGTCTTCCAGCGCACACCGTCCTCGGTGGACATCCGGAACAACCGGCCCACCGATCCCGCCTGGGCGGCTTCCCTGCAGCCGGGCTGGCAAAAGGAACGGATGGAGAACTTCCTGGCCGTGGTGTCCGGGGAGCCGGTGGAGGAGGACCTGACCCGGGACGGCTGGACCTCGGTTCCGCAGCTGCACCGCAAAATGATCAGCGGCGCCGTCGACACGTCCGTTTCCGCGGAAGAACGCGAACGGCTCGACGAGCTTGTTGATTTCCGGAAAATGAACGCCATCCGCGCCCGTGTGGATGAGGAAGTCTCCGATCCGGAGGCGGCCGAAAAGCTCAAGCCCTGGTACCGCTACATGTGCAAGCGGCCCGCCTTCAGCGACTACTACCTGGAGACCTTCAACCGCCCCAACGTGACCCTGGTGGACACCGCGGACTTCGGCGGGATCAGCCGCATCACGGAAAACACGGTCGTGGTGGGCGAGGAGGAATACGAGGTGGACTGCATCATCTTCGCCACCGGCTTTGAGGTGGGCGTCTCAGGTGTCACCTCCGGGGCCATGCCGGTGACCGGACGCGGCGGGCAGACCCTGCTGGAAGCCTGGGGGCGCGGACCGCGGACCCTGCACGGCTTCTACACGCACGGCTTCCCGAACCTGTTCCACCTCGGATCGCTGCAGAACGCCAACTCCGTGAACTTCGTCCACATCCTGATGGAACAGGCACACCACATTGCCGCCGTCATCGGCAAGGCACGCGAGGTGGGTGCCCGGTACATCGAACCGACGGCCGAAGCCGAAGCGGCCTGGGGGGAAACCATCCAGCGCACTGCGGCGGACAACCGGAAGTTCGCCGCGGAGTGCACACCGGGCTACTACAACCGCGAGGGTAACCCGCCGCCCGTCAGCTTCTCCTTCAGCCCGGGGCCGGTAGTCTTCCACCGGATGCTGGAGCAGTGGCGCGGGGAGTTCATCGAGGATGTGCTCGTGACTGAGGTTTAGCGCCTCTTTGTCCTGGTCCGTGTGCGGGGCCTGGCAGCCTTGGCCCCGCCTGCTCGGCCCCGCCTGCGGGGCCTGGCTCCGGCGGCAACGAAATTCCAGAGCTCGCAGAGCTCGCTTGGAATATTAAAGCCGCCTCCGCCAGGCCCCTACGGCGGTACGTCACCGGGGCAGGCAACAAAACAGGCCCCGCCAGCGCGTCCTAGGTTGCCGCCTTTAGTTGGGTGGAGGTTAGCCGCCGTTTGATTGGCGGATGCCGGTGGAGAGGGCATCGAATTCATAGATGAAACCGCCGTCCGGGCCGCTGGCCGTCAGGTAGGCCTCGGTGGTGCCGGGTTTGATGGCGATATTGGTGGCCGAGGTGAGGCCGTCGGCGTCGTCGGTGGGGACGGTGACCGTGGAGAGCAGTTCGCCCTCGGGGCTGTAGACAAAGATGCGGGGCTGACCGTGGACGGCCTGGTACACGTTGCCGTCGGCGTCCACGGCGTTGGAATCCGTCTGGCTCGTGCCGCCGTCGAAGTGCATGCCGGGGTGGGACGTGGCGACCTCGGTTTTGTCCTCATTCAACACCAGGTAGTCGATCCGGTTGTCCATGTACTGGCTGACCCACAGCGCCTTGAAGTCCTCGCTGAAGGAGATGCCGTTCGGAGCGGCAAGGTTCTCCGCCAGGACGGTGGCCTCGGCGGTGTCCTTGTCGATCCGCACCACCCGGCCCTGTGCCTCCCACGCCGGATCGGCGTAGCCGGTGGAGTCGCTGACGAAGAGGTTGCCCTCCTCGTCGAAGGCGAGGTCGTCCGGGCGCATGGGGACACCGTCAACGTCGCCGGTGAAGAAGGTCCTGTGGTCCTTACCGTCGGCGGTGATGCTGTCGATCTTTCCGCCGGCAAAGTCCGTCAGATAGATCCGGCCGTCCTTCGGGCTGAACTGCGCTGAGGTGTAGGCACCGTTGCCTTCGGTGTACACCGGGGAAACTGACTCCTCTTCCACATCCACCCGCATCACCTTCGCGGCGCCGGCCGGGGCGGTGACATCAACAACGAACAGGCCGCCGTCGGGACCGAACGTCGGGCCCTCGATGAGGGTCATTCCGGTTTCGGGATGGACGGAGCTGACCTGGACCACGCGCTCAGCGGTGCGCTCCTCTACCCCGTGTATGCCGATGCCCGACGCCGGCTGATCATGATCGTTGCCGGCGGCGCATCCGGTGAGTGCAAGGGTCAGGGTGATGGCGGCCAGGCCAGCCGGCTTCCTCCATGAGATGGGCTGGAGATGGTGGGACATACTGCGGCTCCGACGTGGTGGGGGACTGCGGACTCAATTACTTAGGACCAGCCTAAGTTATTTAGTCCGTGCCCTGCCGCCCGGAACGGAGCCCTTAAACGGAGCCTTAAACACCGGAAGCGGCCCCGTGACGGGACCGCTTCCGGTGTGTCTGTGCGGAAGGTAAGGGATTCGAACCCTTGGTACGGGGTTACCGCACACTGGTTTTCAAGACCAGCTCCATCGGCCGCTCGGACAACCTTCCTCACTATGTAGTCTGGCAGAAGGGATGAAATCACCAAAATTCCCCAAAGCAGGAAGGACAGCATGAAAGCCATCGTTATTGGAACACCCGGCGGCCCCGAGGCCCTGGAAGTGCAGGATGTCCCGGCGCCCGAAGCCGGGCCCGGGGAAGTGCTGATTGATGTCATTGCCGCCGGCATCAACCGTGCAGACGTGCTGCAGCGCCAGGGGCACTACCCGGTCCCGGCGGGAACCTCCGAATATCCCGGCCTGGAAGTCTCCGGCCGGATCGCCGCACTGGGGGAGGGCGTGGAGGGACTGGCCGTGGGCACCGAGGTAGCCGCCCTGCTGACCGGCGGCGGCTACGCCGAACAGGTGGCCGTACCCGCCGTCCAGGTCCTGCCCCTGCCGGACGGCATCGACGCGGTCACCGCAGCATCGCTGCCGGAAACCGCCGCAACCGTCTTCTCCAACCTCTTTATGGCCGCCGCCGTACAGGAAGGGGACTACGTCCTCATCCACGGTGCCTCCGGCGGGATCGGCACCATGGCCATCCAGATGGTTGCCGCGTTCGGCGCCGTCCCGATCGTCACTGCCGGATCCGCTGAAAAGCTGGAGCTGGCCGATTCGCTGGGCGCGAAGGTGCTGATCAATTACAAGGAACAGGACTTTGTTGAAGCGGTCCGGGAAGCGACGGACGGCCACGGAGCCGACGTCATCCTGGACGTGGTGGGCGCCAAATACCTGCAACGGAACCTGGACGCGCTCGCCGTCGCCGGACGCCTGGTCATTATCGGCCTGCAGGGCGGGGCGAAGGCCGAACTGAACCTGAACCAGCTGATGGCCAAGCGGGCCGCCGTCATCGGCACCACCCTGCGCGGACGCCCCGTGGAGGAAAAGGGCGCCATCATGTCTGCCGTGGGCCAGTACGTCTGGCCGCTGCTCGCCTCCGGCGCCATCCGCCCGCTGGTGGACCGCACCTTCCCGCTGGCTGAGGCAGCCGCCGCCCACGAGTACTTCGACTCCGGACAGCACACCGGCAAGATCCTGCTGACCGTCTAGCGAAAGGACAACGACGGCGGCCGCCCACCCGGTGCGGCCGCCGTCGCGCTTTAACGTGATGTAACACACCCCCGTGGTAGTAATCTCTAGGTGCAGGGCCACTCCCTGCCTATCGGTATGACTGTCAACGCAGACAACGCCACCGCACACAAAGGGATTCATCATGAGCGAGAAACATCGGCGCCGGGCCGAAACCCCGGACACGCCAGGCCCCACCGGCCGGCCGGACGGCGACGTCCTGGAACAGGACCCGGCACTGCCGCCGGTGGCCGTGGATCCGGAAGTCCTCGACGCCGAGGACCGCCGCTGGACCCCGGCAAAAATTGCCATCTGGGCGGGCATCGCCCTGCTGGGCGGCCTGAGCTGGACCATGCTCGCCGTAGTCCGCGGCGAAACCGTGAACGCCATCTGGTTTGTCTTCGCCGCGGTCTGTACCTACCTGATCGGCTACCGCTTCTACTCCAAGCTCATCGAAGCGAAGCTGCTCAAGCCCAATGACCGCCGCGCCACCCCCGCCGAATACAAGGCGGACGGCAAGGACTACGCCGCCACGGACCGCCGGGTTCTTTACGGCCACCACTTCGCCGCCATCGCCGGCGCCGGACCGCTGGTCGGACCGGTCCTGGCCGCGCAGATGGGCTACCTGCCCGGCACCATCTGGATCATCGTCGGCGTGGTACTGGCCGGCGCGGTGCAGGACTACCTGGTGATGTTCTTCTCCATGCGGCGCGGCGGACGTTCCCTGGGCCAGATGGCACGGGATGAACTCGGACTCATCGGCGGCACCGCCGCCCTGATCGCCACCCTGGTCATCATGATCATCATCGTGGCCATCCTTGCCCTGGTGGTGGTGAACGCCCTCGCCGAAAGCCCGTGGGGCGTCTTCTCCGTCAGCATGACCATCCCCATCGCCCTGTTCATGGGCGTGTACCTGCGCTACCTGCGTCCCGGCAAGGTCACCGAGGTCTCCATCATCGGCTTCGTCCTGCTGCTGGCCGCCATTATTGCCGGCGGCTGGGTTGCCGATACCCCGCTGGGCGACGCCCTGACCCTGGAACCGACCACCATTGCCTGGGGCATCATCATCTACGGCTTCATCGCCGCCGTCCTGCCGGTCTGGCTGCTGCTGGCCCCGCGCGACTACCTCTCCACCTTTATGAAGGTGGGCACCATCGTGATGCTGGCCGTGGCCATCATCATCGTCCGCCCGGAGATCAATGTTCCGGCGGTGAGCGAGTTCGCCAGCCGGGACGACGGGCCGGTGGTCGCCGGACCGCTCTTCCCGTTCCTCTTCGTCACCATCGCCTGCGGTGCGCTCTCCGGCTTCCACGCGCTCATCTCCTCCGGCACCACCCCGAAGATGCTGCAGAAGGAACGCCAGACCCGCTTTATCGGCTACGGCGGCATGCTGATGGAGTCCTTCGTGGCCATCATGGCGCTGGTGGCGGCCATCTCCATTGACCGCGGCATCTACTTCGCCATGAACTCGTCCGCCGGCGCCACCGGCGGCACGGTGGAAGGCGCCGTCGCCTTCGTAAACAGCCTGGGCCTGGCCGGAGTGAACCTCACCCCGGACATGCTCTCCTCCCTGGCATCCGACGTGGGCGAGGAATCCATTGTGTCGCGCACCGGCGGCGCGCCCACCCTCGCCGTCGGCCTCGCCACAATCATGCAGAGCCTGATCGGCGGACCCGGCATGATGGCCTTCTGGTACCACTTCGCCATCATGTTCGAGGCCCTGTTCATCCTCACCGCCGTGGACGCCGGCACCCGGGTGGCCCGTTTTATGCTGCAGGACACCATCGGCAACGTGGCCCCGAAGTTCAAGGACATGGCCTGGCGTCCCGGAGCCTGGATATGTACGGCCATCATGGTCGCCGGATGGGGATCGATCCTGATCATGGGGGTCACGGACCCGCTGGGCGGCATCAATACGCTGTTCCCGCTCTTCGGCATCGCCAACCAGCTCCTGGCCGCCATTGCACTGGCCATCTGCATGGCCATCATCGCCAAGAACAATGCGTTCAAGTGGCTGTGGATCGTGGCACTGCCGCTGGCGTTCGCTGCGGTGGTGACCATCACGGCGTCGTTCTACAAGATCTTCTCGCCGGTGCCGAGCGTTGGCTACTGGGCCAACCACGAGGCGTTCCAGCAGGCGCTGGCCGACGGCAAGACCAGCTTCGGTACGGCCAAGACGGTGGAGGCCATGGAGGCGGTGGTGCGCAATACGCTCATCCAGACCACGCTTTCGGTGGTGTTTGTGACCCTGGCGATCATTGTCATCATCACGGCCATCATCGCCACCATCCGGTCCTTCCGCTCCGGCGGCGCCCCGAGCGCCGAGGACCCTGCCGTTCCGTCCCGCACCTTCGCGCCGGCAGGTTTCCTCGCCACGCCGGCGGAGAAGGAGATCATGGCACAGTGGGATGCGCTGCCGGAGGAGAGCCGGCCCGGGAAACGGGCGGCACACTCATGAGTGCCGCCGTCGCCGTCCGGGAGGGGCTGGCCGGATTTGTGCGCTTCTTCCGGGACGTGATGGGGGAGGACGCCTACCGCAAGTACGCGGACTTCCACGCTGCCTCCGGCTGCTCGTCGCCGCTGATGAGCGAGCGGGAGTTCTGGCGGGACAAGATGGACCGGCAGGACGCCAACCCCGAGGGGCGCTGCTGCTGACGGCTGCATAGCCGGCCCATTCCGACGGCGGTGCCGCGGCTTTTTCAGAAGCTGCGGCACCGCCGTCGTCCGTCCGCGTCCCTTTGTTGCGTCCCCTTGAGTGCACGCACGGATGCTGGTTGGGTGGAGGAATGCGAAAAGACGATGATCTGCAGGCACTGCCGGAGCACCTCCGCGAGGACATCAGCGCAGCCTCGGCCCCCGAGGTGCAGGACGACGACGAGCACCTGGAACAGGACATCAACCTGCCGGCGGGGGAGAAGGTCTCCGGGCCCGAGTTCGACAGCCGGCACTACACCGCCGGCCAGCTGAACGCCGGTGCCCAGGTGGCGGGGCTGAGCCCGGACGGCGAATACGCGAAAAGCCGCGAAGAAGAGCTGGAAAGCTGACCGCCCCGGCGGCAACGGCAACCAACCGTGAGAGCATTAAGCCCATGACTGAACAGAACGGATCCTCCGACCGGCCGCAGGCCGCGGACGCTCCTGTCGGGCAGAAGTCACATGAGACTCCGGACGGCGGCGGAACGGAGACTGGCGCTGCGACCGATTCCGGCGCGGCAACGGACGGGAACTGCGCTGCGGACACGGCACACGCGGACACGGCACAGGCTGACGGGCAGGACGGGCACCCCAAACACAAAAACGGCCCGGCCAAGCTGAACGAGCTGGTGGATGAACCCGCGAAGGTCATGCGGATCGGCACCATGATCAAGCAGCTGCTCGAGGAAGTGCGCAACGCGCCCCTGGACGATGCCGCCCGCAACCGGCTGGCGGAAATCCATGCCCGCTCCGTGAGCGAACTCGAAGACGGGCTGGCACCGGAGCTGGTGAACGAGCTGCACCGCATCAACCTGCCGTTCCTGGACGATGCCACCCCCACCGACGCCGAATTGCGGATTGCCCAGGCCCAGCTGGTCGGCTGGCTGGAGGGGCTGTTCCGCGGCATCCAGACAGCCATCGCCGCCCAGCAGACCGCCAACCAGCTAAACGCCGGCCGCCTGCAGCTGCGCCAGCTGCCGCCCGGGACCATGCTGGCCCCGGGAGTTGTTATTGGAGATGACGGGGAACCGCACCGCGCGCAGGGACCCCAGGGAACGGGCAGCCCGCGGCAGGAACCCCACGCGGGCCCCGGTCAGTACCTGTAGTAGGACGTAAATGGCACTTTTTGCAGCCGCCCGGCAGGGGCGGAAGGACGATGTTGAACTCGGCAAGGGCGTGTGGCGCCGTGCCCACGACCGGTTCACCCGCGGGCTGGACCGCTATTACCAGATGCTCGAAGGCGTGGAGGATGACGCCGTCTACAACGGGCTGGTGACGGTGGCCAATGACCTGGCGGCCCTGCTGCCGCGCGTGCGTGAGGTGTGCGCCCGCGCCCAGCGGCAACTGCCCAGCACCGGGCAGAACATTCCCGGCGCCCTCACGGCCGTGCACCGGGCACTCTCGCGCAGCGGCAACTCGCTGGCCGCCGCGGCGGAAGCCGCAGCCATGTCCCGGCTGGAAGGGGAGCGCTGGGGGATTGCCTCGGCCGGGCTGGAAAACGTGCGCCGCCGGGCTGCCCTGGTGGAGGAGGACGTCGCCGAGGCCGAACGTGCACTGAAGGCTGCCGGACTGCAGTAGAAGATCCCGGAAATAACCGCCGGAAACGGGAATACGTTAAGCCGCCTTTTCGCGGTGAGCATATCCGCTTTGTATCCCGGGGAGCGCGGGATAAGGATGTGGGAATGACTACATCACCGGTTCTGACTTTCAATGACGGCAATACCATCCCCCAGCTTGGCTACGGCGTCTGGCAGGTTGAGGACGAGGTTGCCGAAAAGGTAGTGGGACAGGCCTTCGAGGTTGGCTACCGCCACATCGACACGGCCAAGATCTACGGCAACGAGGCCGGCGTCGGCCGCGCCATTGCCGCCACCTCGGTTCCCCGCGAGGACATGTTCATCACCACCAAGGTGTGGAACGCAGACCAGGGCTACGAAGAGACCCTGAAGGCCTTCGACGCCTCCATGGAGCGCCTGGGCCTGGAAACCCTGGACCTGTACCTGATCCACTGGCTGCAGCCGAAGCAGAACAAGTACGTGGACACCTGGAAGGCCCTGGTGGAACTGCAGAAGCAGGGCCGGGTCAAGTCCATCGGCGTCTGCAACTTCACCAAGGAAGCCCTGCAGGAAATCATCGACGCCACCGGCGTGGTCCCGGTCCTGAACCAGGTGGAAACCCACCCGTACCTGAACCAGGCGGACCTGCGCGCCTTCGAGGCCGAGCACAACATCCTGCACGAGTCCTGGTCCCCGCTGGGTTCCGGCAAGGGCCTGCTCGAGGACCCCAAGCTGGTGGAAATCGCCGCGAAGTACGACGGCGCCACCCCGGCCCAGGTGGTCATCGCCTGGCACCTGGCCCTCGGCAGCATCGTGATCCCCAAGTCCGTGACCGAATCCCGGATCCGGGAAAACTGGGAAGCGCTGAACCTCAAGCTCAGCGATGAGGACATTGAGGCCATTAACGCACTGGACAACGGCACCCGCTACGGTGCGGATCCGGCCACGGCCGACTTCGCCTAATAGCTGCGAAACACCAAAGGCGCACACCCTGCGGGGTGTGCGCCTTTTTCGTGTAGTGGGCCGGCACGGCTTGGCTGCGTCAGAACGTGGCCGGGCTGCGCCGCGACCGGGTTACGCGACCGGCTAGGCTGCGACCGGCTCGAGCGGAGCGCGGACGGGCCAGTCCTGGCCTTCCAGGATCACCTGGGCGCAGCTGCCGGTGTGGACGTTGAGCACAATCGGTGCCAGCAGGTTCACGGTGGTGCCATCCAGTGCCGGGTTGGCGACCACCAGCACCGCGGCGTCCTCGGAGGTGTTCAGGTCCAGCTGGCGGCGCTGGTCGTCAGTGATTTCCGGGTGGTAGTCCGGCAGGTACACGGAAGCATCCAGCACATAGAGGCGGTGGCTGCCACCGGATGCCGAAGCGGCGGTGAGCGCGAACAGCCCCGCGGCGCCGTCGATCTCTTCCAGCTCGAAATGCACTTCCGGTGCCAGTCCGGGAGGCGGCGTCAGGAACGTCAGGCCCGTGCTCATCGCAGGAAGTCCATCAGGGTCGGCTGCAGCGCCCGTGCGGTGACGGCCAGGGCCGACTGGTAGGCGACTTCCTGCAGTTTCATGTCCAGAATGACCTTGGCGGTATCCAGGTCCTCGATGCCGGAGCGGCGGGTTTCCAGGCTGATGGACTGGTCCGCCAGGGTGTCCTTGGCCTTGAGCGTGGCTGCGTGCCGCACACCCAGGGCCGAGTGTTCCCGCAGCACGGTGTCGGCGGCCGCGTCGATCTTGGTGAGATACCCGGTGGAATCCTTGTTCGCCTTCAGATCCGAGACCAGGTCATCCACGAGCCGGAAGACGGAATTCTCGTCCTTGCCAAAGACTGCTTCACCATCGGTATCAACGCGCATGAGCGTACTGCTGTCCAATCGGCGCGTAGTGGGGGTGCCGCTTCCGCTGTAGTCGTAGGTGCCTGCGGGATTTTCGGTGAAGGCCTTGCCGGTGTCCGAGGTGCCGGCAAAGACGGTGCGGCCCAGGTAGGTGGTGTTGGCCTCGCGCAGCAGGTCCGTTTTCAGGCCCTCCAGCTCGGTGGCAATGGCCTGCCGGTCCGTGGGGGACATGGTGCCGGTGCTGGCGCTGAGCGCCAGGTCCTTGACCCGCCCGAGGATCTTGTTGGTGTTGGCCAGGGCGCCGTCGGTCACGCTGAGCCAGCCCTCGGCGTCGCTCACGTTGGCGGCGTGCTGGGTGTTGGCCCGGATTTCGGCCCGGACCTTCATCGCATTGGCGGTGCCGGTGGGATCGTCGGAGGGACGGGCAATGGCGGAGGAGGAGGTGACCTGCTCCTGCAGCTTGGCCATCCGGGACATGCTGGCCTGCAGGTTCTGCTGGGCCGTCCGGGCCATGGTCTGGTTGGTGGTGCGGCTGATCACGGGTTACCTTCCCACAATTCCGGTGCGGTTGATGAGGGTGTCAAGCATTTCGTCAATGGCGCTCATAACGCGCGAGGCGCCCTGATACGCGTGCTGGTACATCAGCAGGTTCACGTTTTCCTCGTCCAGATCCACCGAGGCGTTGGACAGCTGCAGGTCCACGGCGGAGGAGGACGCCACGCCGGCCAGGGTGGCCTGCTGCAGCTCCGCCCGGCTCTGGGACGCGGTGGCGGTGACAAAACCGCTCCACACCTTGTCCGCGGAACCGGCCTTGGACCCGAGCTGGGAGATCGCCTCGGCCAGGCTGCCGTCCAGGGCACCGGCATTCGGGTAGCCGGCGGCGATGCCGGAGGCATCCGTCGGGATCGCCTTCAGCGTGGTGGCTGCCGGATTGCCGACGGCGAAGAAGTTCAGGCCGGTGGTCCCGGCCGTGGTGGCGCCCTGGCGGTGCAGATCGTTGACGGAGGCAGCCAGCGTGGCGGCTACCTCGTTGTAGGACGCTGCGGCCTTCGCGAACACACCGCCGCTGTCGGCGGAAGCCAGCAGGGAAACGGCGCCGGCTATTTCGCCCTTGCTGATTCCTGCCGTTCCGGGCCGGTCGGTCCAGCCCACGGCGGTTTCCCGGGCGTCCTCCATGGAGGTGCCGCCGGTGACCTGCAGGGTCCGGGCGTTGGTGCCGGAGACCAGGGCGTTGCCGTCAATGAGCACATCCACCATGCCGTCCGCGGATTCCCGGACCGTGGCGCCGCTCAGGGCAGAGATGGTGGTGGCGAGGGCATTGCGCTGGTCCACCAGCTCGTTTGCGGAGGCGCCGGAGGCGAGCGTGGACCGGATGGTGCCGTTGAGGGCGGCCAGCTGTGCGGCGCTGGCGTTGAGCTCGCCCACCATGTCATTGAGCGAGCCGCGGGTGCTGTTCCACTGGTCCTTGACGGTGTTGTAGCCGTTGGCAATCTGTCCGGCGGCGGCGCCTGCCGCGTTCAGCAGCACGGCAGCGGCGGCGTTGTCGCCGGGGCTGTTTTTGATGCCCTGCCACGCGGCGGAGAAGTTCTGCAGCGCTGCGGACAGCCCGTTTTCGCCTGGCTCGTTGAAGCTGTCCTCCAGATCGATCAGCGCATTGGCGCGGACCGCGGAGTAGCCGGCCACGGCTGCGGTGCTGCGCACCCGGGTGTCCAGCTGCAGGCTGCCGAGGCGGGCGATGGAATCCACGGACACGCCCTGGCCCACGCCGGTGCCGGAGGCGAACCGGCCGGTCGGTGCCACCGAGGGGGCGGCGGAGGTGTTCAGGCGCTGGCGGGTGTAGCCGGCCACGTTGGCGTTCGCCACGTTCTGGCCCACTACATCCAGGCCCTTGCGGGCGGCCGAAAGGCCTGTGTAGGCCGTGTTAAGGCCGCTGAAGGTGCTCATTGCTTAGGAGTCCTTAACGTCAGATGTTCTGGTCAACCAGCCGTGCGGCTGACGTAGGAGCGGCCGAGGTGCCGGACGCCGTGTAGGTATTGGCTTCGGGATTCAGTCCGGCCAGGGTTTCCTGCGCCGAGCGCGCGGCGGTGCGCAGGAACTGCTCATTGATGTCCCGCAGTTCGCGGATCTTCACTGTCAGTTCCGTCATGGCCTGCAGATGGGCGCCAAAGATTTCGGTCCACGGTCCGGGAGGTGCAGCGGCGACCAGCTCGCGCAGGGTCGCGTCTTCTGCGGTACCCCATTCCGCGGCGAGACCGGCTACGGCGACGGCGCGGCCCAGATCGGCCGCGCGCAGGCGCTCAAGGACCTGCTCCACTTCGCGGGTGGCATGCGTCAGCCACTTGGTTTTCCCGGAGGTAAGCAGCAATTGTTCTTCTTCGAGCTTGAACACAAGAAGTTCCAATAACTCGCGTTCCTCCCAGAGAAGCGCCGAGAGTTTCTGGGTACCCATGCTTAGCTCACCTCCTAGGTTGTGCACTGAATATCAATAAGCAGAACTAAGACGTCTGCTTCCAGGCCCCAACCTGCGGCAAAAGTCTTCGGTTTGGCGGACATCTGGCTATTTGTCCGCCACAAAACACTATCGGCCGGTTCCCTCTCAATGTTAGTGGTATGTTTCAGCTAAAGCGCTTGAGCGTGGATACCGCAGGGGACTCAGCCACTGACCACGAAGCCGGCGCACAACTGGAGACAGTTGGGCAACTGGAAAAAAACAGTTGGGTCATTTGGGGAACAAGGGCTTGGGGGTCCAAAAATTGAATCGCGCCGAACGCAATGCCCTTGTGGTGGAAAACCTGCCGCTGGTTGGCTATCTAGTATCCGAAGTCTGCGCCAAGGCCACGCACCTCTCGCGTGATGACCTGGCGTCCGCCGGGTCCATAGCCCTGATTACGTCGGCGGATTCCTTCGACCCGACTCTGGGCGTGCCGTTCGGTGCTTACGCCCGCCGCCGCATCGTTGGCGCGTTCGCTGACGAAATGCGCTCCAGCGACTGGGCCACCCGCTCCGCCCGGCGCCGGATCAAGGAAACCCTCGCAGTTAAAGAGACGCTGACCGCTGCCCTGGGCCGCACCCCGAATGTGGATGAGATTGCCTCCGCGCTGGGCGTGGACCGCACGGTGGCTGAAGATGCCCTGTCTGATGCGTCCCGCACCGTGTCCAGCCTGGATGAGTCCGTCTCGGACTTCCTGGTGACGGACCTGCCCACCCCGGAAGCGTCCCTGCTGGCCTCGGAACGGTTGAAGTACCTGACTGCAGCTGTTGCCGCCCTGCCGGGGAAGATGCGGTACATCGTGGAGGAAATCTACTTCCATGACCGCACTGTGAAGGACCTGGCCGAAGAGCTGGGCAGCACCCATTCGGCCGTCTCCCAGCAGCGGGCCGAAGCCGTCCGCCTGCTCCGCGACGGACTGGGTACGCATTACTCGGACGAAGGCGCAGCCCCGCAGATCTCGTCCCGGATTGCCCCGGCCCGGCGCAACGCCTACCTCACCTCGGTGGGGGACCGCACAGCCGGCGGAATCACCCGCCATCATCTGGCGCCGGCCATGCCTGCCGCTCCGGCACTGCCTCCGCTGTTCAATCCGGCCGCGTCCTAGGAATTCCGCCTGCGTCTTCAGGCGAAGAAGTCGTTGAAAAAAGGCGCAAAAAACTTTTCCCGAATTCCTAACGCCCGTTGGTGCTCCGCCGATAGCTATGGTTGCAGGCCCACGGAAGGGCCTGTTAGTACGGCCCACTCACGGAGGAATACATCATGGGTTTCACAATTAACACCAACACCTCGTCGCTCAACGCGATGCGTAACCTCAACCTGAACCAGACGGCTCAGGCCAAGTCGGTGGAGCGCCTCTCCAGCGGTATGCGCATCAACCGTGCGGCTGACGACGCTGCCGGCCTGGCTATCTCCGAAGGCCTGAAGAACCAGGTTTCCGGCCTTCAGGTTGCCGGCCGCAACGCGCAGGACGGCATCAGCCTCATCCAGACCGCTGAAGGTGCCCTGACCGAGGTCCACAACATCCTCAACCGTGTTCGGGACCTGACCGTCCAGGGTGCGAACGACACCAACAACACGGACTCCCGTGTTGCGATCCAGAAGGAAATCACCGCACTCGGTGACGAGCTCGGCCGTATTGCCAACAGCACCAACTTCAACGGCATCCAGCTGCTGGACAACACCCACGGCTTGGCCGCCGGTGGAGACGCAGCGACTCACAAGGCTGCGCTGAAGATCCAGGTCGGCGCTGACGGTGGTGCCGCAAGCACCGCCAACAACGAAATCACGATCAACCTTGCCAACGTTGCCACCATCGCCACGGCGGTTAAGGGCATCAACATCACCAACGCTGCGCCGGCTGCTGACGGCGCCGCAGGTGCTGCGCTGACTGCACCCGCGAGCCAGGCCGCGGCTTCCGCTGCCATCGAGACTCTGGATGATCAGATCAAGAGCGTCTCCACGGCCCGCGCCGATCTCGGTGCACAGCAGAACCGCCTCGAGTCCACCTCGCGCTCCATCGCGGTGTCCGTGGAGAACCTTTCCTCGGCCAACTCCCGCATCCGCGACACGGACATGGCACAGGAAATGGGTAACTTCACCAAGTCCCAGATCCTGTCCCAGGCAGCCACCGCAATGCTGGCCCAGGCCAACCAGATGAACTCCGGCGTTATGTCGCTCCTGCAGTAGTAGTAGCAGCGCCTGACCAGATTCATCAGCAGTAACCGCAGAGCCGGCAGGTGAATGGCCGCTGGCGGCGGGGAAACATGACTTGGACCTCACGCTTCCCGCCGCCAGCCCATTCCCTGCCTTCGGTTTTTCACAGCAGTACCGGCAGCACTCTTCCAGCAGGACTTCTCAAGGAGCATTTCCATGGCGTTAGGCATTGACGGGCTGATCAGCGGCATCGATACCACCGCCATGATTGCTGACCTGATGAAGATTGAGGCACGCCCGCAGGCGATGCTCAAGCAAAAGGTTGAAACCAACAAGCTGTTCGCCACGGCCCTGCAGAACCTGAATACCAAAATCGCGTCCCTGGCCGAGGCCGCCGGAAAGATCGCCAAGGCAGGCGGCACCGACCGGTACGCCGCCGTCACCGGTGCTGAGACGGTTAAAGCGACCGTGAAGGCAGGAGCTGCCGCCGGCTCGCTGGACCTCACCGTCAACAAACTGGCCACCGCCCAGGTATCCCTCTCCGGAGCCATGGCCGCCTGGCCCAACGGCGACGCCCTCGCCATCTCGGCCAACGGAACCATCACCGAGCTGGACACCGCCGGGAAAAGCCTTGACGAGGTGATCAGCACCGTCAACAAGGCCAACCTCGGCGTCACCGCCGTGAAGATCTCCGCCGGCAGCGTGGATGGCGTGCAGCAGTACCGCATGCAGTTCACCGCCGCTGCCACCGGAGCGGCGGGTGCATTCACTGTCTCCCAGAATGGCACCGACCTGGGCGCCATCCGCGCCGGGCAGGACGCCGAGGTCACCCTCTGGGCCGGCGTGGCAGGTGCGGAAACAAAAATCACCTCGGCCACCAACACCTTTGCGAACCTGATGCCCGGCGTGGACATCACCGTCTCCGCCGTCTCGGCCGACCCGGTCACCGTGGCCGTGAGTCGGGATGCCAAAGCCATTTCCGACGTGGCCGCCTCCCTGGTCGCCAGCCTCACCGACGTTTTCACCTACATTGACCGGAACTCCGCCGTCAGCGTCAACACCTCGGACGGCGTGACCAAAACCGTCGGCGGAGTCTTCACCGGAGACTCGGCCACCCGGGCGCTGAAGCAGTCCATCATGGACGCGGCCACCGGCGCACTGGAAGGGAATTCGACGTCCGCCATCGGCATCACCCTCACCAAATACGGCACAGTGGAGTTCGACGCCGAGAAGTTCACCGCTGCCCTCACAGCGGATCCGGAGAAGACCCAGGCCGCGCTTGGTGCCATTGCCGCCCGGGTCGAAACCGCAGGCAAAGCCGCCTCGGACAAATACGACGGCTCCATCACCAAGCGGATCACCAGCCAGGAATCCATGGTGCGAACCCTCAACACCCAGGTGGAGGATTGGGACCGCCGGCTGGCCTCCCGCGAATCCACGCTGAAACTCATCTGGACCAACCTGGAAGTCAAACTCGGCTCGCTGAACAGCCAGATGGACTGGCTGACCGGCCAGCTTGATTCCCTCTCCGCCAACTCGAGTAAGAAGTGACCGTGAACTACGGACTTGCCGCCAAACGCGCCGAATACGCACGCAACGCAGTGCTCTCCGCCTCACCGGCGCGGCTGCTGACCATGCTCTACGACCGGCTGCTGCTGGACCTGGCCCGGGCCGAGGAAGCGCAGCAGAACGGCAACTGGCAGGTTGCCTCCGAGAACCTGCTCCACGCCCAGGCCATCATCACCGAACTGCTCGGCACGCTGAAGACCGACGTGTGGGAGGGCGGGGAGAACCTGCACGCCCTGTACACCTACTCGCTCTCCACCCTGATGAACGCCAACATCGGCCGCGACGCCAAACTGACCCGCGAGTGCATTGACCTGCTGGAGCCGATCCGGTTGGCCTGGCATGACGCCGCCACCCAGCTGCCCGCCGCCGGTGCAGCACCGGCAGTAGCGGGCGTTCCGGGAGGGGTCCTCGGTGTCGGCTGAATCCGCGGAGCCCTACCCCGCACCGGAGGACCTGGCCAACTTCCTGCTCTGGGAAACCGTACTCACGCAGCTCGAGGACAACCTCGAGGCCTTCCTGGAAGGACAGTCGCTGGCTGAACAGGCCAACGAGCTGGCCGCTGAATGGGAACCGCCGGCCGAACTCGGACCGCTGCCCGAGGCACTCACCCAGCGGGCCCGCCTGCTGGCCAAGGCGCAGGCGCGTGCCTACGCGCAGCTGCGCAACGAATCCCGGACCAACCGGAAGCAGTCCATGCTGATCCGCAGTGTCCCCGGACCGTCGTCGTCGGCCGTTTACCTGGAAGTGGACGGCTGAAAGCAGACATAAGAAAGTCTGCTTACTTTTTTGTGTAACGCATACCTGCAAAAAGTAAAAAAATTACTCGGCATTCCACTTACATGGATTTGCGATATGCCGATAACTCCCAGTGAGCATGGATCGCTCACGTCTTAGGCCACGGATCGGCCGCACTGTCCCTTTAGCGAGAACTGGGTTCCACTGTGTTCGATTCCGTTTCCTCCATTGCGCTGCAAAGTGCCCTGGACGGGCTCGCCCTCCGCCAGCGCGCCATCGCGAACAACATTGCGAATGTGAATACCCCCGGCTACCAGGCCCAGCGCGTCAGCTTCGAAGACGCCCTCGCCAAATCGGTCAAGGCAGGCAACGGGGCGGCAGCCGCCACCACCTCCCGCTCCCTCGAGCCCACCCGCCTGGACGGCAGCAACGTCAACCTGGACACGGAAACCCTGTCCAACATCGACACAGTGCTGCGCTACCAGTTCGCCACCCAGGCCGTAGGCGGGGAAGCCAACTCCCTCCGCACCGCAATGAGGACCAACTAATGACTTTCGACGCCATCGGCATTGCCGCCACCGGCCTCACCACCCACCGCAAGTGGCTCGACGCGGTCTCCGACAACCTGGCCAACGCCAACAACGTCTCCAGCACCGACGGTGCAGCCTTCCAGGCCCGCTACGTCGTGGCGCAGGAAGGTGCTGAAGGCAACGGCGTCTACGTGGCCGGCGTCCAGTACGGCGACGCCGAAGGCCGGATGGTCTACCAGCCGGACCACGCCCTGGCCGACGCGGAAGGCTACGTCCGCTACCCGGACATTGACCTCTCGGAACAGATGGGCAACCTAATCCTCGCCCAGCGCGGCTATGAAGCCAACGCCGCCGTCGTTGACCGTGCCAAGAGCACATATGAAGCAGCACTGCAGATTGGACGCTCCTAATGCCTGTCCCCGCCATCGCGGCCGTCAGCGGCACCACGCCCACGGCCTACGTTGAGATGGTGAAGCCGGCCGTCTCCACTGACGGATCCTCCTTCGCAGCCTCGCTGACCGGGGCCGTGGACAACGTCACCGATCTGTCTGCCCAGTCCAAGACCCTCGCGGTCCAGGCCGTCACCGGCGACCTGGATGACATCCATGCAGCCACGATCGCCTCCACCCGGGCATCCCTGACCCTGGAACTGGTTGCCGCAGTGCGGAACAAGGGCGTTGACGCGTTCAACGAGATCATGCGGATGCAGGCCTGATGCCGCCGGCAGTAAAAGGGATGGCCGGCCGTTTCGGCTCCACCATCCGGGAATTCAGCCTCGCTCAGAAAACCATTGCCATTATCGGCGTCGCCGTGCTGGCCCTGGGTGTGGCACTGCTGGCCTCCTGGCTGACCAAGCCTGCCTACACCCCGCTGTTCTCCGGCCTGCAGGCCGAGGACGCCAACGCCATTGTGGAACAGCTCAAGACCGACGGCGTGCCCTACGAAATCGCCGGCGGCGGCGGCACCGTCATGGTGCCGGAAGAGAACGTCTACGACCAGCGGCTCAAGGCAGCCGGCGCCGGCCTGCCCTCCGCCTCCACCGGCGGTTACTCGCTGCTGGACGAAATGGGTGTCACCTCCTCCGAATTCCAGCAGTCCGTGACCTACAAGCGGGCCCTGGAAGGCGAGATCGCCAAGACCGTGGGCTCCATCGACGGGGTCAAGAACGCCTCGGTGCAGCTGGCCATCCCCGAAGACACCGTGTTCGTGTCCCAGAAGTCGGACCCCACCGCGTCGGTGTTCGTGGAAACCGCCAACGGCACCACGCTCACCGCGGACCAGGTGCAGGCCATTGTCCACCTGACGTCCGCCTCCGTGGACGGCATGCAGTCCACCGACGTGGCAGTCATCGACGCCACCGGCACCGTGCTGTCCGCCGTCGGCGTCGGAGCCACCGGCTCCGCCGACAAACAGGCCACTGACTACGAACAGCGCGTCGGCGCCTCCGTCCAGTCCATGCTGGACCGCGTGGTCGGCCCCGGCAACGCCACCGTTGCAGTGGCCGCGGACATGAACTACGAATCCGCCAACCGGGTGGAGGAG
This sequence comes from Arthrobacter zhangbolii, assembly GCF_022869865.1. Taxonomy (NCBI): domain Bacteria; kingdom Bacillati; phylum Actinomycetota; class Actinomycetes; order Micrococcales; family Micrococcaceae; genus Arthrobacter; species Arthrobacter zhangbolii. The sequence continues at coordinate 478,140 of NZ_CP094984.1, forward strand.
TCCTTCAACGCACCGCAGGACACCCCCGCACTGAACGAGTCCACCAGCGTTGAGGAATACACCGGAGCCAACGGCAACACCGCCGCCGGTGTGCTGGGCCCGGACAACATTGCCGTACCCAACGGCGGCAACGACGACGGGTCCTTCCGGTCCGAGACCAGCACCAAGAACAACGCGGTCAACAAGGTCACCGAAACCCGGGAGATCCCGGCCGGCTCACTGAACCGCCAGACCGTCTCGGTGGCGCTGAACACCCAGGCCGCGGCCGGACTCAACGTCGCGGACCTGGAAGCACTCGTGGCCTCGGCCGCCGGCATCAACGTGGAACGCGGGGATGAAATCACCGTGGAAATGGTCTCCTTCAACGCCGACGGCGCTGCCCAGGCCCAGGGCGCCCTGGCCGAGGCGCAGGCAGCGGAAGAAGCCGAGCGCCGCGCCCAGATGCTGCAGATGGGCATCATCGTGGCAGGCATCGTGCTGGTGGTCATCCTGGCCCTGGTGGCCTACGCCATGCGCTCCCGCCGGCAGAACCGCGAAGTGGTGGACCTCGGCGAACTGCCCGAACTGGATCCGCTGGCTCCCGCCGCCGGGCTGGCCATGCTGGGCGAACCGGTGCCGGAAGTTCCCACTGACACTGCCTCACTGCAGATTGTTGCCGCCACTGTGGACCAGGACCGCAAGCGGGCAGAGCTTGATGCCCTCGCTGCCCAGGATCCGGTCCGCACCGCGGACTATCTGCGCAACCTCATGGAGGAGAGCCGGTCATGACCGAGCTTGCCACCGCCCCGGTGGGGATGCCGCTAGCGCTGGGCACCGCCGTCGCGCCGGAAACCAAGGAACTGACCGGGATCCAGAAAGCCGCCGTCGTCCTGATGCAGCTGGAGACCTCCCGCGCCGCAGTGGTGATGCAGCAGTTCACCGAGGCCGAAGCGCAGCTTATTGCCGCGGAGATCGTGCGGCTCAAGCGGGTGGACGCCGGGCTGGCCGAGAAGGCCATCAACGAGTTCTACGACATGACCGTGGACGGGCGCCGCCGTGCCCACGGCGGCCGCGACGTCGCCATGGGCCTGCTCGAAGCGTCCTTCGGCGTGGAGCGTGCCTCCGGTGTGATGGAACGGCTCGCGTCCTCCATGGCCGGCAAGTCCTTCGAATTCCTCGAAAGCGCCGAACCGAACCAGGTGATCTCCCTGCTGGACGGGGAACTGCCGCAGACCATCGCCCTGGTCCTGGCGCACATGCGCCCCCAGCGTGCCTCCGCGGTGCTCACCGGCCTGAACGCCGAACTGCGTACCGACGTTGCGCAGGCCATCGCCACCATGGCCCGGGCCACGCCCGAAGCCGTGCGGGTGGTCGCCGAAACGCTGAAGTCCCGTGCCTCCGCGCTGGGTGCTGCCCGCGAGGCATCCGATGCCATCGGCGGAGTGCAGCCGCTGGTGGACATCATCAACCGCTCCGATGCCGTCACTGAACGCGCACTGCTGGAAGCACTCGAGGAACGCGATCCGGAGCTTGCCGAGGAAGTACGCTCCCGGATGCTCACCTTCGCCGACCTGGTCAAGCTCGAACGCCGGGACGTGCAGCTGGTGCTGCGCGGCATCGACGTCGGGACCCTGGCACTGGCCATGAAGGGCGCCACCGAAGCGGTGCTGGACGCCATCCGCACCAACGTCTCCGAGCGCAACCGCGAACTGCTCGACGACGAAATCAAGGTTTCCGGCCCCGCCCGCCTCTCGCAGGTGGAAGAGGCACGCGCCAACATTGTCCGGGCCATCCGCGAAATGGAAGCCCAGGGCATCATCGAGGTGCACCACGCGGACGAGGAAGAATATGTCTACTGAGCAGCAGACGTTCTCCCGGCTCGTCTACACCGCGCTGGGCGCCACCGACGAGGAACAGCTCAATGCACAGGTGGAGGCCCGCGGCCACGCCGCCGGGTATGCTGCCGGCCTGCGCGCAGCCGCCGCCGATACGGAGCTGCTGCGCCGCACCCTGCGCGAGCAGCATGAGGATGAAGTACGCCGCGGGCAGGAACGCGTGAACCGCACCGTCGCGGCCCTGAACGCCGCGGTGTTCAGCCTTGAAGGCCGCACCGTCGCCCTGATCACGGACATGCAGGACACCCTCGCCGCTGCGGCCATTGAACTGGCCGAAGCCCTGCTGCGCCGCGAACTGGCCGACGACGAAGCCTCCGCCCGCGCGGCCCTGGCCCGCGCGCTGGAAGGCGTGGACACCGACCTCGTCCAGCGGGTGCGGATGCATCCGGTGGACCTGGCCGCCCTGGACGAAGAAACCCTCCGCCGTGCCCGCGTGGATTTTGTTGGCGACGCCGGCCTGCAGCGCGGCGACGCCGTGACCGAGTTCCCCAACGGCTACCTGGATGCCTCCCTCAGCGGAGCCATTGAGCGCGCCCGCCGCGCCCTGCTTGAGGATGCCGGATGACCGCCACCGCCTGGCGGCCCCGCAGCGCCGGTTTCGCCGCCGCCCTCCGCACCGCCGCCCCGCAGCGGGTTGGCCGGGTGTCCTCCGTGCTCGGCCTCAGCGTGGAAATCTCCGGCCTGGACTGCGGTGTCGGTGACCTGGTGTCCATCGGCGACCCCGGTTCCGCCGTGGACGCCGAGGTAGTGGCAGCCACCCGCGAGGGCGTCCGCTGCATGCCGTTTGGCCGGCTCACCGGCCTGACCGCCGGCGCTCCGGCCCGGTCCAAGGGCACCCCGCTGCTGGTTCCCACCGGCACCGGACTGTTCGGCCGTGTGCTGGACGGCCTGGGCCGGCCCATTGACGGCAAGGGCCCGCTGGACATCGAAGCCCTGGTCCCGCTGGACCACGAAACCCCCTCCGCCATGCTCCGCACCCGGATCGACACCCCGCTGCAGCTGGGCGTGCGGGCACTGGATACGCTCACCACTGTGGGCCGCGGCCAGCGCATGGGCCTGTTCGCCGGCTCCGGCGTCGGCAAGTCCTCACTGCTGTCCATGATTGCCCGCGGCACGGACGCCGAAGTGTCCGTGATTGCCCTGGTAGGGGAGCGCGGGCGGGAAGTGCGCGAGTTCCTCGAAGACGATCTGGGTGCCGAGGGCCTGGCCCGCTCCATCGTGGTGGTGTCGACGTCGGACGAACCGGCGCTGATGCGCCTGCGCGCCGCTTTTGTGGCCACCCGCATCGCCGAATCCTTCCGGGACCGCGGCGCCGACGTAATGCTGATGATGGATTCCCTGACCCGCGTGGCCATGGCCCAGCGCGAAATCGGACTTTCCGTGGGCGAACCGCCCGCCACCCGCGGCTATCCGCCCTCCACCTTCTCCCTGTTGGCCCAGCTCCTGGAGCGTGCCGGCACGGGCGAGCGCGGTTCGGTCACCGGCATGTACACCGTGCTGGTGGACGGCGATGACCACAACGAGCCCATTGCCGACAGTGCCCGGTCCATCCTGGATGGCCACGTGGTGCTGGACCGCAAGCTGGCCGTCTCCGGCCACTTCCCGTCCGTGGACGCCCTGGCATCCATCTCCCGGGTGGCCTCCCGGGTGAACCCGCGCGAACGCAGTGACGCGGCCTCCACCCTGCGCCGGGTCATGGCCGCGCGCCGGGCGGCACAGGACCTGCTCGACGTCGGCGCCTACCAGCGCGGCTCCAACCCGCTGGTGGACGCGGCAGTGGATAACGAAGACGCCATCAACGCTTTCCTGCAGCAGCGGATGGATGAACAGACCCCGGCGGAAACCGCCTGGGCGCAGCTGCACCAACTGACCCGGATGCTGGGGGTGTCCTAAATGTCCCGTGCCTTTCCACTGGCCGGCCTGCTTCGCCTGCGCCAGCTGCAGCAGGACCGTGCAGCCGGTGAACTCTCGGCCGCCAACGCCCGGAACCGGGAAGCCCGGCAGGCCCGCGTCGAGGCCTACGCTTCGCTGGAAACCTCCAACACTGACGCGGTGGACGCCGCCACCATGAACGCCATTGCCGCCGCCCGCGCCTCCTCCCGCAGCATGCTCGCGGACCTGAACGCATTGGGCGCCCAACGGACCGCCGAGGTGGAAACCGCGCGTGCCGAGTTTTCCGCCGCCCGCGCCCGGTCCGTGGGCCTGGAAAAACTGCAGGGCAAGCACGCCGAGGCCGAAGCCGCCGAGAACCTGCGCGCAGAACAAACCATCCTGGATGAACTTGCCGGCACAGCCTGGCACCGCCGGCAGAAGGAAGCCAACTCATGAGTATGACTGACGCCCTGGGGCGGATCGAGGAAATCCGGAGCACGCTGAGCCAGCTCTCCGGCGCCGCGGGTCCCAAAACGGCTGTGCTCGGTACGACGTCCTCCGTCACCGGAACGGATACGGAGTTCGCCTCCACCCTGTCCTCCCTGACTGCGGCGGCAACCGGAACTGCCGGGACTGCAGCGGCCGCAGGTGCCGCCGCCGGCGGTGCCGCAGCGGACGGCAAAGTGCTCGACGCCGTGCAGAAGTACCTTGGCCTGCCCTACATCTGGGGCGGCAACGATCCGGCTCAGGGGCTGGACTGCTCCTCCTTTGTACAGAATGTCTACAAGGATCTCGGCTACACGCTTCCCCGCGTCACCTGGGACCAGATGAACTCCGGAACCGAGGTGGCCTCCCTGGCCCAGGCCCAGCCCGGTGACCTGATCTTCAGCCACGACGGCGGCCACGTCTCCATCTACCTGGGCAACGGAAAGGCAGTGGACGCCCCGCAGCCGGGCCAGACCATCGCCATCCGGGATGCCTGGGAAAACGATTCCAACATCACCACCATCCGGCGCATTCTGCCCACTGAGACTGCGGGGGCCGCCGGATTCCTTTCGGCTCCCGGCGGAGCCGGTGTTCCGGGCATTTCTGACCTGGTTGCCTCCGCCCGGGCCGCGCAGGCCGCACTGATGGGTTCGGCAGCATGAGTGCCGCCGCCGGGCTCCTCCGGCCTGCCGTCCCCACGGTTCGGGATTCCGCACTGACCGGCACCCGGACGGGGTCCGCTTCGCAGGATGGCGCACAGCGTTTTGGCTCCTCACTCGAGGACGCCGTCAACGCCACCAGCCGCAGCGACAAGGCGGGCCAGCGCAACGACGCCGGATCCCGCGACAGTGCGGGTGGCGGCAGTACACCTTCCGCCTCGGATCCGGGGTACGCCGGCGCCGGAACCGTGGCCGCCGGAACTGGTGCCGCTGGAACTGGTGCCGCTCAGTGCGACGCTGGGTCCGATGCTGCCCGGGCTGCTGCTGCAGATTCCGCGACCGCGTCTCCGGCGGATAATTCCCTGAACGGTGCTTCCCTGACGGTGGAAACCGCAGGGGGCGCCGCCCTGGCCACGGCGTTTGCCGGCCTGGCCGGGAGCAGCCTGCCCGGCTTGTCCCTGTCCCCGGTGGACGGTTCATCCTCCGGTGCTGCAGCCGCAGGGACCGCAACTGCAGGGGAAGAGATGTCCGCCGTCGCAGCCGCTGCCCCTGCCGGGCCCACCTCCGGAGAAACCGGAGTGCCAGCCGGGCACAGCACCGCGGCTCAGGCCACTTCAGCTGCAACCACCACCCACGCCTCCGCCGCCACCGCCGCGACCATCGGTACGGCCGGTGCCGTCAGCGCTGCCGGGTTCGCCTCAGCCGCCGGCCCTGCGGGATCCGCTGCCGCGTCTTCCGGAGCGTCAGCTGTCGTTGCACCGCCAGCGCCCTTGGGCACCGGGGCGGCCGCCGCAACGTCCGGCATCCCCGCTGCCGGGAACGCCGTTCCGGTGTTGCCCATGCAGGGCACCGCCACCCCGGCAGGCACCCTTCCCGGCACCCTTCCCGGTGCCGCTGCGCAGACTGCGCCGGGCGGCGTCGGCTTGTCCGCCGTGGGCCTGCAGGACCCTGCGCCGGGAGCAGCGCAGCCGGTGTCCCGGCAGGCCGCGGCCGCCGCAGGAACCGGTACCGGCTTCAGCGCCGCTGCCACCACGGCTTCCTCCATCACTGCTTCCTCCACCACGTTCGCCGGGACGCTCTCGGCTGCGGCCGGCACCGACGCCAGCGGAGCTGTTGCGGCCGGAGCGGTGTCACCGGAAGGTTCCGCTCCCGCCGTCGCGCCGGTTGTACCTGCCGCCGTCCCCCTTCCCCAGACGGCCGCGCCGCAGATCGTCGCTGCCCCGGCCGCCACGCCGCCCGCTCCGGCTCCTGCCGCACCGCTGCTGAACCAGGTGTCGCAGCCGCTTTTCAGCCTCGCGACCGCCCAGCAGGGTGAGCATGTCATGACCCTGAGCGTCACCCCGGAAAACCTTGGCCCGGTGACCGTCCGTGCCCATGTGGGAGCTGACGGTGTGCGGATTGAACTCTTCGCCCCCTCCGATGCCGGCCGCGATGCGCTGCGGACCCTGCTGACCGATCTCCGCCGTGACCTGGCCGGGTCCGGGATGAGCGCCAACCTTTCGTTGTCCTCACAGGATTCCCCGGGCGGGGAAGGCACCGAACGCGGTGACGGGGAACCGCGGCCCGGAACCGGCACAGATGCTCCGCCCGGCCCGCGCCGGCCCGAGGCAGACACCGCCCCCCGCACGTTCCGTCCCGGACTTACCGGCACGGCCTCAACCATCGACTTCCTGGCCTAGAAAAGGAGACCACTGTGCCCGTTGACGCAATAGCGGCAATCGGCGGCGGAAACACCGCCGCAGCAACCCGCGCGCCCAAACAAACCCTGGACAGCGAGGTCTTTATGCATCTGCTGGTCACCCAGCTGCGCAACCAGGATCCCAGCTCGCCCATGGACACCAACGAGATGATCGCCCAGACCACCCAGCTGGCATCCATGGAACAGCTCACCGCCATGGCCAAGATGGATGAAGAGAACTTCTCCCTCCAGATGCGCATCGCCGCGGCAGCGCTGATTGGCCAGAGCGTTACCTACACCAACGAAGCAGGGGAGTCCGTCACCGGAATCGCCCGTTCCGTGTCCTACGCAGCCGGTGTTCCCACCGTCAACGTCGACGGCGTGGACATCCAGCTGGACAGCATCTCCGGCGTCGTCTCAACAGCTGCCGCCGCACCGCCGGCAACAGCACCGGACGCCACACCAGGGACTCCGGAAGACACCGCACCGGTCCCCGCAGCAGTTCCCGCACCAGCCACTGCATAACCCTCCACCTCCCGGCACCACCCAAGCTGAAAGGCGCCAGCCATGCTTCGCTCCCTTTACTCCGGCATCTCCGGACTCCGTTCACACCAGACCATGCTCGACGTCACCGGCAACAACATCGCCAACGTCAACACCACCGGCTACAAGGCCACCGCCGTCCAGTTCCAGGACACCCTCTCTCAGCTGACCCAGGGCGCCACTGCTCCCGGCGCCAACAACGGCGGCGGCAACCCGGCACAGGTGGGCCTCGGCGTGCTCGTCTCGGGTATCACCACAAACTTCACCCAGGGTTCGGCCCAGTCCACCGGACGGGCTGAGGACCTGATGATTTCCGGCGACGGCTACTTCATCACCCGCCAGGGAGCGCAGACCACCTACACCCGCTCCGGTGCGTTCAACCTCGACGCCGCCGGCCGGCTGGTCTCCACCGACGGCAGCATTGTCCAGGGCTGGACGGCCGATGCCGCCGGTAACATCAACACCGGCGGTGCGGTAGGCAACATCACCCTGCCCGACGGCGCCATCTCCCCGGCCTCCGCCACCAAGACGGCCACCATGGGCGGCAACCTGCCCTCCGAAACCCCCGCAGGCGGCTCAGTGGTCAAGGACATGAATGTCTACGACGCCAACGGCAATGTTTCCGTGGTCACCATGACCTTCACCCGGGTCGGCACCTCGGGCGCACCCGGCGAGGGCTGGACGGTCTCGGCCGACGGAACCGATGCCCCTGTCACGCTCGGCTTCGAGAACGGCAAGCAGTCCACCAACAATCCCAAAACTTTCACGGTGGGCGGCGTGGCCGTGGATCTGGCGGCGCTGACCAGCTACGCCGGTGTCAGCACCGCCTCGGTGACCGGCCAGGACGGCCGCAGTGCCGGCACCCTGGAGTCCTTCTCCATCGCCAAGGACGGCACCCTGATCGGGTCCTTCACCAACGAGTCCAAGATCGCCCTGGGCCGTATTGCCCTGGCCACCTTCACCAATCCTGCCGGCCTGGAGAAGGCCGGCAACTCGGGCTACACCGCCACGGTGAACTCCGGCAACGCCGTCATCACCGGCCCCGGCGATGCCGGCAGCGGCGGAATCGGATCCGGCATGCTGGAAATGTCCAACGTGGACCTCTCGCAGGAATTCACCAACCTGATTGTTGCCCAGCGCGGTTTCCAGGCCAACGCCCGCATCATCACCACCTCCGATGAAGTGCTGCAGGAACTCACCAACCTCAAGCGCTAATCCCGCCCCCTGAGGGTGAACGGCTCCGCAGCACGGTGTGCAGCGGGGCCGTTTGGCGCTTAACCCGTGCCGGACGCCCGCGGTGCGCGCCCCGGCGTCGTTGTTCCCGCTGTGCCGCTGCCGGGTCTTCCTAACGACGGCGGCATTCCGGCCGAAAGTAGGGGTGAGGACCTATCTGAGTCCTGCGGAACCGAACCTGGACGGGGCAATGATTGTACTTACGCGTCTCAATGATGCTCAGTTTGCGATCAACCCTGACCTGATCGAGCGGATCCATGTCAATCCGGATACCACGCTGGTTATGGTCGACGGTTCGAAATACATCGTGACGGAAAGCCTGCAGGAGGTCATTGACCGCATTGCGGCTTACCGGGCGCAGGTGATTTCCATGGCCCGCGACATTCCCCCGCAGATTTATGAACGGCCCGGTCTGGGCCTGGTACCGGAGGTTTTCTCCGCGGAGCCGGCCGGTGCCAAAACCGGTGCCAAAACCGGTGCCAAAACCGGTGACAAAACAGCCGGGGACAGTACGTCTGGCGGCAAGACAGTGCCCCTTCGCCCTAGGAACAGCTAATGGATCCAGCAACAATTATCGGCTTAGTCCTGGCCTTCGGGTCGCTCTATGCCATGATCACCCTCGAAGGCGCCCACGTCTCCGCACTGCTGCTGCCGGCCCCGATGATCCTGGTCTTCGGCGCAACCATTGCCGTTGGCCTGGCCGGGGGAACGCTGAAGGACTTCCTGATCTCCTTTAAGGCCGTGCCGCGGGCGTTTATGGGAAAAACGCCGCAGCCGCAGGAGACCATTGACCGGGTGGTCCTGCTGGCCGAGAAGGCCCGCAGCGAAGGCCTGCTGTCCCTGGAGCAGGACGCCGCCGAAGTGGAGGATCCGTTCCTGCGCACAGCACTGCAGAACATTGCCGACGGCACCGACGGTGAGGAACTGCGGATGCTGCTCGAAGATGAAGTGGCCACCAAAACCGCCAGTGACAAAATCCCGGTCAAATTCTTTAACAGCCTGGGCGGCTACGCGCCGACCGTCGGCATCATCGGCACGGTGGTGTCCCTGACCCACGTGCTGGAGAACCTCTCCACCCCTGACCACCTGGGGCCCATGATTGCCACTGCCTTTGTGGCCACCCTCTGGGGCCTGCTGTCGGCAAACTTCATCTGGCTGCCCATCAGCGCCCGGCTCAAGCGCCTGGCGGACCTGGAAGCAGAGGAAATGACCCTGCTGATGGAAGGCGTCCTCGCCCTGCAGGCAGGCAGCCAGCCGCGGCTTCTGGGCGAACGGCTCCGGGCCATGGTGCCCGCGCATGCCCTGGGCACCAAGGCTGAGAAGGCGGAAAAGGGCGACAGCGCCGATAAGGTGCAGGACGCCGCGTGAGCGCCAGCAAACGGCGCCGCCCCAAAGTGGAGGAGGACGAGCACCCGGACGAACGCTGGATGGCCTCCTACATGGACATGGTCACCGTGCTGATGTGTATGTTCATTGTCCTGTTTGCCATGTCCAGCGTGGACGCGGAGAAGTTCGCCCAGCTCAAGGAGTCCCTGGCCACCGGGTTCGGTGCCGAGGAAACCAACACCGTGGACACCGCCGTCGGAATTGTGGTGCCTCCGGACAAGGTGGACAGCGAGGAGGTCATTGAACCCGATGCGGCCCTGGCCGCCAAGGAAGTCGATGACCTGACCGCGCTGCAGGACGCTATCTATGCCGGCCTGCAGGAAAAGGGCCTGGAAGACGCCGTCCGCTTCGAGATGGATGAACGCGGCCTGACCATCCGCCTGGTCAGCTCCGAAATGTTTTTCGCCCCGGATCTGGCGGACCTGACCGGCGAGGCCGTTCGGGTGCTGGATACCGTGGGGCCGGCACTGGCACCCACCACCTACCAGGTCTCCGTTGAGGGGCACACCGCCCAGGTGCGCCAGTTTGCCGACAATGCCCTGGACTGGGAGCTTTCATCCTCCCGCTCGGTCAATGTGCTGCGCTACCTCGTGTCCCAGGGTGGAGTGGTCCAGGACCGCATCAAGGCCGTGGGCTACGGCGAATCGCGTCCGCTGACCCCCGGGCTGACGGCGGCGGAGCTGGCCCAGAACCGGCGGGTGGACATAGTGGTGCTGTCCGGGCAGAGCGAGGACGTACGCTCGCTGATTCCCGGTATTGTGGCCGAGCGCGATGCCACGGCAGGCACCTAGCAGCACTGCTTACGCGCCCGGCCCGGCTGCCGATAGTGCGGAATGTGACGGTCCAAGAATCACCTTCCTTAGGCGTGCCTGCAAAGGCTGCGCATTCCAAATCCAAGCCTGTTGAGGTCTACGACTTCAGCCGGCCCACCACCCTCGCCCGCGAACATGCCCGGGTGCTGGAAATGGCCTTCGATACCTTCGCCCGGCAGTGGGGCACCCAGCTCACTGCCAAGGTGCGTGTGCTCTCGCAGGTCACCTCCGAGGACGTCCAGGTCCTCAGCTATGACGAATACGCTGCGTCCCTGCCGGACAACACCGGCATGGTGCTGTTCAACATGGGCAGCATTCCGGCCAAGGCCGTCATCCAGTTCCCGGTGGCGGCAGCGCTGTCCTGGGTGGGACACATGCTCGGCGGCACCGGCTTCCAGACCGCGCCGGACCGCAAGTTCACCCACATCGAACAGGCCCTCCTGGGCAAGATCATGGACGACGCCGTTGAGGACCTGCACTATTCCCTCGGCCACCTCCTGACGGCCCCGCTGACACTTTCATCGGTGCAGTACAACTCCCAGTTCGCCCAGGCGGCGGCATCCGGCGATCCCATGATCGTGGCGACCTTCGACATGGCGGTGGGCGAAACCACCGCCCCGGCCACCGTGGCCATTCCGGCAGCGGCCCTGCTCCCGCAGCTGGATCCGCTGGGCGCACAAACCAGCACCGCCACCCCCGCCGAACTTGTCCAGCTGCAGATGGCGCACGTGCCCGTCAAGGTGTGCCTGCAGCTCGAACCCATCGTGGTGAAGCCCGCCATGGTCCTAAACCTTGCCGTGGGGGACGTCCTGAACCTTGGACACCCGCGCCACCGCCCGTTGAACGTGACCGTAGACGGTCAGACCCTGGCCCAGGCAGCCGTCGGAGCCAGCGGCTCCCGGCTGGCCGGCAGCATCGTCAGCATCGAGGAGAACTAACCTTATGACCAGCCCCCACAGCCTGCACGCCGACGCCGTTTCCGCCCTGGTGCGCGGCCTGCCCACCCCCATTGTCCTGGAGCCGATCCCGCACACCGGTGCCGGGGTGCCGGCGGCGCACACCGCTGCTGCCGTCACCGCCTCCTTCGTCGGTTCCGAGTCCGCGGACCTGGCCCTGATCCTGGACAGCTCCTCACCGCTGGCCGACGTTGCCGGTACCGATTCCCCGCTGGTTTCCGCGGCGGACGTGCTGCGCCCCTCGCTGGAAGCCGCCAGCGCCACGCTCGGCGTCGGTGTCCTGGGCGAGGCCCGCACCGAAGACGCCGCCGCATTGTTCGCGGACCCGGCCACCGCCGTCTTCGAACTGCGCTCCCCGGACGGCACCGCCGGCTGGTTCGCCATCCGGCTGCGGGACAGCAGTGCCGCCGGGGCCACCCCGGACAGCTCCATCGTGGGCAAAATGGGGCGCATCAACAACATTGAGATGGCCCTGACCGTGGAAATCGGCCACACCCGGATGTCGGTCCGCGACGTCCTGAACCTGGAACCCGGCCGCGTGGTGGAACTGGACCGCTCCGCCGGAGCACCCGCCGACATTCTTTTGAACGGACGCCTCATCGCCAACGGCGAGGTAGTGGTCATTGACCAGGACTATGCGGTGCGCATTACCAAGATCCTGGACGTGGTTGAGGGGCTCAATTAGTGGAAACCCTCTTTCTGGGACTCCGTGTCCTGGTTTCCCTCGGCGCCGTGCTCGGCCTGCTGTGGTGGCTCCAGCGCCGGTTCGCCCGCACCAACGGTTCGGCTGCCAGCCAGCCGGAAGTCCGGGTGATCAGCCGGCAGCCGATCACGCCGAAGGCTTCCGTGGTGGTGCTGGAAACCGGCGGCCAGCGCTTCCTTCTGGGCGTGACCGAAGGGTCCGTGAACGTGCTGCACACCGCGGATGCCCCTGAACCCGCACCGGACACCGCTGCCGCGCCCGACGCCGGTTTCGCGGCGTCGCTGAAGGCCGCAGGAGCGGACGGCATCAGCCGTGATCCGTACGCACCCGTGCCGGCAGGGCACACCGCTGACACCCGCCGCGCTGCCCGCGGTGCGCATGCGCTGCCCGGGGTTACTCCCGGCAAATCCCCGCTGAGCGGTTCCATCCTCTCGCCGGATACCTGGCGCCAGACAGGTGCCGTCCTGCGCAGCCGCGGACGCAAAGGGTGAGCACCGCCGCCACAACGCGCACGGCTCCGCTCCTGCGCGCCCTGACCATTGCCGCGGCACTGCTCTTCGCCGTCGCCGCCCTGCTCCTGCTCGGGGCCGCCGCCGGTCACGCCAATACCCTGGACCCCGCGCCGCCGGTGGCGCCGGAGGACCCGACAGCCCCCGCCGAACCGAACGACGGCGGACTCAGCATCGACATCAACGGCCAGGACGGCGGACCCTCCACGGCCGTCACCACGCTGATCGGCATCACGCTGCTCTCCGTGGCGCCGTCACTGCTGCTGATGCTCAGCTCCTTCACCAAGATCTTCGTGGTGCTGGCGATGACGCGCAACGCGCTCTCGCTGCCCTCCATCCCGCCGAACCAGGTGCTCGCCGGGCTGGCCCTGTTCCTTTCCCTGTTCATCATGGCGCCGGTGATCAGCGAGATTAACTCCATCGCGGTGCAGCCCTACCTCAACGGCGAGATCAACTTCGACTCCGCCCTGGACACCGGCTCCGGACCGCTGCAGCAGTTTATGCTCGCCCACACCCGGGAAGAGGACATTGCGCTGATGACCCGGGCTGCGGGACAGGAGAACCCGGAGAACCCGGAGTCGGTGCCGCTGACCACGCTGATACCGGCCTTTATGATCTCGGAACTGCGTGCGGCGTTCATTATCGGCTTCGTCATTTTCATTCCCTTCCTGGTCATCGACCTGGTGGTGGCTGCGGCCCTGATGTCCATGGGCATGATGATGCTTCCGCCCGTGATGATCTCGCTTCCCTTCAAGATCCTCCTGTTTGTCCTGGTGGACGGCTGGGGCCTGATCATTACCTCGCTGATCAACAGTTATCAGGGCGGCACCTGATGGATACAAATGCCGTCCTGGACATCGCACTGCAAGGGCTGTGGGTTGCCGCGAAGCTCTCAGCGCCGGTACTGATCACGGCACTGGTGGTGGGTTTCGCCATTTCGCTGCTGCAGTCCATTACCCAGATTCAGGAAGTGACGCTTTCCTTTGTGCCCAAGGCCGTGGCCGTGGGAATCGCCCTGCTGGTGTGCGGGCACTGGATGATTTCGGAAATAGTGTCCTTCACCCACGAAATGTTCGCCAGGATTCCGTCCCTGCTCGGCGGCAGCTAAGTGAATATCACCCTTGACCAGAACTGGATCGAGGCGTTCCTGCTGGCGTCGGTACGGATGGTCGCCTTCCTGGTGATCGCCCCGCCGTTTTCCTACAACGCCTTTCCCGCCCGGGTGAAGGCCATGCTCGGCCTCGGCCTTGCCCTCGCGGTGGCGCCGCAGGTCAGCCAGGGCTACAGCGCACTGGGCACCGGCGCGTTTTTTATGGCCCTGGTGCTGGAACTGCTGGTCGGGGCGCTGCTTGGCTTCCTGGTGCTGGTGGTCTTTTCCGCCGTCCAGTCCGCCGGCAACCTGATCGATACGTTCGGCGGCTTCCAGCTGGCCCAGGCCTTCGATCCGCAGTCCATGGTCAACGGCGCCCAGTTCACCCGCGTCTTCCAGATCACCGCCCTGGCACTGCTCTTCGCTTCGGACGGCTACCAGCTCATCATCGGCGGTCTGCTGCGCAGCTTCACCGCACTGCCGCTGACCGGGGGAGTGGACCTGAGCGAACCGGCGGCCGCCATGGTCACGGCCGTTTCGCAGATGTTCCTGGCCGCGGTGCAGATTGCCGGCCCGCTGCTGGTGGTCCTGTTCCTGGCCGACGCCGGGCTGGGGCTGCTCACCCGCGTCGCCCCGGCGCTGAACGCCTTCGCCCTCGGCTTCCCGCTCAAGATTTTACTGACGCTGACCCTTGCCTCGATGGTGTTCCTGGCCCTGCCCCGGATTGTCTCCTCGCTGGTCTCCACCATTGTGCGCGCCGTGACGGGGGTGGAGTAGATGCCGGAACCGGACTCAGGGGAACGGACAGAGCAGGCCACCCAAAAACGGATGAAGGATGTCCGTTCCAAGGGCCAGCTCTCCCGCTCCGATGACCTCACCGCCTGGGTGGGGGTGGGCGCCACGGCGATGATGATGCCGCTGACCATTTCGCGCGGCTCCTCTGCCGGCGGGGAAATGCTCGACGGCGTGTCCACCATTACCGCCAACCCGGACCCGGAACTGGCCCTGGCCATCATGACCGAGGGGCTGGGCGCCATGGGCTACATCCTGGGGCCGATGCTGGGGGTGGTGGCCGCCGTTGTGCTGCTGACCGCTGCGGTGCAGGGCGGTATCCACGTGAAGAAATTCAAGGGCAAGTTCGAGCAGTTTGACCTGGTCAAGGGGCTCAAACGTGTCTTTGGCACGCAGGCCCTGTGGAACGGTGTGAAATCACTGCTGAAAACCGCCGTTGTGGGACTGGTGCTCTACGCCGTAATCCAGCAGCTGATGCCGGTCCTGATGTCCGCCGGCGGCCTGCCGGTTGCCGCGGTGCTGGAAGCGGCAGGAGGCGGCACCGCCCTGCTGCTGCAGACAGCCGTAGCCGCCGGCCTGGTGCTGGCCGCGGCGGACATTTTTGTGGTGATGAAGCGCAACCGGAAGAAAACCCGGATGACCAAAAAGGAAGTCAAGGATGAAAACAAGAACTCCGAAGGTGATCCGCTGATCAAATCGCAGCGGCGTTCCCGTCAGCTGGCGATGAGCCGGAACCGGATGATCGCCGCCGTGGCGGACGCCGACGTCGTGCTGGTTAACCCCACCCACGTGGCGGTGGCCCTCAAATACGAGCCGGGCAAATCGGCGCCCCGGGTCGTGGCCAAGGGTGCGGACAACATTGCCGCACGCATCCGCGAGGAAGCCGAAAAGCAGCGCGTCCCCATGGTCCAGGACATTCCCCTGGCCCGCGCACTGCACAGCGCCTGTGAACTGAATGCCGAAATCCCCGTGGAACTCTACAACGCCGTGGCCCGCGTGCTGGCGTTCGTGATGTCCCTGAAGCGGCGCGGCGCCGCGTACGGGATGCACACCATGGCGGCAGCCCCGCCCGAACCAGTGACCACCCCACAACACCGTAAGGCCGCGTCATGAACCGCAACCGCAACCTCCTGAAACTCGCCGTCCCGGTGGGTGTCGTTGGCATTATCCTGCTGCTGGTGGTGCCTGTGCCCGCCGGGCTGCTGGACATCCTGATTATCATCAACATCCTGCTGGCGCTGGTGATCCTGCTAACCACCATGTTTGTCCGCAAGCCGCTGGACTTCTCCGTCTTCCCGTCCCTGCTGCTGGTGGCCACCCTGTTCCGGCTGGGCCTGAACGTGGCCTCCACCCGGCTGGTGCTGGGGGAGGGGTACGCCGGCCAGGTGATCGAGGCGTTCGGCCACGTTGCCGTGGGCGGCTCCCTGGTCATCGGCGCGGTGATCTTCCTGATCCTGGTGGTCATCCAGTTCGTGGTGGTCACCAAGGGCGCCGAACGCGTGGCGGAAGTCGGGGCGCGGTTCACCCTCGACGCCATGCCGGGCAAGCAGATGGCCATTGACGCGGACCTGAACGCCGGACTGATTACCGATACCCAGGCCCGGGAACGCCGCGCGGAGGTCTCTGCCGAGGCGGACTTCTACGGTGCCATGGACGGCGCCTCGAAGTTCGTGAAGGGCGATGCCATTGCCGGACTGATCATTATCATCATCAACGTCATCGGCGGCATCGCCATCGGTATGCTCCAGCGCGGTATGTCCGCCGGGGAAGCGGTGAACACCTACAGCCTGCTGACCATCGGCGACGGGCTGGTCACCCAGATCCCCGCCCTGCTGATGGCTGTCTCCACCGGTATGATCGTCACCCGCTCCAACGCCGAAGCGGACATGGGTTCCACTGCAGGCGCGCAGCTGGGGCAGTCCCGCAACGCGCTGATGATTGCCGGCGGCGCCGCCATCGTCATGGCGCTGATTCCGGGCATGCCGAAGATTCCGTTCATCGTCATCGGCGCCCTGCTGATCCTGGTGGCCCAGCGGATCAAGGTCCGTGAGGGAACCGAGCAGGCGGAGAAGGACGCGGCGCAGGCCGCCCTGGACGCACCTGCCACCTCGGAAACCACCGAGGACCTGATTGAGCAGATGCGGGTGCATGCCCTGGAAATCATGCTTGCCCCGGACCTGGTGGATATTGTCACCGGCGGATCCGATGACCTGCTGGCCCGGGTCCGGGCGCTGCGCCGCAAGATCGCCATGGACCTGGGCATTGTGGTGCCGCCGGTCCGTACCCGGGACAGCGTGGACCTTCCGCTGTCCACCTATGTCATCCGGATTGCCGGTGTGGAGGCCGGGCGCGGCGAGGCGCCGGCGGGCCGGATCCTGGCTCTGGGCGACGCCCTGGAGGGGCTGCCCGGAACCGCCACCGTTGAACCGGTGTTTGGCCTGGCCGGGAAATGGGTACCGGCGGAAATGCAGCATGCCGCAGAGATGTCCGGCGCCACGGTGATTGACCGGGTTTCGGTGCTGGTGACGCATCTGTCCGCCGTCATCACCGCCAACGCCGCACGGCTGCTAACCCGTGAAGACGTACGGGTGCTGACCGAAGGCGTTAAGCAGGTCAACCCCTCCGCGGTGGAGGAACTGGTGCCCAACGTGCTTTCGCTGGCCGAGGTGCAGCGGGTCCTGCAGGGACTGCTGGCCGAGCAGATCCCGATCAATGACCTGCCGCGCATCTACGAGTCGCTGCTGCTGCGGGCCAAGGTCTCACCCGATCCCGAGGGCCTGATCGAGACAGCCCGGACCGCCCTGGGACCGGCCCTGGCCGCCCAGTACGTTGCCGACGGCGTCCTGCGCGTGATCATGATCGACCCGGCACTGGAGCAGTCCATGCTCGAGGCGCTGCGTCCCTCGGACCAGGGCAGCCAGATCCTGCTGGACCCGGCACGGATCGATGCGGTGCTCGGCTCGCTGAAAACCGCCGTCGCGGGAGCGGAGAATGCCGGCTACAACGCCGTACTGGTCTGCGCACCCGCCCTGCGCCCGGCCATCCGGCGGCTGGTGACATCCCAGACCGGCGGACTGCCTGTCCTGTCCTATCAGGAAGCCACTGCAGGTAATGTCAATATCGAGACTGTAGGGGTGGTACGTGGAACCGAGACGATTTCAGCTTGAAGGGCCGTCGCTGGACGCGCTGAAGGCCAAGGTGCTGGCCGAACACGGCCCGCGCGCAAGGATTATCGCTGCCGAGAAAGTGACGGTAGGCGGGATAGGCGGCTTCCTGTCCCGGCATCACTATGAAGTGACGGTGGAACTGCCTCCCAGCGGCCGCCGCCGCGCTCCGGTGGAACCGGACCTCCCCAGCCGGGCCTCCGCGGCACGGGCCGGCATTTCGGCACTGCTCGAAGAGGCCGAACGGGCGGAGTCCACGCTGCATCCCGCTGCGCCTGCCGCGCCGGCCGGACCCGCCGCTCCGGCGGTCTCCACCGGTTCCTTCGCGTTCGCTGAGTTGATCGACAACATCTCCGCCAGCACCGGCACACCCGCCGCACAGGCGCCCCCGGCACCGGCTGCGCCGGGAGTCGCGAAGGCGGACGCCGCCCGGCTGTATCCGCCGCCGCTGAACCAGGGCAGGATCAACCAGGGCCTGGAGCCGGAACGCCGCGCCATCCCGCAGGCACCCGCCCCGCTCGGCAATGCCGGTGATCTGGTCATGGTGGTGGGGTTGGGGGATGAGCCGCTGGAAGTCTGCCGGTCCATGGCCGAACTCGCGGGCAGCGGTGCTGCCGCGGTCCGGGTTGCCGGTGCGCTGGAGACCGAGGGTGTGGGCCGGGCGGCAGACCGCCGGGCTGTGGCCACGGCCCGTGCCGCCGGCGTGATGGCCGGGCACAGCATCTATCTTGCCTACGGGCTGGGCCGGTCCGGCACCGAAATGGGCCGGCACGCCACCCTGATCGCAGCACTGGCTGCAGACCAGGTGTGGGTAGCCGTGGACGCCGGCCGCAAGCCCGAGGATACGGCCGCCTGGGTGGGGGCGGTACGCAACGCCGTCCCGGTGGACGCCGCGGCGGTTGAAGGCATCGACACCACCGGAACACCTCAGTCAGTGAACGCGCTGAACCTGCCGATCGGCTGGCTCGACGGCGAGCCTTCACCCTCACCGGTGCTGTAGCTGCCCGCCCGCGCACCCATGGTGCCGCGGCCCCGCCTGCAGCTTCCCGGCAGGGGTCTCCGGTTGCGATAGAGTGGGCGGATGCTGGTGCTAACACGCAGGTCCGGAGAGCAGATCCTGATTGGGGATGACATTGTCATTACCGTCCTGGATTCACGCGGTGACGGCGTACGCATCGGCATCGACGCGCCGCGCGGGGTTAAGATCCAGCGTCACGAGGTAGTCCGTGCCGTGGAAGAAGCCAACGTGGCTGCCGCAGAGGCACTCCCGGACGCCGAAGAGCGCATCAAGGCGCTGCTGGCCGGCCGTATTGCGCCGCCCGAAAGCCAGTAACCCCCAGAGCAGATCTTCCGAAAACGACGCCCCGAGGTATCCCCCGGGGCGTCGTTGTTTTCTTAGCACCAAAACAGAAACCCCCGTTGTTCCTTGGGGAGAACATCGGGGGTTTCCGGTCAACTGCCCGGGGACGGCCGGGCATATCAAGGGACCGGCGGCTAGGAGATACCTCGCTGTGCGCGTTTGGCACCCAGCCACGGGAACCGGCTGCCGGCGGAACCCCGCCGGGCAGACGTTGCAGAGTCCCGCCGTACACTCAGGCCGGGGGACGGGTTGTGAGGGGAGAGCCCGAAATACTCGGGCAGCACGCGGCGTTCATGCGCACTGCAGCGGACGCCGGGGTATTGGAAGCTGCGGATAATCCAGCGGCCGCGGTCCTCGAGCCAGTTCGGCACCATGCGGCGGTTGCATTCCGCGCAGATGGGAGCCTGGTAGTTGTCCCGCTGGACCTGCGTATAGCGGCGGGCGGTGTGGCCCAACGGCGCGGTTTCCATGCGTGTCTCCTCGATTCTCCGGCGGTTGCTGCCGGTCTGGCTCCACCACTGAGATTAGGTGCGGCGGCACCGGAAACCATCAACTCGGGCTCAAGGAAATCCGAATTTTTCCGCAGGATTACCGCAAGACCGTATCCGGGCCCGGCAGGGACCCGGCGGACTGCTGCCGGGACGCAAAAAGCCCCCGGCGCGAAGGCGCCGGGGGCTTTGCTCTTGCTGTGGAGCCTCCTGCCAGAATCGAACTGGCGACCTTCTCATTACGAGTGAGACGCTCTACCAACTGAGCTAAGGAGGCGGGCTTCATCAGTCCGTTGCCGGCCAGAATCCACAAGGAACTACTTTATACGTACGGGCGGGTGCGGTCAAAATGAGCCGGGCGCTCAGCAGACGGTGTTCTCCGCCGGCAGGGTCCCGTCCACAAAGTAGTCGTCCACTATGTTGTCAATGCAGTCGCTGCCGCGCCCGTAGGCGGTGTGGCCTTCGCCTTCAAGGGTCACCAGTACGGCGGACTCCATCTGCGCGGCAAGGGCCTCGGCCCACTCGTACGGGGTGGCGGGATCTCCGGTGGTGCCGATGACAAGCACCTCATCCGCCCCGGATGCCTTGATGGGATGCGGCTCATTCACGGGTGCGTAGGGCCAGGCCTCGCAGGTGATGCCGCCGTAGGCCAGGTATTTGCCCAGGGTGGGGGACGCGGCTTCCAGTTCCTTCGCGTCCGCGGCCATCTGCGCGTCGTCGGCGACCATCGGATAGTCAAGGCAGTTAATCGCGTTGAAAACCACAAAGCTGTTGGACGCGTACGTGCCGTCATCGGTGCGGTCGGCGCTGATATCAGCGAGCCGGAGCATATAGGTCGGATCGCCCTCGGTCAGGACCTGCTCAAGCGCCTGCGACAGCGCGGGCCAGTTCGCGTCGTCGTACAAGGGAGTGATGAAGCCGGAGACAAAGGTGGAGACGGTCACGGTCCGTCCGTCCGCCGCGGTCAGCGGGCTTTCCTCCACTGACGCGAACAGGGCCTGGATGGTTTCCACGGCCTCGTCGACGCTGCCTTCAAGCGGGCAATTGCTGCCGGAGAGGCAGTCCTCAACGTAGGCGCGGATGGCCTTTTCAAAGGCAGCGGCCTGGCCGAGCGTGACGTCCTCGTTGCTGGCCGCGGGGTCCAGTGCGCCGTCGAGCACCAGGCGGCCCACGTTGTTCGGGAACAGTTCTGCGTAGGTGGCGCCCAGGAAGGTGCCGTAGGAGAAACCGAGGTAGTTCAGCTTCCGGTCCCCGACGACGGCGCGGAGGATGTCCATGTCGCGTGCGGCGCTGGTGGTATCCACAAAGCCGAGCAGTTCGCCGGACTCTGCGGCGCAGGCGTCGGCGAACTCCTTGGCGCTGAGCCGCGCCTCGGCCAGCCCTTCAGGGGTACTCGGGTCCACGTATTCGGCGCGGGCTTCATCCAGTTCTTCATCGCTGAGGCACTCCACGGGGGTGGATCGGCCGACTCCGCGGGGGTCGAAGCCCAGGATGTTGAAGTTTTCGCGCAGCCGGTCGCTGGTGACGTTCTCCACGTACTCGCTGACCACGGAGTACCCGGAGCCGCCGGGGCCGCCGGGATTGAGCAGTACGGTGCCCTGGGCTTCCTTGTCCGCTTCCGCCATTACCACGGCAAGTTCCACGGTTCCGGCGCCGGGGTCGGCATAATCCAGGGGCGCATCCACGGTGGCGCAGCGGAGGCTTCCCTCGCAGTCCGTCCAGGTGACCTCCTGGCTGTAGAACTCCATCAGGTCCTCGGGCACGGTGCCGATGACATCCGCAGCCGCGGTGGTGGCCGTGTCGCTGCTGCCGGTTTCCTCCCCATTGGGCTCGGTGCCGGCGGTGCAGGCTGTGGCTGCGGCCAGAAGTACCACCGAGGCG
Organism: Arthrobacter zhangbolii; assembly: GCF_022869865.1. Classification (NCBI taxonomy): domain Bacteria; kingdom Bacillati; phylum Actinomycetota; class Actinomycetes; order Micrococcales; family Micrococcaceae; genus Arthrobacter; species Arthrobacter zhangbolii. The sequence goes on from NZ_CP094984.1 coordinate 499,626, forward strand.
GCGGCGGCAGCCAGCCGCGGGAAACGGCGGCGTGCGGTGGCGGTGGTCATGTCATGCTCCTGGCGGGGTAGGTCAGCGCTCATGGCGGGGTTGGTCATTACAGCAGGCTCAGCGTCATGGCTTCGATGGCGAGCAGCGGGGCCACGTTGGTGGTCACCAGCCGGCGGCGCACCGTGTTGATCTCTTCCATGCGCATCAGCGTTTGTTCCGGTGAACCATAGGCGGCGAACTCGTCCAGTTCGCGGCGCAGGGATTCGTTAACTAGCGGTCCGCCGCTGCCGAGCTGGATCATCAGCACATCGCGGTAGAAGGACAGCAGATCCGTCAGGGCGCGGTCAAAATAGTCGTTCTTGGACCGCTTGGCCCGGCGCACCTGGTCCTCCTCCAGCCGCTTGAGCTGGCTGCGCAGCGCCGGCGGCAGCGTGCCCCCGGCAGGCGCCCCGAGGGACGCCAGCAGCGCCTCCTTCTCGGCAGCGTCCCGCTGTTCAAAGGAGCTGGTTGCCTCCGCTTCTGCCAGCGCCACCAGATCAGCGGCAGCCTTCATGGCCCCGGAGACATTCCGCAGCATCAACGGCAGCCGGACAATACTGTCCCGCCGGGTGCGGGCCCCTTCGTCGGTAGCCAGCCGCTTGGCCACGCCAATATGGCTCTGGGCAGCGCGGGCAGCACTGAGCGCCACGTCCGGATCGATGCCGTCACGGCGGATCAGCAGCTCGGCCACATCCTCCACCGGCGGCAGACGCAGGCCCACCGGGCGGCAGCGGGACCGGATGGTCACCAGGACATCGCCGGGGCTGGGGGCGCAGAGCAGCCAGATGGTCCGCGGCGGGGGTTCTTCGATGGCTTTAAGCAGCACGTTGGTGCTGCGTTCCTGCATGCGGTCCGCATCTTCGACAATGATGACCCGCCAGCGCCCGGTGGACGGCTTGTCCTGTGCCTTGCGAACCAGTTCGCGGGCCTCATCGATGCTGATGGTGACCTTTTCCGTGGTCACGGACGTCACGTCTGCGTGGGAGCCTGCCAGCACGGTCCGGCAGGCCTTGCACTCCCCGCAGCCACGCAGGGCGGGATCTTCCTGGTCACAGACCAGGGCGGCAGCGAATGCGCGGGCGGCGTTGGAGCGGCCGGAGCCGGGCGGGCCGGTGAACAGCCAGGCGTGGTTGGGGCGGGCTTCCGCGGCCCCGCGGCGCAGCTGCTCCACCACGGGATCCTGTCCCTGCAGGTCCTCCCAGACACTCACGGCAGCAGGGTTTCCACGCGCTGCAGGATGGTCCGGGCCAGTTCCTCCACGGGACGGCCGGCGTCGAGGACCAGGTACCGGCCGGGGTCCGCCTGCGCGGTTTCCAGGAAGGCACGGCGGATCTGCAGATGGAAGGTATCCGGTTCCGATTCCAGCCGGTCTTCAGCGGCCTGACCCGCGGTCCTGCGGTCCCGTCCGCGTTCAGGGTCGACGTCGAGCAGCACCGTCAGGTCCGGTTCCAGGCCTTCGGTGGCCCACTCGTTCAGGCCGCGCACTGTATCGGTACCCAGGCCGCGGCCCGCTCCCTGATAGGCAACGGAGCTGTCTATGTAGCGGTCGCAGACCACTACGGTTCCGGCAGTGAGCGCCGGCCGGATCACCTGCCGGACATGGGCGGCCCGGGATGCGGCGAAGATCAGGGCTTCGGTGCGCGCATCAATTTCGCCGTTGCCGTGTTCCAGCACAAGTGCGCGAAGCGACTCACCCACGGGGGTGCCGCCGGGCTCACGGGTGCGCAGGACCGAATGCCCGCGATCCTGCAGGGCGACAGCCAGGCGCTGTGCCTGCGTGGACTTGCCGGCACCGTCTCCGCCCTCCATGGCAATAAACAGGCCGCGGGGTTCGGGGGGAATAGAAGTGCTCACCCGCCTAGCCTACCTAGTGAGTCTGGGAAGGCTGAGCCGGGGCGGCCGCGGGCAGCAGGAGGCCCGGGGTGCGGCAAAGCGTCGAGGCGGAGCCGTGCGTGTGAAGGGCCACGACACCCGGATAGCGTTTCCCCGGCACGGCTCCCGGCGGCAGCTTCATTGAGCCGGCGCGTAACACGCAGTCCCGGCGGAGCCGGCGGGCGGTTTAGGCTGGCAACCATGAGCCACACTTTTGCCGACGGGCCCGCAGCGGAGCTTTCTCCCGAGACCCTGGTTGTCTCGGCCGGACGTCCCCCGCGTGAACACGACGCCCCGGTGAATCCGCCGATTGTCCTGACCTCCACCTTCTTCGGCACCGGCGCGCCGGTGCCGGGGGAGCGGGGCTACGGGCGGTACTCGAACCCCACGTGGGATCCGTTCGAGGAAGCGCTCGCCGGTCTGGAAGGCGCCGACCAGCCTGCCCTGGTCTTCTCCTCCGGCCTGGCCGCCGTGATGGCCGCCCTGTCCCTGGTGCCTCCGGGCGGGGTAGTGGTGATGCCGCGGCACAGCTATCAGGGCTCGCTGCTGCTAGCGGCGGGCGAGGCGGAGAACGGCCGCTTCAGCATACGCACCGTGGATATCGCGGACACCCGTGAGGTGATAGCGCAGCTCGACGGCGCGTCCCTGCTTTGGCTGGAGAGCCCCACCAATCCGATGCTGGAGGTGGCGGAAATCGCGGTGCTGGCTGATGCCGCCCACGCCGCCGGCGCGCTGGTGGTTGTGGACAACACCTTCGCTACCCCGCTGGTCACCCAGCCCCTGGCCCTCGGCGCCGACGTCGTGGTGCATTCGGTGACCAAGTACCTGGCCGGGCACTCCGACGTCGTACTCGGAGCCACAGTGACCTCCGGCCCGGATCTGCTGGCCCGCCTGTTGCGCTACCGTTCGCTGCACGGCGCCGTCGCCGGACCGTTCGAGGTGTGGCTGGCGCTGCGCGGCCTGCGGACCCTGGCCCTGCGGATTGAGCGCTCGCAGGCCACGGCCATGGAACTGGCACGGCGGCTGCAGACACTGCCGCAGGTGGACCGGGTGCGCTATCCGGGGCTGCCGGATGACCCGGGGCATACCCGCGCTGCCGCCCAGATGAACGGGTTCGGCTCCATTTTGTGTATTGAGGTTGCCGGCGGCGCGGCCGCCGCGGAGAAAGTCACTGAAGCCGTGAACCTGTGGCTGCCCGCCACCTCGCTGGGCGGCGTGGAGTCCCTGATTGAGCGGCGTCGGCGGCAGCCCGGTGAACCGCATACCGTTCCGGAGGGGCTGCTGCGGCTGTCCACCGGAATAGAAAACCTCGAAGACCTCTGGAAAGACCTCGAGCAGGCACTTACACGGTAGGCTAGCGCTGTGTTCCTAATGTTCCAGATTCAGCACTACCTTTACGTGGCGCTCGGCATCATTGCGCTCGTTATCGAGCTGTGGGCCTTCTTCGACTGTGTGCGGCGCAAACCCGCCGAGTTCGAGCGCGCCTACAAACGGACCAAGGGATTCTGGCTTGGCCTGACCGGCGGTGCCAGCGCCGTAGGCGTGATTGCCGTACTGCTGCCCTCGCCGCTGAGCCTGCTGCTGTTCCAGCTGGCCGCTGTGATTGCCGCGTGCGTGTATCTGGCCGATGTAAAGCCGGCCATGGGAAGCTCCCGCGGCCGCGGCGGCAGCAGCCAGGGACCGTACGGCCCCTGGTAAACCGGCCCGGTCAGGGCCTACCCCGGCCGGACAGCGTCCCACGCCACGGTGATTTCGCCGAGCCGCCAACGCGCCGGTCCGGTCAGCAGTGGCGCGCCGCCGGCCTTCAGCGCGGCGCACATCGCGATCCAGCGCTGGCGGTTGCCGTAGGAGGCCATCGGGGCTGCCTCCTCCCACGCGCGGTCCATGGCCTGCAGGAATGCATGGACCCGTTCGCCCGGCACATTGCGGTGGATCAGCGCCTTGGGCAGCCGCTCGGCCACATCGGATGGCCGGTCAAAATCTCCGAACCGCAGCGAAATGCTCAGCGACACCGGACCCTTTGCATCCAGTTCCACCCAGGTGGCCCGCCGGCCGATTTCATCGCAGGTCCCGTCGATGAAAATACCGTCCGGTGCCAGCCGGGAGCAGACCATCTCCCAATGCTGGGCGTAATCCTCCTCCGCATACTGGCGCAGCACGTTGAAGGCCCGGACCATGACCGGCCTGCGCCCGTCCACCGGCAGTTCAAAACCACCCTGACGGAAGCTGAGCCCGCTGCGTTCCAACGGTTTTGCGGCGCGCACGCGAGCCGGATCAATTTCAATGCCCACCACCTCCACGTCCGAACGCACCCGGCCCAGCCGGCCGTGGAGTTCGACGGCGGTGGTGGGCGCAGCGCCGTAGCCCAGGTCCACGATCAGCGGATCCGCTGCCTGCCGCAGCCGCCACCGCGCGGGGCCCGCCAACCAGCGGTCCACCCGTCGGAGTCGGTTCGGGTTTGTAGTGCCCCGGGTCACATTTCCTACGGGTTTTTGCGGTTTTTGCACCAGACAATGGTAGTGCCCTCCGGGGGATGCTCCGGTCCGGGGTGAGCTGGGGAACCCCGGGCATCGCGGCTCCCGCACGCACCCCCGCCCTCCCCGTCCGGGTGTGCTCTCCGATACCATGCAGGTATGACCTACAAACTGATCCTTCTGCGCCACGGGCAGAGTGAATGGAATGAAAAGAACCTCTTCACGGGCTGGGTGGATGTGGATCTGACGGACCTCGGCCGCGAGGAAGCCCTCCGCGGCGGCGAGCTGCTGGTGGAGAACAACGTTCTCCCGGACATCCTCTACACCTCCCGGCTCCAGCGGGCCATCAACACGGCCAATCTGGCTCTTGGTGCCGCTGACCGCATCTGGATCGACGTCAAGCGCAGCTGGCGCCTGAACGAGCGCCACTACGGTGCGCTGCAGGGCAAGGACAAGGCACAGACGCTGGCCGAATACGGCGAGGAGCAGTTTATGCTCTGGCGCCGTTCCTATGACACCCCGCCGCCGCCCCTGCCGGATGACAGCGACTTCTCCCAGGCGCACGATCCGCGCTACGCGGACCTGGACCCGAACGAGCTGCCCCGCACCGAGTGCCTCAAGGACGTCCTGGAGCGTTTCCTGCCGTACTGGGAATCCGATATCTCCAAGGACATCCGCACCGGCAAGACCGTTATGATCGCGGCACACGGCAACTCGCTGCGTGCACTGGTCAAGCACCTGGACGGCATCAGCGACGCCGACATTGCCGCCGTCAACATCCCCACCGGCATTCCGCTGGTCTACGAACTGGATGAGGACCTGAAGCCGATCAAGGCCGGTGGCACCTACCTCGATCCCGAGGCCGCCGCAGCATCCATCAAGGCCGTGGCGAACCAGGGCAAAAAGAAGTAGTTTCCGGTTTACCGGTAAAAGAACAGCAAAAAGGGCGGTCCCGCGGGACCGCCCTTTTTGCTGTCTGCCTCCGGGCTACATGCCGCTCTCGGAGAGCGGCTGCCATTCCCCGGTCACCAGGTAGTTGACCTTGCGGGTCACGGAGACGCCGTGGTCTGCGAACCGCTCGAAATAGCGGCTGGCGAGGGTCAGGTCCACCGTGCTGACTGCCGGCACATTCCAGTCCGGGGAAGCAATGGACTTAAAGACCCCGGCGTGCAGCTCGTTGATGCGGCTGTTGGACGCGTAGATGTCCTTGCTCAGTTCCAGGTTCCGGGTCTCCAGCAGCTCGGTGAGCTTCTCCGAGATGCTGATGTCCAGACGGGCCATTTCGCGGAAGGTCTCGACCATGTTCTCCGGGACCACGTTCGCCGGGTACCGCAGGCGGGCGAGCTGGGCGACGTGCCGGGCAAGGTCGCCCATGCGCTCCAGCGAGGCGCTCATCCGGAGGGAACCGACAATCATGCGCAGGTCACTGGCCACGGGTCCCTGGAGTGCCAGGACATCGATGGCCCGCTCGTCCAGGTCATTCTGGAGGAAGTCGATGCGTGCATCGGCGGCAATCACGTCCTGGGCCAGTTCAATGTCGGCGCCTTCGAAGGCAAGCGTTGCCTTCCGCATCGCCTCCGTGACCAACTGGGAAATCTGGGTCAGCTCCTCACCGATCTGGTGAAGTTCGGCCTGAAAAACCTTGCGCACTGAAGCGTCCTCTCGAAACGGCGGATCCTGAACATCAGCGGGGCAGTACGGCCACGCCGCTCCTGCAGGATGTCAGCCGGGGGTTAACCGCACGGACCCGTTAGATGAACGTTAGTTTAACGGACGAAGCAAAGCCACCGGCGATCCCGCCCCGCGGCGAAGACATGCCTAAGCTAGGAGGGTGAATCCTGTACTGCTGGCATTGCTGGCCGGCATGCTCGGCCTGGCCGCGGGGGCTTTCGGTGTCCTTGCCTACGGCGCGAGCCAGCGCCAGCGCCGGGACCTCGCCACCATCTCCGAGCCCACCATCCCCGAGGGCGCCGCCGAGGTGCTCAGCGTCATCGGGCGTGCCTACATCATTGCGGACGCCATTGACGGCGTGGTGCGGGCAAGCCCGGGTGCGTACGCCTTCGGGCTGGTGCGCGGCCACACCATTGTGAATGAGCAGCTGCTGGGCATCTGCGCCCGGGTCCGCCGCGACGGGGTGATCGAAGAGGCGCGGCTGGAGCTGCCCCGCGGTCCGCTCGGAGACGGCGCGCTCATCCTGCAGGTCCGGGTGGCCACGGTGGGGGAGGAGTATGTGCTGATCCTGGCCGACGACCGGACGGAGATTACGCGCACCGAGGAAGTCCGCAACGACTTTGTCGCCAACGTTTCGCATGAACTGAAAACCCCGGTCGGTGCAATTTCGCTGCTCTCCGAAGCGCTGGACGACGCCGCCGGAGACGAGGACGCGGTCCGCAGGTTCGCCGGCCGCATGCGCCGGGAATCCAGCCGCCTGACCGCGCTGGTGCAGGACATTATTGAGCTTTCCCGGCTGCAGAGCACCGACATCGTGGACCGGGCCAAGCCCGTCAACGTTGCCCGCGTGCTCGAAGACGCGGTTGAAGCCAACCGGCTGAACGCGGAGAACAAGAACATCGAGGTGCTCCTCGGCGGGACGTCCGACGCCGCCGTCTACGGTGATGCGCCCATGCTCACCACTGCGTTCCGCAACCTGATCGATAACGCCATCCGCTATTCGCCCGAGGGCAGCCGGGTGGGGATCGGGCTGCAGTCCCGGGACGGCATGGCGCAGGTGGCTGTGACGGACCAGGGCCCCGGAATTGCGGCCGAGGAACAGGAACGCATCTTCGAGCGCTTCTACCGGATCGATTCCGCACGGTCGCGCCACACCGGCGGCACCGGCCTGGGCCTGAGCATCGTCAAACACGTTGTCGCCAACCACGGCGGGGACGTGGACCTTTGGTCCCGTCCCGGGCAGGGTTCCACTTTCACCGTCCGCCTGCCGGAAATGGACCCGGTGGACACCCGCGAGTCCGAACAGGGAGTAACCGCTTGACCCGGATCCTGATTGTTGAAGACGAGGAGTCCTTCAGCGACCCCCTTTCCTACCTGCTGGCACGGGAAGGCTTCGAAGTGGCGGTGGTGGATAACGGCTTGGAGGCTGTCACCTCCTATGAGCAGAACGGCGCCGATCTGATCCTGCTGGACCTGATGCTGCCCGGGCTTTCCGGTACCGAGGTTTGCCGCCGGATCCGCCAGCGCTCCGACGTCCCGGTGATTATGCTGACGGCCCGCGACGCGGAGATCGACAAGGTGGTGGGCCTGGAAATCGGGGCCGACGACTACGTCACCAAGCCCTACTCCTCCCGGGAGCTGCTGGCCCGGGTGCGTGCCGTCCTGCGCCGCCGGGGTGAGGCGGGCGACTTTGCCGATGCTGCCCTGGAGGCCGGCCCGGTGCGCATGGACGTGGACCGCCACGTGGTCCAGGTCAACGGCACCGGTGTGCAGTTCCCGCTGAAGGAGTTTGAACTGCTGGAGATGCTGCTGCGCAACGCCGGGCGGGTGCTGACCCGCGGCCAGCTCATCGAACGTGTCTGGGGCGCGGACTACGTGGGGGACACCAAGACCCTGGATGTTCACGTCAAACGGCTGCGCGCGAAGATTGAACCCGATTCCTCCGCGCCGCGCCACCTGGTGACGGTCCGCGGCCTCGGGTACAAGTTCGAGTCCTGAGACCGGGCTTCCCCAAACAGCGAAGGGGGCCTGCGCCGCGGCGCAGGCCCCCTTCGGGCCACTCTTCCCCGGTTAGGGGAACAGGGATGTTAGCCGTTGCTGGTTTCCGTAGCGGCCGGCTCCGTTGCCATGTCCGTGGCGGTCTCGGTGGGCATAACCGTGGACTCGTCGGTTGCCGGTGCGGTGGGTGCGGAGGTGGGCAGGAAGGGTGCGTAGTCCTGGTTGTCACCGTTGACCACGGGAATGTTCAGGCCGGTGCTCTCACCGTTGACGGTCAGCTGGCCGTCGATGCCGGTGCCGGGCTCGTCCTCAACGGTCTGGACGAGGACCTTTTCCTGGGGCTCATCTTCAAACACGACCTTTTCGCCGGCCGGCAGGTCCCAGGGGAGGGTGGAGCCGCCCACGGCCAGCGTGAAGGACTGCGTCTCGGAGGAATCGTTGAGGATGGTGCCGATCAGCCGGCCCGGCTCGCCAAAGCCGTCGCTGACCACCAGGACGTTGCGCAGCTGCAGGTCGCCGACGTTCTCGACAATGCCGTCGGAGGGGGCATACTGGGCAGTCGTTGCCTGATCGTTCACTGCGCTGCAGCCTGCCGAGCCCAGCATGGCCAGCGCGATGACACCGGCTGCAGCGGTGCGCCGGACCCGGTTCTTGGGTGTGAATCTCACAGCACAAACTCCTGAAGTATTGCGGTCTACCGACCTGAGGCTATCTTTGCTGCCTAGCCTATCGGCAAAAGGGTAAAAAACTGGATTTTACGGGCAGCCGGGACAGTGCGGGAGCGGTGAAGGCCGGCGGCCTCCGGGTACCCGCGTGAGGCGGCATAGTACCCACATGCAGGCCCAAGATATACCTGACCTGCGAAAACTCTACTCGGCGTGTCGCATCTCTGCTAAACTGAGGGCCGGGAAAGGGGAAAGACCACATGGTTTTTGAGGTTGGCGAAACAGTTGTTTACCCTCACCACGGTGCCGCGAAGATCGAAGAGATCAAGATGCGAACCATCAAGGGCGAAGAGAAAATGTATCTCAAGCTTAAGGTGGCCCAGGGTGATCTGACCATTGAAGTACCGGCTGAAAACGTCGACCTCGTTGGGGTGCGCGATGTAGTGGGCAAGGAAGGTTTGGAGCACGTCTTTGATGTGCTTCGCGCCGAGCTCACTGAAGAGCCCACTAACTGGTCGCGCCGATACAAGGCAAACCTGGAAAAGCTCGCATCAGGTGATGTCGTCAAGGTGGCTGAGGTCGTCCGCGACCTCTGGCGCCGCGACCATGACCGCGGGCTGTCCGCAGGCGAGAAGCGAATGCTCGCCAAGGCACGCCAGATTCTGATTTCAGAGCTGGCGCTTGCTGAGAAAACGGATGAAGACCAGGCAGCAGCCGTGCTTGACGAGGTTCTCGCAAGCTAGGCAGCTGAACATTTTCCTGCGATTGCCGGTCCCCAGGGGCCGGCAATTGTTGTTTTAAGCCCCGTTAGCGGGGCATTAGGCTGGAACCGTGCCTTCACCTACCAATTCCCGGCCGCGCATCGGCGTCATTGTGGTGGCCGGCGGCTCCGGCCAGCGCCTTGGCTACGGCGTGCCCAAAGCCCAGGTCCCCCTGGCCGGCGAACCAATGCTCGTTCACGCCCTGCGCGCGGTGCAGGCCGCAGAGCTGGCAGCGGCCGTCGCCGTCGCCGTACCCGCCGGGGACACCCTGATGCGCAGCATCTGCGCCGCCGATGAGTTTGGCGGCACCGTCACGGCGGTCGACGGCGGTGCCACCCGGCCCGAATCCGTGCGGGCCGCGCTGGCTGTCCTGCCAACGGACCTGGATGCAGTGCTCGTCCACGACGCAGCCCGCGCCCTGACGCCCCCCGAGGTTTTCCACCGGGTGGCCGCAGCACTGGCCGCCGGTGCCCGGGCAGTGATTCCGGCAGTGCCCGTGGTTGACACGGTGAAGGAGACCGCACCCGTTCCGGCACCGCAGGACGCGATTGCCGCCCGGCAGGTCACCGGTACACCGGACCGTTCCCGGCTGCGCGCCGTGCAGACCCCGCAGGGCTTCGACGCGGACCTGCTGCGCCGCGCACATGATGCCGCATTGTCCTTCGGACCGGAGCAGGCCGCCGCCGTCACGGATGACGCGATGCTGGCCGAGTCCCTTGGCGTCGGGGTTTATGTGGTTGACGGCTCGCAGCTGTCCCTGAAAATCACCACACCGTTGGACCTGGTGCTCGCGGAAGCGATCCTTGCCGGCGGCCACCGCGGAAAGGAATGACCATGGTTCTGCCCCGAACCGGTATCGGCGTTGATGTCCATGCCTTCGCCCCCGAGGACGCCCCGCGACCGTTGTGGGTTGCCGGCCTGCTTTGGGAGGGTGAACGCGGACTCGCGGGGCACTCCGACGGCGATCCGGTGGCCCATGCGGCAGCCGATGCCCTGTTCTCCGCCGCAGGGCTGGGCGATCTTGGCACGCACTTCGGCACGGACCGGCCGGAATATGCCGGCGCCCCGGGGACGGTCCTGCTGGCTGAAGCGGCGCGGATTGTCCGCGACGCCGGGTTTGAGATCGGCAACATCGCCGTCCAGCTGATCGGCAACCGGCCGAAGTTCAGTCCCCGCAGGGCCCAGGCCGAAGCAGTCCTCAGCGAGGCAGCCGGCGCACCGGTCAGCGTATCCGCCACCACCACCGACGGATTGGGCTTCACCGGCCGGGGCGAGGGAATCGCCGCGGTGGCCACCGCCGTCGTTGCCCCGCTGGCTGCAGCCGGCAACTGACTGCACGCGCGGGGTTTCCGCTAGCCTAGAGCAGTGAGCTTGAGATTCTATGACACGGCAACAGCGCAGGTCCGGGACTTCGTTCCCCTGGTGGAAGGCAAGGCCAGCCTCTACTACTGCGGTGCCACCGTGCAGGGACTGCCGCACGTAGGGCACATCCGTTCGGCGATCGCCTTCGACCAGCTCACCCGCTGGCTCCGCTACCGCGGCCTGGCTGTGACCGTAGTGCGCAATGTGACGGATATTGACGACAAGATCCTGGCCAAGGCCGCCGATTCCGTAGGGGCGCAGCCGGGCGACGGCGTTGTCCCGGACGAACCGTGGTGGGCCCTTGCCTACCGCTACGAGCAGGAATTTGCCCGCGCCTACGACACCCTCGGTGTGCAGCGGCCCACCTACGAGCCGCGGGCCACCGGCCACATCCCCGAAATGCACGCACTGATCGCCACCCTGATCGAACGGGGCCACGCCTACCCGGCGCTGGATGATTCCGGTGACGTGTACTTTGACGTGCGCTCCTGGGAGAAATACGGTTCCCTCACCCACCAGAGCATTGACGATATGCAGGCAGCGCCCGACGCCGGTCCGCGCGGCAAGCGCGATCCGCGGGACTTCGCCCTGTGGAAGGGGCACAAGGAAGGCGAGCCGGAAACGGCAGCCTGGGACAGCCCGTGGGGACGCGGCCGGCCCGGCTGGCACCTGGAGTGCTCCGCGATGGTCACTAAATACCTCGGCACCGAGTTCGATATCCACGGCGGCGGGCTGGACCTGCGCTTCCCGCACCACGAAAACGAAATGGCACAGTCCCAGGCCGCCGGCCACGGCTTCGCCAACTTCTGGATGCACAACGGGATGGTCACCTTCGAAGGCGAGAAGATGTCCAAGTCCATCGGCAACACCGTCAGCCCCGAGCAGATGCTGGCCCAGGCCAGCCCCCGGGTGGTCCGGTACTACCTTGGCCAGGCCCACTACCGCTCAGTGCTGGACTACCGGCCCACCTCGCTGCAGGAGGCGGCCGCCGCCGTCGAGCGCATTGACGGGTTCATCAGCAAGGCGCAGGCAAAGGTCTACGGGACCGGGGACTTCGGCTTTGTCCTGGACAGCCGCGCCATGCCCGACGCCTTTGCCGCCGCCATGGATGATGACCTGAACGTGCCGCAGGCGCTGGCGGTACTGCACGAGACCGTCCGCGCCGGAAACACCGCTCTTGCCGAGGACAACAAAGATGCCGTGCAGAAGGCGCTCCATGCGGTATTGACCATGACCTCCGTCCTGGGCCTGGATGACACGGCCGGGGCAGCAGCAGCATCGGGCCCGGCGGACGCCGCCCTGGACGCCCTGGTACAGGAGCGCCTGTCCGAGCGCCGGCAGGCCCGCGCCGAAAAGGACTGGGCACGGGCCGATGCGATCCGGGATTCCCTGGCAGCAGCCGGGATCACCGTGGAGGACACTGCCGACGGCGCAACCTGGAGTGTTGCCTAAAGTCCTGCCCGGCTTTGGGGCAGTGTCCGGCCGTTGTCCGCCAACCGGGCTGCAGCCTGCGTAAACTGGAAGCGAATGCTTTCTTCTAGTAAAGGTGTAACCGATGGCCAACAATGGACGTCCCGGCGCAATGCGCAAAGCCAAGAAGGGTCCCAGCGGCGGTACCGGCGGGCTCGGCCGCAAGGCCCTCGAGGGTAAGGGCCCCACACCCAAGGCTGAAGACCGCCCGTACCACAAGGCGTTCAAGAACAAGCAGCTTTCCGAGCGCTCCGCCGCCAAGCGCACTGACGCCCGCGCCGGCGGCCGCAGCGGCACCAACGTCCGCGGCAAGGTTGCCGAAGAGGTTGTCACGGGCCGCAACTCCGTGGTGGAGGCACTGCGGGCAGGCATCCCGGCGAAGGCCCTGCACGTTGCCGTGCGCATCGACATGGATGACCGCGTCCGTGAATCCCTGAAGATGGCCGCCGAACGCGGCCTGCCGGTGATGGAGACGCACAAGCCCGAACTGGACCGCATGACCAACGAGGCCGTGCACCAGGGCCTGGTCCTGCAGATCCCGCCGTACGAATATGCCGATCCCACCGACCTTGCCTCCGAGACCCTCGAGGCCTGGAAGAAGGGGCACATCCGCAACGCGCCGCTCTTTGTGGCCCTGGACGGCATCACGGATCCGCGCAACCTCGGTGCGATCATCCGCTCGGCCTCCGCTTTCAGCGCGCACGGCGTGATTGTGCCGGAACGCCGCGCCGTGGGCGTGACCGCCTCAGCCTGGAAGACCAGCGCCGGCGCGGCCGTCCGTGTCCCGGTAGCCCGGGCCGGCAACCTGAACAACACGCTGAAGACGTTCAAGAAGATGGGCATTTTTGTCCTCGGACTGGACGGTGACGGCGATGTCTCGCTGCCGTCGATTGTGCTCGCCAAGGAACCGATCTGCATTGTGGTCGGTTCCGAGGGCAAGGGCCTGTCCCGCCTGGTCCGCGAGAACTGCGACCAGATTGTCTCCATCCCGATCGACTCTGCCATGGAGTCCCTCAACGCCTCCATGGCTGTCGGTATCACTCTGTACGAGATTTCCCGGCAGCGCTCCGCCTGATCCGGACGGAGCCAGGGCAGCGAAGGGCAGCATGGCGCACGTGATCACCGGAACTGCCGCGGGCACCGCATCACAGCGGGACTCGCGGCCCTTTCCCCTGGGTGTCAGGCATACCGTTCCCGGTGTGCCTGACGTCCCCGGTGCCGTTAACGTGTCCGTCTACGCCCCCGGCCTGCCGGAGGTGGACGTGTACTTCGAGACCGCCCCCGGAACCTGGGCTTCGGCGCCGCTGGTGGACACGGTGCCCGGCGTCCACCACGGGCGGGTTCACGGACTCAGGCACGGCCACCGGTACGGATTCTGGCCCCGAGGGCAGCAGCTTCCCGGCGAACCCGGCACATTCCAGCTGCTGCTGGACCCCTATGGGCGCGGCATTGAGGAAACCGACTCACCCGGCGCGGAACCGCTCTATTTTTCCGTCTACACCGGCAGCGGTTTTGACTGGGGTAATTCGCAGCGCCCGCACACCCCATGGCGGGACACGGTGATCTATGAGGCCAATGTCCGCGGGCAGACCATGCTGCACCCCGGCATCCCGGAAGAACTCCGTGGAACCTACGCCGGCATGGGCCATCCGGCCATGGTGGAATACCTCAGGGACCTGGGCATCACCGCGGTGGAGCTGCTGCCCGTGCATTTCCACATCGACGAGCAGCATCTGCAGGAACTGGGGCTAAGCAACTACTGGGGCTACAACACCCTGGGCTTCTTCGCGCCCCACACCGGCTACGCCACCGAAGCCGCACGGAAGGCTGGTGCCAAGGCCGTTCAGGATGAAGTGAAGGCCATGGTGAAATCCTTGCACGAGGCCGGCATCGAAGTGATCCTGGATGTGGTCTACAACCACACCGCCGAGGGCCGTGCCGAGCAGCCGGCCCTAAGCTGGCGGGGACTAGGCGACGCCGTCTACTACCGGCACGGAGCCGGCGGCGAGTACGTGGACACCACAGGCTGCGGCAACACCCTGGATTTCAGCGAGCCGCGCGTTGTCCAGCTTGCCTTGGACTCACTGCGTTACTGGGTGCAGGAATACCAGGTGGACGGCTTCCGCTTCGATCTGGCTCCCACCCTGTGCCGCAACGCCGAAGGCAGGTTCGATCCGCGCCATCCCTTCCTGGTGGCAGTGGCGGCGGACTCCGTCCTGCAGGACGTAAAACTCATTTCCGAGCCGTGGGACCTCGGGCCGGACGGCTGGCAGACCGGCAGGTTCCCGCCGGGCTGGGCTGACTGGAATGACCATTTCCGTGACATCGTCCGGGACTTCTGGCTTTGTGACCAGGCGGCGATGGCCGGTGGGCGCGAGGGCGGATCCCTGGCCCGCATTGCCGGCGCCCTGGCCGGATCAGCCCATCTGTTTGCCGAATCGGGCCGGACCCCGCTGGCGTCCGTCAACTTCGTCACCGCCCACGACGGGTTTACCCTTGCGGACCTGACCAGGTTTGAGCGCAAGCACAATGAGGCCAACGGGGAAGAGAACCGGGACGGAACCGGAGAAAACCGCAGCTACAACCATGGCGCCGAAGGGCCCGTCGATGATGAACGGATCAACGCCGCCCGCGCACTGACCGCCCGCAACCTCATGGCAACGCTCACCATGTCCCTTGGTGTGCCCATGATTACCGCGGGGGACGAACGCGGCCGCACCCAGCGGGGAAACAACAACGCCTACTGCCAGGACAATGAAATCTCCTGGCTGCACTGGGACCTGGACGACGACGGCCGGCGGATGCTCTCAACCACACGGACACTGCTGCGCCTGCGCCGTGAATACCTGGCCGGCCAGCCCTACCGGTTCCCGGCGGACCCGCGGCAGTCCTTCCTGCTCTGGTTTGACCGGGACGGCCGGCCGATGACCCCGGAACGCTGGAATGATCCAACCTGCCGGCTGGTGCAGGTGCTGATCGGCTCGGGCGACGGGAACGTGAACGGAACCATAGTCCTCAACGGCGGCCTTTCCGATGCGGAGATCAGGCTGCCGGATGCTGCCGCCTTGTCCGCGGCTCGCCGGGACGCCGGCATCGACCCGGAGACAGTGGATCCCGACAGCGCGGATCCCCACACCGAAGATCCCCACAGTCCAGATCCCGACACTACCGAGCGGGGATATCAGCTCCTGTTCTCCACCGGATATGTCCCGGGGGATGAGAGCCGCCGCGGCGCACTGCTCCGGGCCGGGGATACGGATACCGTTCCGGCGAACTCGGTGAGTTTCTACCGCGCCTAGCCCCGGTTTTCCTTTCGCCGGGTCGGGCCGGGACGTCGGCACATTGCGCCGCGCCCCGGCAGCAGCCGTTAGGCGTTGGCCACGAGTCCCAGTTCAGCCTTGGATGCCAGGCCTGAGTGTGTGGGCAGTACCCGCACGGTGTAGCCGAACGGCCCTGCCTGCTCAATCCGAATGGTGCCCTTGAACAGGTGCCGGCCGGAGCCCAGGTCTTCGGCCGGGGACAGTTCCTGCAGGTGGTGCTCGCTGATCCTGTCGTTTTCCAGCACCACGCCGTAGGCGGCTTCCACGCTCACGTCCTCGGGACGCAGCGACCCCAGGGATACGTAGGCCAGTACGGTCAGGCTGTCACCGATCTGCGGGTTTTCACTGATACCCACCGAATCCACATGTTCCACCTGCACCGTTGACCAACCGCCACGGACCCGGGTAATCCACAGGGCCAGATCCTTCGCGGCGGCATATCCGTTCGCGGACATGGCCCGGCCACTTGAACTGGCGGGGCGGTAGAGCCGGTTGACGTAGTCCTTGAGCATCCGGGATGCCGACACATTCGGGCCCAGATCCGCCAGCGTGTGCTTCACCATTTCCAGCCACTCATGAGGCAGGGAATCTGCGGACGGATCGGACGGTCCGGCGGCACCGGCCTCGGCCGGCGGCTCGGTCCCGTAGAACAGGGGGCCGACGGCGTTTTCCAGCAGGTCGTACAGGGCCGCGGCCTCAATGTCGTCGCGCTGGTCCGCGTTGTACACCTCCCGGGTGCGGGTTCCCTTGCTGGGGTTGGCGGAGGGGATGGCCCAGCCGTTGTTGCCGTCATACATCTCGTCCCACCACCCGTCGAGGATGGACAGGTTCAGCCCGCCGTTGATGGCGGATTTCATCCCGGAGGTCCCCGATGCTTCCAGCGGCCGCAGCGGATTGTTCAGCCAGACGTCACACCCCGGGAACAGGGTGCGTGCCATCGCTATGTCGTAGTTGGGGAGGAAAACAATCCGGTGGCGGACCTCGGGATCGTCAGTGAAGCGGACCAGGTCCTGGATCATCTTCTTGCCCTGTTCATCGGCCGGGTGCGACTTTCCTGCCACCACCACCTGGATTGGCCGGGTGGGATGCAGCAGCAGGGCCTTCAGCCGGGCCGGATCCCGCAGCATAAGGGTCAGCCGCTTGTAGGTGGGCACCCGGCGGGCAAAACCGATGGTCAGTACGTCCGGGTCCAGCACGTTATCCGTCCACGCCAGCTCCGCGTCGGAGGCGCCGCGCTTGCGCCAGGCGTGCTTCACCCGCTGCCGGACGTCCTCCACCAGGTTGCTGCGCAGCTTCCGCCGCAGGTCCCAGAGGTCCCCGTCCTCAATCTCATAGGCCCGGCCCCAGTCGCGGTCATGCACGGTGGCGACGCCGAACTTCTCGCTGGCAAGCTCGGTGACCGCCGGGTCAACCCAGGTGGGAACGTGCACGCCGTTGGTTACCGAGGTGATGGGCACTTCCGAGACGTCGAAACCCGGCCACAGGCCGGAGAACATCTCCCGGGAAACTTCCCCGTGCAGTTTGGCCACACCGTTGGCCCGCTGCGCCAGCCGCAGCCCCATCACTGCCATGTTGAACTTGGACGGATCCCCGCCGTCGTAGTTTTCGGCCCCCAGTCCCAGGATCCTGTCGGTAGGAACGGACTGCGCCAGGCCGGCGTTCAGGAAGTGGCGGATCTGGGCCTGCTCGAAGCGGTCAATGCCGGCAGGCACCGGGGTGTGCGTGGTGAACACCGTGGAAGCGCGGGAAACCGTCAGGGCTTCCTCCCACGTCATGCCCTGGTCCATGAGTTCGCGGATCCGTTCCACGCCCAGGAATCCGGCGTGGCCCTCGTTGGTGTGGAACACCTCGGGCGCCGGGGCTCCGGTGAGGCGCTGATAGACGCGCAGGGCCTTGACCCCGCCCATCCCCAGCAGCAGTTCCTGCTGCAGCCGGTGGTCACCGCCTCCGCCGTACAGGCGGTCGGTGATGCCGCGGGCGGCGTCGTCGTTGCCGATGACATCGGAGTCCAGCAGCAGCAGCGGCACACGCCCGACGTCGGCGCGCCAGATCTGTGCGGAGAGCTGGCGGTTGTCCGGCAGCGGCAGGGAGATCTTTGCCGGGGTGCCGTCCTCTTCACGGAGCAGGGTCAGCGGCAGCCCGTTGGGATCCAGCACCGGGTAGGTCTCCAGCTGCCAGCCGTCGCGGGACAGCGCCTGCTTGAAGTACCCCGCCTTGTAAAGCAGCCCCACTGCCACCAGCGGCAGCCCCAGATCAGAGGCAGCCTTCAAATGGTCACCGGCCAGGATGCCCAGGCCGCCCGAGTACTGGGGGAGTACCGCGCTGATCCCGTACTCAGGGGAGAAATAGGCGATCGACTGGGGAGCATCCTCGCCGAGGCCCTGGTACCAGCGCGGCTCGTTGAGGTAATGGTCCAGGTCCCTGCCGAGGTCGGAGATGACGGAGACCAGGTGCTCGTCGCGTGCGATGGCTTCCAGCTTGTCCCTGCTGACCGTACCCAGCAGCTTGACCGGGTCACCGCCGCTGGAGCGCCAGGCCTGGGGATCAAGGCTCTCGAATAGTCGAAGCGTGGGCTGGTGCCAGGACCAGCGCAGGTTCGACGCCAGCCGGCCCAGAGGGGCAATGCTGGCTGGGAGGACAGTTCGGACGGTAAATCTGCGGATTGCCTTCACCCGGGCTACGCTAGCGCACATACCGGCCGGGCAAACCGAAATGACGGACAAAAAACGGCGAATTGGTCAGGTGTCTTGAAAACCCCGGCAAACCGATGCCGACCTGCGGCGATACGGGAAAAAGTACGTTGCCTTAGCATTCTGTCCGAAATCTCGCTAACGTCTAGTCTGTGACCACATCCAGCGCATTGACACCAGAAGATCTGCCCTCAAAGGACCTGCGGTTTGGCCGGATTCCGATCACCAATGTGTCCCCGGTTCTCGATTACGGCCGATTCCCCGCCAAGGCGGTGCCCGGAGAAGACCTGATAATTGGCGCCACCGTGTTCCGCGAGGGGCATGACCTGGTAGGGGCCAGCGCCGTCCTTTATGACCCCGAAGGAAACGTTGTACAGCGGAACAGAATGCACCCGGTGGGCCTGGGCCTGGACCGGTGGGAAGGCATGCTGCGTCCGGAGGGCACCGGCAACTGGAGTTTCGCGGTGGAAGGCTGGGCGGATGTCTACGCCACCTGGCACCACAATGCCGAGGTCAAGATTGCCGCCGGCGTGGACGTCGAGGTCATGCTGACGGAAGGCCACCTGCTCTTCAGTGCTGCCGCTGACGAACGCACCGGCACCGACGCCGACATTCTGCGGAGCGCTGCCTCCGCGCTCGCGGACACCGGCCTCGAGGTCCATGAACGCCTGGCCGCCGCCGGGACGGACGCCGTCAGGACCGTGCTGGAGCGGGATCCCATCCGCGAGCTGGTGACCAGCTCCGACCGCTTCCCGATCCGGGTGGAACGGGAGCTGGCCGGCCGCGGTGCCTGGTACGAGTTCTTCCCCCGGTCCGAAGGCGCAGAGTTTAACCCCTCCACCCGTGAGTGGACCTCCGGAAACTTCCGGACCGCCGCCCGAAGCCTGCAGCGCGTGGCGGATATGGCTTTTGACGTCATCTACCTGCCGCCGATTCACCCGATCGGCACCACACACCGCAAGGGCCCGAACAACACCCTGGTGGCAGGTCCGCAGGATCCGGGCTCGCCCTGGGCCATCGGCGCGGCAGAGGGCGGCCATGACGCCATCCACCCCGAGTTGGGGACGTTCGAGGATTTCGACGCCTTCGTGGACACCGCCAGGGAGCTGGGCCTCGAGGTTGCCATTGACCTGGCACTGCAGGCCTCACCCGACCACCCCTGGGTGGCCAGCCATCCGGAGTGGTTCACCACCCGCGTGGACGGCACCATTGCCTACGCGGAGAACCCGCCAAAGAAGTACCAGGACATCTACCCGCTGAACTTCGACAATGACTATGAGGGCCTGTCCCGTGAAATCCTGCGGATTGTGCGGCTGTGGATAAGCCACGGCGTCCGTATTTTCCGGGTCGATAACCCGCATACAAAACCGCTGCGGTTCTGGGAATGGCTGATCGCCACGGTTAACGAGGAGTATCCGGACGTGATCTTCCTCGCGGAGGCCTTTACCCGGCCGCCCATGATGCATGCGCTGGCAAAGGCCGGGTTCCAGCAGTCCTACAGCTACTTCACGTGGCGGAACACCAGGAAGGAAATCGAGGACTATTTCACCGAAATCTCCCACGAATCCTCGGCGTTTTTCCGCCCGAATTTCTTCGTAAATACCCCGGACATCCTCACCGAGTTCCTGCAGTACGGCGGCCCCGGAGCGTTCAAGATCCGTTCCGTGCTGGCCTCCACCGGGAGCCCGCTCTGGGGCGTCTACGCGGGCTTCGAGCTCTTCGAACACGTGGCCCGTCCAGGTGCCGAGGAGTACATCGACAACGAGAAGTTCGAATACAAGCAGCGCGACTTCGCAGCGGCCGAAGCAGAGGGCCGCAGCCTGGCCCCGTACATCACCCGGCTGAACGAAATCAGGCGGGCGCATCCCGCCCTGGGCGACCTGGAAAACCTCACCGTGCACAGCAGCACCGATGAGGCCACCGTGGTGTATTCCAAGCACAAGGAGACACGTCCGGGGGATCCGAGCAGCAGGGACACCCTGATTATTGTGGTTAACGTGGACCCCCACAGCGCCCGCGAATCCACTGTCTCGCTCAACCTGGACGCCCTTCAGCTGGACCCCAGGGACCTGAATGAAGACGGCACCTTCTGGGTAGATGACCTGATCAGCGGACAAAGCTGGCGCTGGGGAGCACACAATTACGTCCGGCTCGACGCCCACTTTGAACCCGCGCACATCCTGTCAGTTCGGAGGAACTCCTAGTGCCCAACCCGTTTCAACTGCACGCACCCGGCTTGACCAATGATCCGCATTGGTACCGCAAAGCCGTTTTCTATGAGGTACTCGTCCGCGGCTTCGCGGACGCCAACGGGGACGGGTCAGGTGACTTCAGCGGCCTGATCGAAAAACTGGACTACCTGCAGTGGCTGGGGATCGACTGCCTGTGGCTGCCGCCGTTCTTCAAGTCGCCCCTGCGTGACGGCGGCTACGACATCTCCGACTACTACGACGTCCTGGACGAGTTCGGCACCATCAGTGACTTTAAGCGCCTGGTGGCAGAAGCCCACGCCCGGGGCCTGCGCGTCATCATCGACCTGCCGCTGAACCACACCTCGGACAAGCACCCGTGGTTTGAGGAGTCCCGCAACGATCCGGACGGCCCCTACGGCGACTTCTACGTCTGGTCCGACACGGATGACAAGTATGAGGACGCACGAATCATCTTCGTGGACACCGAGGAGTCCAACTGGACCTTCGATCCGGTCCGCCGGCAGTTCTTCTGGCACCGGTTCTTCAGCCACCAGCCGGACCTGAACTTCGAGAATCCCAAAGTGGTCGAGGCCATCTTCGACGTCGTCAAGTTCTGGCTGGACCAGGGCATCGACGGCTTCCGGGCCGACGCCATCCCGTACCTCTTCGAAGAAGACGGAACGAACTGCGAAAACCTCCCCGCCACCCACCGGTTCCTCAAGGACCTGCGGACCATGGTGGATGAGAATTACCCGGGCCGCGTGATCATTGCCGAAGCAAACCAGATGCCGCACGAAGTGGTGGAGTACTTTGGCGACGAAACCGGCGACGAGTGCCACATGTGCTTCCACTTCCCGATCATGCCGCGGCTGTTCTACGCGCTGCGGGACCAGAAGGCCGCACCGATTGTCCAGACCATGGAGGAGACCCCGGACATTCCCCCGGGCGCACAGTGGGGCACCTTCCTGCGCAACCATGACGAGCTGACGCTGGAAATGGTCACCAACGAGGAACGCCAGGCCATGCTCGGCTGGTACGCACCGGACTCCCGCATGCGGGCCAACATCGGCATCCGCCGCCGGCTGGCACCGCTGCTGGATAACTCCCGCTCGGAAATCGAGCTCATCCACGCCATGCTCCTCGCCCTGCCGGGCAGCCCGTTCCTGTATTACGGGGACGAACTGGGGATGGGGGACAACATCTGGCTGGAGGACAGGGACTCCTCGCGGACGCCCATGCAGTGGAACCCCGACCGCAACGCCGGGTTCTCCACCGCCGATCCGGGCAAGCTCTACCTGCCGGTAGTCCAGTCGCTGGTCTACCACTACAACCACGTCAATGTGGAGGCGCAGCTGGCCAGCTCCAGTTCACTGCTGCACTGGATCCGGCAGATGATCATGGTCCGCCGCTCGCATCCGGCCTTCGGGCTTGGTTCCTACCGGAACGTCCAGACGGACGCCGAGGCAGCACTGGCCTTCGTGCGCGAGCTTCCGGACAACAACCCGGAAGGAGAGGTGGGGGAGACCATGCTGTGCATCTTCAACCTTTCCCAGCATCCGATCTCCGCGACCATGAAGCTGCCGGAGTTCGCCAACCGCGGCCTGCGCGACGCCTTCGGCGGGACGCTCTTCCCCACCATCGGTGAAGACGGATCGCTGACCCTGACCCTGGGCAGCCACGATTTCTACTGGCTGCGCCTGCGCTCCACGAAATCGGACACCTCCTCGCCCCAGACCGAAGCAATCCCCCTCATACCGATCTCGGAGGCCACACGGAAATGACCCAGCTGACCCCGTCCCTGCCCGAACTGCTCACCTCCTGGCTGCCCGGGCAACGATGGTTCCCGGCCAAGGGGCGGGACGTCCTGCTGGAGCGGGTGGGCGGGATCCGGCTCGAAGACCCCGCGGGCGAGGTAGGCATGGAAGTCCACCTCATCGCCGTCGTCTCCGGGGACCGCAGGGACGTCATCAGCGTCCCCGTGAGTTACCGGTCCGCCCCGGCGTCCGAGCTTCAGGCAGCGCTGCTGGGCCGGGCACATCATGAGGAGCTGGGGGAGCGGTGGCTCTACGACGCCACCGCCGACCCGGTTTTCGTCACAGCCTGGCTGGAGATGATGCGTTCGCAGGCATCCTCCCTGGACGGACATACCCATGGTGTGGCGCAGGACGGTTTCCCCGACTGGGAGCCGTTCACGGAACCGCTGCCCACCAAGGTGCTCAAGGGGGAACAGTCCAACACCTCGGTGATCGTGACTGCCCCGGAGGCGCCGCTGATTGTGAAGTTCTACCGGGTGGTTGCCGCCGGGATCAGTCCCGACGTTGAGGTGAGCGCCCGGCTCACCGAGGTCGGATCCGTGGACGTCCCGGCTACCTACGGGTGGGTCACCGGCTCGTGGCAGAATCCGGGCGACGGCGGGACCTGGCTGACCGGGCATCTGTCGGTCCTGCGCGAATTCTTCCCCGGCAGTGAGGATGCCTGGCGCACCGCGTCCGCAGCAGCAGTGGCGGGCCGTGACTTCACCACCGAGGCGGAGGAACTGGGCGCCGCCACCGGCAGGATCCACCAGCAGCTTGCGGCTGCCTTTGGCAGCCGTCCGCCCACGCCGGAGGAACGCGCGGACTTCCTTTCCTCCCTGAGCGGCAGGATCCGCTGGGCCTGGGCCGAAGCACGGGACACCGTGGGCCCCTATGACGGCGCCGTCGAGTACCTGCTGGAACAGGTGGGGAATCTCCAGAGCCTGCCCAACCTGCAGCGCATCCACTCGGACTACCATCTGGGCCAGGTGCTGCATTCCCCGGAACGCGGCTGGATCATCCTGGACTTT
Organism: Arthrobacter zhangbolii; assembly: GCF_022869865.1. Lineage (NCBI taxonomy): Bacteria > Bacillati > Actinomycetota > Actinomycetes > Micrococcales > Micrococcaceae > Arthrobacter > Arthrobacter zhangbolii. The sequence goes on from NZ_CP094984.1 coordinate 522,955, forward strand.
GAAGGCGAACCGCTGAGGCCCGCCGCCGAGCGGAGCGTCCCGGACGCGCCCTTGCGCGACGTCGTCGGCATGCTCCGTTCCATTGACTATGCCGCCGGCGTTGCAGTGATCGACGGCGCTCCCGAGGCCGCCGGTGACACGGATTCCCGGCAGCGCAACGAGGACGCGTACCGTTGGGCCGCTGCCGCGTCGGATGCCTTCCTTCGCGGTTACGAGAAGGAAACCGGCACCACCATCAACCGCAGCGATCCCTTGTTCCTTGCCCTCTGGCTGGACAAGGCGCTGTACGAAGTTGTCTACGAGATGCGAAACCGTCCCCGTTGGGTCAGCGTGCCGGTGACAGCCGTCCGCCACATTCTGGCGCAGGCCGAGAACGCAGCCCGAGCAGACGAAAGCCAGGAAGAGAGCACAGTGAATAAGCACCGCAAGTCCCCGGCCGCATCTGCCACAGCGGAACCCGAGGCGCCCAAGGATTCCGGAGCAACCGGCCTCGCGGCCCCGGCCGAGCCAATCCCCGTTTCCGAGGACGTCCTGCGGGCAGTATCCGAAGGCCGTTATTACCAGCCGCATGCCGTCCTCGGGGCGCACCTGGATGACCACGGGAACGTCACCATCCGCACCCTGCGTCCGCTGGCCCGGGAAGTTACGGCCGTCACCCCCGATCAGCGGGTGCCGTTGAGCCACGAATACAACGGAATCTGGGTGGGAACGCTGCCCGCCGGGACGGCCGGAACCGTCCCTGACTACCGGGTGGAGGTCACATACGACGGCGGGGATCCCCAGCTGTTCGATGACCCGTACCGTTTCCTGCCGTCGCTGGGTGACATGGACCTGCACCTGATCGGCGAGGGAAGGCATGAAAATCTCTGGACGGTGCTGGGCGCCAACCTGCACCACTACAACTCAGTGCTCGGGGATATCACCGGCGTCAGCTTCGCCGTCTGGGCACCGAACGCACAGGCTGTCAGGGTAAAGGGCGATTTCAACGCCTGGAACGGCACCATCAATGCCATGCGGTCGCTGGGCAGCTCGGGCGTCTGGGAATTGTTCCTGCCCGGTGTGGAGCCGGGAGCCCGCTACAAGTTCGAAATCCTGGGCAGCGACGGTGTCTGGCGCGAAAAGGCCGATCCCATGGCCAAGGGCACCGAAATACCTCCGCTGACCGGTTCCCGCGTGGTCGAGTCCAAGTACCAGTTCAACGATGCAGAGTGGATGGAAGCCCGCGCGGCCCGGGATCCGCACAACTCCCCGATGAGTGTGTACGAAGTGCACCTGGGCTCCTGGCGCCTCGGGCTGAACTACCGGGAAATGGCCGACCAGCTGGCGGAATACGTCAAGTGGCAGGGCTTCACCCATGTGGAATTCATGCCCGTGGCCGAACACCCCTTCGGCGGTTCCTGGGGTTACCAGGTCACCTCCTACTTCGCCCCCACAGCACGGTTCGGGCATCCGGATGAGTTCCGCTACCTCGTGGACACCCTGCATCAGGCCGGCATAGGCGTCATCCTCGACTGGGTGCCGGCGCACTTCCCCAAGGACGAGTGGGCACTGGCGAAGTTCGACGGGCAGACGCTGTACGAACACGGTGACCCCTGGCGCGGCGAACACCCGGACTGGGGAACGCTGATTTTCGACTACGGCCGCCGCGAGGTGCGTAACTTCCTGGTTGCCAACGCCGTGTACTGGCTCGAGGAGTTCCACATTGACGGCCTGCGCGTCGACGCCGTGGCCTCCATGCTGTACCTGGACTACTCCCGGCCGGCCGATCAGTGGCGCCCGAACGCCTTTGGCGGGCGGGAAAACCTGGAGGCCATTTCCTTCCTGCAGGAGGTCAACGCGACTGCCTACAAGCGGGTCCCGGGCATTGTGATGATCGCCGAAGAGTCCACGGCATTCCCGGGCGTCACCCGCCCCACCAGCACCGGCGGTCTCGGGTTCGGCCTGAAGTGGAACATGGGCTGGATGCACGACACCCTGGAGTACATGGCCGAGGATCCCATCAACCGGGTTTACCACCATGCCAAGCTCACGTTCTCACTGGTGTACGCCTACACGGAGAACTTCCTGCTGCCCATCAGCCATGACGAAGTGGTGCACGGAAAGGGATCGCTGCTGCGCAAGATGCCGGGTGACCGCTGGCAGCAGCTCGCCAATCTCCGCGCCTACCTGGCGTTCCAGTGGGCACACCCCGGCAAGCAGCTGATCTTTATGGGTACGGAGTTCGGCCAGGAGGCGGAGTGGTCCGAGCAGTACGGGCTGGACTGGTACCTGACGGACACCCCGCAGCATAAGGGCGTACAGCTGATGGTGAAGCAGCTCAACGAGATCTACCGTGCCACCCCGGCTCTTTCCGAACGGGACAATGAGCCGGCGGGCTTCCAGTGGATCAATGAGAACGACGGCGCTCACAACGTCCTGTCCTTCATCCGCTGGGATCATCAGGGCAATCCGCTGGTGTGCATAGCGAACTTTGCCGGCGCACCCCACCAGGAGTTCCGTGTGGGAATGCCGTGGGCCGGTGAATGGGTGGAAGCCCTGAACACCGACGCCGCGGAGTTCGGCGGTTCCGGGGTAGGAAACCTTGGGGTAGTCCACGCCGTCGAAGGTGCCTGCAACGGTCAGCCGGCCTCCGCCACCCTGACGGTTCCGCCGCTGGGCGTGCTGTACCTGGTCCCGCAGCAGTAAGGATCTCCCTACCCGTAGGGGTCGCCGGGCTGCGCCCCGCTAATGGTGTGCGCAGCCCGGCGAAAACCGTGCTAGAGTTAGTACCCGCGCTGAACGAGGTAATCGAACAGTCGTGAGTCCGGGAAGCAGGTCTTCCTACCGGTTCGCCGGACGGACAAACGGCCGGTTTGACACCACCGAGTCAGTGTGGCTAAGATAGAAAAGTTGCTCCGGAGCGACGCAGAGCTTAGATCTTCGCAGATCAGCCTGCCGGTGCCGGAAGCAGTCTGTTGTTTGAGAACTCAATAGTGTGCCAAGTTTATTGATACCAATTTATTTTGATTGGTTGAATCGACCGTGTCCGCCCACCCCGTGGGTATGGAACGGTTTTTTTAGCCGGTTTCGAATTTAGTGCAGTGCCTGGCGGCCAATTTTCCTTGGCCCCGGCATTGTGTCTGTAAAACATTTACGGAGAGTTTGATCCTGGCTCAGGATGAACGCTGGCGGCGTGCTTAACACATGCAAGTCGAACGATGACTTCTGTGCTTGCACAGAATGATTAGTGGCGAACGGGTGAGTAACACGTGAGTAACCTGCCCTTGACTTCGGGATAAGCCTGGGAAACCGGGTCTAATACCGGATACGACCTCCTGGCGCATGCCATGGGGGTGGAAAGCTTTATGCGGTTTTGGATGGACTCGCGGCCTATCAGCTTGTTGGTTGGGGTAATGGCCCACCAAGGCGACGACGGGTAGCCGGCCTGAGAGGGTGACCGGCCACACTGGGACTGAGACACGGCCCAGACTCCTACGGGAGGCAGCAGTGGGGAATATTGCACAATGGGCGAAAGCCTGATGCAGCGACGCCGCGTGAGGGACGAATGCCTTCGGGTTGTAAACCTCTTTCAGCAGGGAAGAAGCGAAAGTGACGGTACCTGCAGAAGAAGCGCCGGCTAACTACGTGCCAGCAGCCGCGGTAATACGTAGGGCGCAAGCGTTATCCGGAATTATTGGGCGTAAAGAGCTCGTAGGCGGTTTGTCGCGTCTGCTGTGAAAGCCCGGGGCTCAACCCCGGGTCTGCAGTGGGTACGGGCAGACTAGAGTGATGTAGGGGAGACTGGAATTCCTGGTGTAGCGGTGAAATGCGCAGATATCAGGAGGAACACCGATGGCGAAGGCAGGTCTCTGGGCATTAACTGACGCTGAGGAGCGAAAGCATGGGGAGCGAACAGGATTAGATACCCTGGTAGTCCATGCCGTAAACGTTGGGCACTAGGTGTGGGGGACATTCCACGTTTTCCGCGCCGTAGCTAACGCATTAAGTGCCCCGCCTGGGGAGTACGGCCGCAAGGCTAAAACTCAAAGGAATTGACGGGGGCCCGCACAAGCGGCGGAGCATGCGGATTAATTCGATGCAACGCGAAGAACCTTACCAAGGCTTGACATGAACCGGAAAGACCTGGAAACAGGTCCCCCACTTGTGGCCGGTTTACAGGTGGTGCATGGTTGTCGTCAGCTCGTGTCGTGAGATGTTGGGTTAAGTCCCGCAACGAGCGCAACCCTCGTTCTATGTTGCCAGCGCGTTATGGCGGGGACTCATAGGAGACTGCCGGGGTCAACTCGGAGGAAGGTGGGGACGACGTCAAATCATCATGCCCCTTATGTCTTGGGCTTCACGCATGCTACAATGGCCGGTACAAAGGGTTGCGATACTGTGAGGTGGAGCTAATCCCAAAAAGCCGGTCTCAGTTCGGATTGAGGTCTGCAACTCGACCTCATGAAGTTGGAGTCGCTAGTAATCGCAGATCAGCAACGCTGCGGTGAATACGTTCCCGGGCCTTGTACACACCGCCCGTCAAGTCACGAAAGTTGGTAACACCCGAAGCCGGTGGCCTAACCCCTTGTGGGAGGGAGCCGTCGAAGGTGGGACCGGCGATTGGGACTAAGTCGTAACAAGGTAGCCGTACCGGAAGGTGCGGCTGGATCACCTCCTTTCTAAGGAGCACCTCAGGACGGTATGTCCGGCCACAGTGCCGGATGTGTCTCCTGCAGGAGATGCCCATATCGGAGACATCTGTTCTCCGGTGGGTGCTCAAGGGTGGAATATCAATGGATAGGCGCCGGCGTGATGCCCGGATCGGTGAGTACGGTCTTCCCCTTGGGGGAGTCCTGGAAAGCGTTGGTTCGGGCGGGTATGCCGGTTGACCGTTTGGCACACTGTTGGGTCCTGAGACAACAGGACCGTGGGTAATGATCCGGGCTTTGCGGCCGGGGTGGTTGTTCATGGTTGTGGTTTGTTTCTGTTTGTTCCTGCGCATGCCGGATACATCACGGGTTTCGCCTCTTTGCGGGGGTGTCCGGGTGTGGATGGGTGTGACGGGGTTGTTGTTTGAGAACTACATAGTGGACGCGAGCATCTTAAAAATTATTAAGTGCAATTTCAGAAAAACCTGGTAGATCCCGGTGCTGTCCCCTTGCGGGGCGGTGGCGGGGTGTGACCGTGGTTTTCTCGATAGCGATAATTAATTATTGATCTTTGTGGTCAAGTTTTTAAGGGCACACGGTGGATGCCTTGGCATCAGGAGCCGAAGAAGGACGTAGGAATCTGCGATAAGCCTGGGGGAGTTGATAACCGAACTTTGATCCCAGGATGTCCGAATGGGGAAACCCCGCCCGGCGCGCGAGTGACCGGGTGACCCGCATCTGAACACATAGGGTGCGTGGAGGGAACGTGGGGAAGTGAAACATCTCAGTACCCACAGGAAGAGAAAACAACAGTGATTCCGTTAGTAGTGGCGAGCGAACGCGGAAGAGGCTAAACCAGTGGTGTGTGATAGCCGGCGGGCGTTGCATCACTGGGGTTGCGGGACTTTCCGTACCGATTCTGCCGGATCGGTGAAGTGAGTGCAGATGCATAGGTGAACTGGTTTGAAAGCCAGGCCGTAGAGGGTGTTAGCCCCGTAACCGGAATGTATGCTGCCGCTTGGAGAGGATCCCAAGTAGCACGGGGCCCGAGAAATCCCGTGCGAATCTGCCAGGACCACCTGGTAAGCCTAAATACTCCCTGATGACCGATAGCGGACAAGTACCGTGAGGGAAAGGTGAAAAGTACCCCGGGAGGGGAGTGAAATAGTACCTGAAACCGTGTGCCTACAAACCGTTGGAGCAGCCTTGTAGCTGTGACAGCGTGCCTTTTGAAGAATGAGCCTGCGAGTTAGTGTTACGTCGCGAGGTTAACCCGTGTGGGGAAGCCGTAGCGAAAGCGAGTCTGAATAGGGCGTTGCAGTGGCGTGATCTAGACCCGAAGCGGAGTGATCTACCCATGGCCAGGTTGAAGCGACGGTAAGACGTCGTGGAGGACCGAACCCACTTCAGTTGAAAATGGAGGGGATGAGCTGTGGGTAGGGGTGAAAGGCCAATCAAACTCCGTGATAGCTGGTTCTCCCCGAAATGCATTTAGGTGCAGCGTTGCGTGTTTCTTACCGGAGGTAGAGCTACTGGATGGCTAATGGGCCCTACAAGGTTACTGACGTCAGCCAAACTCCGAATGCCGGTAAGTGAGAGCGCAGCAGTGAGACTGTGGGGGATAAGCTTCATAGTCGAGAGGGAAACAGCCCAGACCACCAACTAAGGCCCCTAAGCGTGTGCTAAGTGGGAAAGGATGTGGAGTTGCCCAGACAACCAGGAGGTTGGCTTAGAAGCAGCCACCCTTGAAAGAGTGCGTAATAGCTCACTGGTCAAGTGATTCCGCGCCGACAATGTAGCGGGGCTCAAGTACACCGCCGAAGTTGTGGCATTCAGATATAGATAAGCCTTCGTGGTTCAGTCGTCGTGGATGGGTAGGGGAGCGTCGTGTGGGCAGTGAAGCTGCGGTGTAAACCAGTGGTGGAGCCTACACGAGTGAGAATGCAGGCATGAGTAGCGAAAGACGGGTGAGAAACCCGTCCGCCGAATGATCAAGGGTTCCAGGGTCAAGCTAATCTGCCCTGGGTAAGTCGGGACCTAAGGCGAGGCCGACAGGCGTAGTCGATGGACAACGGGTTGATATTCCCGTACCGGCGAAGAACCGCCCATACCAAGCAGGGGACACTAACCGTCCGGAGCCTGCCCGAGCATCCTTGTGGTGTGAGGGTTTTGGCCGAGCACGGGACCTGATCCTGGGAGGTAAGCGTATTAACAGGTGTGACGCAGGAAGGTAGCCGGGCCAGGCGATGGTTGACCTGGTCTAAGGATGTAGGGTCCGTGATAGGTAAATCCGTCACGGTGTCTTTGATGACGATCCTGAGATCCGACGGGACCCCCTCACGGGGGGATCCGGTGATCCTATGCTGCCTAGAAAAGCATCGGCGCGAGGTTCCAGCCGCCCGTACCCCAAACCGACACAGGTGATCAGGTAGAGAATACTAAGGCGATCGAGAGAATTATGGTTAAGGAACTCGGCAAAATGCCCCCGTAACTTCGGGAGAAGGGGGGCCCCAACCTTGATGGACACTTGCTGTCCGGAGGGGATCGGGGCCGCAGAGACCAGGGGGAAGCGACTGTTTACTAAAAACACAGGTCCGTGCGAAGTCGCAAGACGATGTATACGGACTGACTCCTGCCCGGTGCTGGAAGGTTAAGAGGACCGGTTAGCCCTTACGGGCGAAGCTGGGAATTTAAGCCCCAGTAAACGGCGGTGGTAACTATAACCATCCTAAGGTAGCGAAATTCCTTGTCGGGTAAGTTCCGACCTGCACGAATGGAGTAACGACTTCCCCGCTGTCTCAACCATAAACTCGGCGAAATTGCAGTACGAGTAAAGATGCTCGTTACGCGCAGCAGGACGGAAAGACCCCGAGACCTTTACTATAGTTTGGTATTGGTGTTCGGTGTGGCTTGTGTAGGATAGGTGGGAGACTGTGAGACCCGGACGCCAGTTCGGGTGGAGTCATCGTTGAAATACCACTCTGGTCATACTGGATATCTAACTTCGGCCCGTAATCCGGGTCAGGGACAGTGCCTGATGGGTAGTTTAACTGGGGCGGTTGCCTCCTAAAGAGTAACGGAGGCGCCCAAAGGTTCCCTCAGCCTGGTTGGCAATCAGGTGGCGAGTGTAAGTGCACAAGGGAGCTTGACTGTGAGAGAGACATCTCGAGCAGGGACGAAAGTCGGGACTAGTGATCCGGCGGTACATTGTGGAATGGCCGTCGCTCAACGGATAAAAGGTACCTCGGGGATAACAGGCTGATCTTGCCCAAGAGTCCATATCGACGGCATGGTTTGGCACCTCGATGTCGGCTCGTCGCATCCTGGGGCTGGAGTAGGTCCCAAGGGTTGGGCTGTTCGCCCATTAAAGCGGTACGCGAGCTGGGTTTAGAACGTCGTGAGACAGTTCGGTCCCTATCCGCTGCGCGCGCAGGAAATTTGAGAAGGGCTGTCCTTAGTACGAGAGGACCGGGACGGACGAACCTCTGGTGTGTCAGTTGTACTGCCAAGTGCACCGCTGATTAGCTACGTTCGGATGGGATAACCGCTGAAAGCATCTAAGCGGGAAGCCCGCTTCGAGATGAGATTTCCATACACCTTGTGTGTGAGAGGCCCCCAGCCAGACCACTGGGTTGATAGGCCGGATGTGGAAGCGGGGACTAAAGACCCGTGAAGCTGACCGGTACTAATAGGCCGATAACTTACACCACACCAACATCTGGGGAAACACGACTTCAAACGGTTTCCCAACGTACAGGGTGTTGTTGATCATGCTGCTTGCGTCCACTATGTGGTTCCCGGATAACAACCCTGGTTGTTGACCGTGGAACAAAAATTGAATATCACTTCGTCTAACGACGTTCGTGACCCAATGTTTTCCCCTCTGCACACCCGGTTTTTTGGCCGGTGTTTGTGCGGGTGCGGGTAGTAGGGTTACGGCGGTCATAGCGTGGGGGAAACGCCCGGTCCCATTCCGAACCCGGAAGCTAAGACCCACAGCGCCGATGGTACTGCATCCGGGAGGATGTGGGAGAGTAGGTCACCGCCGGACAAATTGTGAAGGGTGAGGCCCGTACCAGTGTTGGTACGGGCCTCACCTGTTTAACCCCCACCAGGGATGCCGGTGCTGCCGGCTGCGCCGGCGGTTGGACGGCCTGGCTCCGGGGGGCACGGTCACGCAGGGTGTCCGGCTCTGGTGCGCAAGATCACGACTGCGCAAAATCACGACCCGCCGGCGCCGCCCCGTTGTCTTCCCCGCCCCTGCGAATTGCCTAGCTGCGGCGGCACACCGTCCTGGATGGGCTGTTGAGCACTCCGTGCTGTTCAGCACAAGGGGTCAGGGCGAAATGTGTGTCCAGACAGGCACGAGTCGGCTCCTACCCTTACATCTCATCCATCCCGCCTATAGCCTCTCGAACCTCAGGGTGATGTGCGTTCCATGCAGCCCTTCCGGTGAGCTTGAGAGAGGATCCAGGACTTATGAGTCGAAGAAGAGCACTTGCGCCTACCGTGGGGGGACGGGGGAGGATACGCCGCCGCTTCGGCTATTCGCTCGGCCTTTTGGGCACACTGGTTGTATTTTTACTCTCGACGGTTGCACCGGCTCAGGCAGTGTTTTCGGGACCACAGCCGGGAGGCGCAGTTCCCAATGCCGAGGTCGAGGTCACGATGACGGGTACCGGGCCGGGGCAAGGCGTGACGGGCGGCCTTCCGCCGGTAGGCCAGGGGTTTGATCCAACTGCCGGCTACCCGGAGGATGTTCCTCTTGGATATGACCCTGCTAACGAAGGGTTCGCCGGCGTCATCACAACAGTGGATGGCGAGGGCAATACCCAGCAGATGTATTGCATCGACATCCGTGTCCTCACCTATGAGGGACTTGGCTATGAAAACGGCAGCTGGGATGAGTCCAACGTCCCTAACATCGGCTACGTCAACCGTGTGCTGAACAGCTACTATCCGGATCAGCCGGGACTTCCGGAAGCCGCGAACGACAACATCAGGGCAGCGGCCGTGCAGGCAGCCGTATGGTTCTTCAGCGACGGTTACGTGCTTCAGGACACCGATCCCGTCCGTCCGCTGACCGCGCAGATTGTCGCCGATGTCCTGGCCGCGGGACCGCTTACCGAACCTCCCGCTCCGGATGTCGGCATTACGCCCCCCGTAGCTGCAGGTCCCGTGGACGGAGTAGCGGGCCCTTTCACGATCACGTCCGGCGCGGTCGCGGAGCTCACCGTCGGTGTCACCCCGGGATACACCCTCTACACTGACGCGGCCGGAACTGTTCCGCTGGTGGGGACTACTGTCCCGGCCGGTACGCAGCTGTGGGTACGGAACACTGCGCAGACAACCGATCCGGCTGAGCTTACGGCCACGGCAGTAGTCCCCGTGCAGACGGGAAACGTCTACCTCTACGCAGGTAGCAACCCTCAGGTCACGGAGGCACAGAAACTCATTCTGGCGGCTGATTCCCAAATCGAATCCAACGCGCAGGCCACGGCGGAGTTCTTCATTCCGGGCGACCTGGTGGTCAATAAGACCTTCGCCGGTGAAGGTGCCGGACTGCAGGGAGCTATTACCTTGAACGTTGCCTGCGGGGCAGCGGGGACTTTCGTCATAGACATCCCGGCCGGTACCGCAGCAGGGGTATCCCAGACCATTTCAGACCTGCCCGTAGGCACGGTCTGTGAGGTGAGTGAGCCGGTGACGGGATCAAACACGCAAGTCACTGTCACACCGGTTCTGCCGGGACCGGTCACTGTCACCGCCGACGGGCCGAACGTGCTCGACGTCGCCAACACAGTGGACCTCAATCCGGGTTCCCTGACCGTGGTGAAGTCCCTGACGGGTGCTGCGGCCGGCCTGCAGGGCGACATCACGGTGATAGTGACCTGTGAGGATGCGGGTATCGAAGAAACCCTCACCATTCCGGCAGGCAGTGCCGCAGGCGATTATGCGGGAACCATCACCGATATTCCTGCGGGCACTGCGTGCACGGTCACGGAACCACAAACCGGAGCTACCGACCTGGTGGCGGTGACTACAGGACTTCCGGAGGTGGTTGAGATTCAGCCGGGCGCCGATTCCCAGGCATTGGTTACCAATGACGTGTCCTACATCTACGGTTCACTCGTGCTGACCAAAACCATCACAGGCCCCGGGGCCGGCCTCCAAAGCGACGTGCGAATTGTCCTCACCTGTGGGGACTCATTCACCGAGGAGATCCTCATTCCGGCGGGAACGGTGGCCGGTGACCAGATCAGGGTGTTCGACCGCGTGCCGGCCGGCAGCTCCTGTACAGTCACCGAACCAGCCACTGGCGCTAATTCGTCGGTGACGGTGGACGCGGTACTCCCGGAAGCCGTCACGGTCCTCGGCGGAGAATCCGTCAACGCGGAGGTCACAAACACCTACTCCGTACTGGGCAAGGACAAGCTTGCGGAGACCGGTGCAAACGGCCTCAGCTCGGTGTGGACTGCCAGCCTCTGCATCCTGGCTCTTGGCACCTTCCTCGTTATCGTTTCGGTTCGGCGGCGCACTTCATAGCGCAACCCGCTGATTGAAACACCAGGGCCGCCCGTAGCTCCTAGCCGGAGCTACGGGCGGTTCTGCGTCCGAAGAGGATGCCGGTCTCCGCACGACGGACAACGCGCAGAAGCGGGGCAACCAAGCCAGCCTCAGCGGTTCAACGGGGTCACCAGTTGCCGAGTTGCACGGGGGCTCGAACCTGTGTAAAGTCTTCTAAGTCGCCGCGGCAGGGACGCTGAAAAAGCGCCCGAGCATGGCGGCCAAACCCCTTCGAAAATCAGAGTCCAACTCCCGTGCCCTTCACCGGGCCGGCGGAAAAGACTCCGGTTCACGCTGGGTCCGGAACGGCGGTACAAACGCTTTTCACGGGATTCCGACAGGAAAACCGCGAATTGCAAATGACGCCGGAATGGAATAAGATAATAAAACATTGCAGCGAAGAAGAAAAGGAAAACATTGTTTTCCCGAGTATTTTCGGATTGCGTCTGTTGTTTGAGAACTCAATAGTGTGCCAAGTTTATTGATACCAATTTATTTTGATTGGTTGAATCGACCGTGTCCGCCCACCCCGTGGGTATGGAACGGTTTTTTTAGCCGGTTTCGAATTTAGTGCAGTGCCTGGCGGCCAATTTTCCTTGGCCCCGGCATTGTGTCTGTAAAACATTTACGGAGAGTTTGATCCTGGCTCAGGATGAACGCTGGCGGCGTGCTTAACACATGCAAGTCGAACGATGACTTCTGTGCTTGCACAGAATGATTAGTGGCGAACGGGTGAGTAACACGTGAGTAACCTGCCCTTGACTTCGGGATAAGCCTGGGAAACCGGGTCTAATACCGGATACGACCTCCTGGCGCATGCCATGGGGGTGGAAAGCTTTATGCGGTTTTGGATGGACTCGCGGCCTATCAGCTTGTTGGTTGGGGTAATGGCCCACCAAGGCGACGACGGGTAGCCGGCCTGAGAGGGTGACCGGCCACACTGGGACTGAGACACGGCCCAGACTCCTACGGGAGGCAGCAGTGGGGAATATTGCACAATGGGCGAAAGCCTGATGCAGCGACGCCGCGTGAGGGACGAATGCCTTCGGGTTGTAAACCTCTTTCAGCAGGGAAGAAGCGAAAGTGACGGTACCTGCAGAAGAAGCGCCGGCTAACTACGTGCCAGCAGCCGCGGTAATACGTAGGGCGCAAGCGTTATCCGGAATTATTGGGCGTAAAGAGCTCGTAGGCGGTTTGTCGCGTCTGCTGTGAAAGCCCGGGGCTCAACCCCGGGTCTGCAGTGGGTACGGGCAGACTAGAGTGATGTAGGGGAGACTGGAATTCCTGGTGTAGCGGTGAAATGCGCAGATATCAGGAGGAACACCGATGGCGAAGGCAGGTCTCTGGGCATTAACTGACGCTGAGGAGCGAAAGCATGGGGAGCGAACAGGATTAGATACCCTGGTAGTCCATGCCGTAAACGTTGGGCACTAGGTGTGGGGGACATTCCACGTTTTCCGCGCCGTAGCTAACGCATTAAGTGCCCCGCCTGGGGAGTACGGCCGCAAGGCTAAAACTCAAAGGAATTGACGGGGGCCCGCACAAGCGGCGGAGCATGCGGATTAATTCGATGCAACGCGAAGAACCTTACCAAGGCTTGACATGAACCGGAAAGACCTGGAAACAGGTCCCCCACTTGTGGCCGGTTTACAGGTGGTGCATGGTTGTCGTCAGCTCGTGTCGTGAGATGTTGGGTTAAGTCCCGCAACGAGCGCAACCCTCGTTCTATGTTGCCAGCGCGTTATGGCGGGGACTCATAGGAGACTGCCGGGGTCAACTCGGAGGAAGGTGGGGACGACGTCAAATCATCATGCCCCTTATGTCTTGGGCTTCACGCATGCTACAATGGCCGGTACAAAGGGTTGCGATACTGTGAGGTGGAGCTAATCCCAAAAAGCCGGTCTCAGTTCGGATTGAGGTCTGCAACTCGACCTCATGAAGTTGGAGTCGCTAGTAATCGCAGATCAGCAACGCTGCGGTGAATACGTTCCCGGGCCTTGTACACACCGCCCGTCAAGTCACGAAAGTTGGTAACACCCGAAGCCGGTGGCCTAACCCCTTGTGGGAGGGAGCCGTCGAAGGTGGGACCGGCGATTGGGACTAAGTCGTAACAAGGTAGCCGTACCGGAAGGTGCGGCTGGATCACCTCCTTTCTAAGGAGCACCTCAGGACGGTATGTCCGGCCACAGTGCCGGATGTGTCTCCTGCAGGAGATGCCCATATCGGAGACATCTGTTCTCCGGTGGGTGCTCAAGGGTGGAATATCAATGGATAGGCGCCGGCGTGATGCCCGGATCGGTGAGTACGGTCTTCCCCTTGGGGGAGTCCTGGAAAGCGTTGGTTCGGGCGGGTATGCCGGTTGACCGTTTGGCACACTGTTGGGTCCTGAGACAACAGGACCGTGGGTAATGATCCGGGCTTTGCGGCCGGGGTGGTTGTTCATGGTTGTGGTTTGTTTCTGTTTGTTCCTGCGCATGCCGGATACATCACGGGTTTCGCCTCTTTGCGGGGGTGTCCGGGTGTGGATGGGTGTGACGGGGTTGTTGTTTGAGAACTACATAGTGGACGCGAGCATCTTAAAAATTATTAAGTGCAATTTCAGAAAAACCTGGTAGATCCCGGTGCTGTCCCCTTGCGGGGCGGTGGCGGGGTGTGACCGTGGTTTTCTCGATAGCGATAATTAATTATTGATCTTTGTGGTCAAGTTTTTAAGGGCACACGGTGGATGCCTTGGCATCAGGAGCCGAAGAAGGACGTAGGAATCTGCGATAAGCCTGGGGGAGTTGATAACCGAACTTTGATCCCAGGATGTCCGAATGGGGAAACCCCGCCCGGCGCGCGAGTGACCGGGTGACCCGCATCTGAACACATAGGGTGCGTGGAGGGAACGTGGGGAAGTGAAACATCTCAGTACCCACAGGAAGAGAAAACAACAGTGATTCCGTTAGTAGTGGCGAGCGAACGCGGAAGAGGCTAAACCAGTGGTGTGTGATAGCCGGCGGGCGTTGCATCACTGGGGTTGCGGGACTTTCCGTACCGATTCTGCCGGATCGGTGAAGTGAGTGCAGATGCATAGGTGAACTGGTTTGAAAGCCAGGCCGTAGAGGGTGTTAGCCCCGTAACCGGAATGTATGCTGCCGCTTGGAGAGGATCCCAAGTAGCACGGGGCCCGAGAAATCCCGTGCGAATCTGCCAGGACCACCTGGTAAGCCTAAATACTCCCTGATGACCGATAGCGGACAAGTACCGTGAGGGAAAGGTGAAAAGTACCCCGGGAGGGGAGTGAAATAGTACCTGAAACCGTGTGCCTACAAACCGTTGGAGCAGCCTTGTAGCTGTGACAGCGTGCCTTTTGAAGAATGAGCCTGCGAGTTAGTGTTACGTCGCGAGGTTAACCCGTGTGGGGAAGCCGTAGCGAAAGCGAGTCTGAATAGGGCGTTGCAGTGGCGTGATCTAGACCCGAAGCGGAGTGATCTACCCATGGCCAGGTTGAAGCGACGGTAAGACGTCGTGGAGGACCGAACCCACTTCAGTTGAAAATGGAGGGGATGAGCTGTGGGTAGGGGTGAAAGGCCAATCAAACTCCGTGATAGCTGGTTCTCCCCGAAATGCATTTAGGTGCAGCGTTGCGTGTTTCTTACCGGAGGTAGAGCTACTGGATGGCTAATGGGCCCTACAAGGTTACTGACGTCAGCCAAACTCCGAATGCCGGTAAGTGAGAGCGCAGCAGTGAGACTGTGGGGGATAAGCTTCATAGTCGAGAGGGAAACAGCCCAGACCACCAACTAAGGCCCCTAAGCGTGTGCTAAGTGGGAAAGGATGTGGAGTTGCCCAGACAACCAGGAGGTTGGCTTAGAAGCAGCCACCCTTGAAAGAGTGCGTAATAGCTCACTGGTCAAGTGATTCCGCGCCGACAATGTAGCGGGGCTCAAGTACACCGCCGAAGTTGTGGCATTCAGATATAGATAAGCCTTCGTGGTTCAGTCGTCTGGATGGGTAGGGGAGCGTCGTGTGGGCAGTGAAGCTGCGGTGTAAACCAGTGGTGGAGCCTACACGAGTGAGAATGCAGGCATGAGTAGCGAAAGACGGGTGAGAAACCCGTCCGCCGAATGATCAAGGGTTCCAGGGTCAAGCTAATCTGCCCTGGGTAAGTCGGGACCTAAGGCGAGGCCGACAGGCGTAGTCGATGGACAACGGGTTGATATTCCCGTACCGGCGAAGAACCGCCCATACCAAGCAGGGGACACTAACCGTCCGGAGCCTGCCCGAGCATCCTTGTGGTGTGAGGGTTTTGGCCGAGCACGGGACCTGATCCTGGGAGGTAAGCGTATTAACAGGTGTGACGCAGGAAGGTAGCCGGGCCAGGCGATGGTTGACCTGGTCTAAGGATGTAGGGTCCGTGATAGGTAAATCCGTCACGGTGTCTTTGATGACGATCCTGAGATCCGACGGGACCCCCTCACGGGGGGATCCGGTGATCCTATGCTGCCTAGAAAAGCATCGGCGCGAGGTTCCAGCCGCCCGTACCCCAAACCGACACAGGTGATCAGGTAGAGAATACTAAGGCGATCGAGAGAATTATGGTTAAGGAACTCGGCAAAATGCCCCCGTAACTTCGGGAGAAGGGGGGCCCCAACCTTGATGGACACTTGCTGTCCGGAGGGGATCGGGGCCGCAGAGACCAGGGGGAAGCGACTGTTTACTAAAAACACAGGTCCGTGCGAAGTCGCAAGACGATGTATACGGACTGACTCCTGCCCGGTGCTGGAAGGTTAAGAGGACCGGTTAGCCCTTACGGGCGAAGCTGGGAATTTAAGCCCCAGTAAACGGCGGTGGTAACTATAACCATCCTAAGGTAGCGAAATTCCTTGTCGGGTAAGTTCCGACCTGCACGAATGGAGTAACGACTTCCCCGCTGTCTCAACCATAAACTCGGCGAAATTGCAGTACGAGTAAAGATGCTCGTTACGCGCAGCAGGACGGAAAGACCCCGAGACCTTTACTATAGTTTGGTATTGGTGTTCGGTGTGGCTTGTGTAGGATAGGTGGGAGACTGTGAGACCCGGACGCCAGTTCGGGTGGAGTCATCGTTGAAATACCACTCTGGTCATACTGGATATCTAACTTCGGCCCGTAATCCGGGTCAGGGACAGTGCCTGATGGGTAGTTTAACTGGGGCGGTTGCCTCCTAAAGAGTAACGGAGGCGCCCAAAGGTTCCCTCAGCCTGGTTGGCAATCAGGTGGCGAGTGTAAGTGCACAAGGGAGCTTGACTGTGAGAGAGACATCTCGAGCAGGGACGAAAGTCGGGACTAGTGATCCGGCGGTACATTGTGGAATGGCCGTCGCTCAACGGATAAAAGGTACCTCGGGGATAACAGGCTGATCTTGCCCAAGAGTCCATATCGACGGCATGGTTTGGCACCTCGATGTCGGCTCGTCGCATCCTGGGGCTGGAGTAGGTCCCAAGGGTTGGGCTGTTCGCCCATTAAAGCGGTACGCGAGCTGGGTTTAGAACGTCGTGAGACAGTTCGGTCCCTATCCGCTGCGCGCGCAGGAAATTTGAGAAGGGCTGTCCTTAGTACGAGAGGACCGGGACGGACGAACCTCTGGTGTGTCAGTTGTACTGCCAAGTGCACCGCTGATTAGCTACGTTCGGATGGGATAACCGCTGAAAGCATCTAAGCGGGAAGCCCGCTTCGAGATGAGATTTCCATACACCTTGTGTGTGAGAGGCCCCCAGCCAGACCACTGGGTTGATAGGCCGGATGTGGAAGCGGGGACTAAAGACCCGTGAAGCTGACCGGTACTAATAGGCCGATAACTTACACCACACCAACATCTGGGGAAACACGACTTCAAACGGTTTCCCAACGTACAGGGTGTTGTTGATCATGCTGCTTGCGTCCACTATGTGGTTCCCGGATAACAACCCTGGTTGTTGACCGTGGAACAAAAATTGAATATCACTTCGTCTAACGACGTTCGTGACCCAATGTTTTCCCCTCTGCACACCCGGTTTTTTGGCCGGTGTTTGTGCGGGTGCGGGTAGTAGGGTTACGGCGGTCATAGCGTGGGGGAAACGCCCGGTCCCATTCCGAACCCGGAAGCTAAGACCCACAGCGCCGATGGTACTGCATCCGGGAGGATGTGGGAGAGTAGGTCACCGCCGGACAAATTGTGAAGGGTGAGGCCCGTACCAGTGTTGGTACGGGCCTCACCTGTTTAACCCCCACCAGAGATGCCGGCACCGGTAGGCTGGAAACCATGAGTTTCTCCCTGTTTTCCCATGCCGAGGATCCGGACGCTGATCCGGTGAACACAGACGGGGCAGCCGCTCCGTCCGAAGTAGTGCTGGAACGCAGGGTGCCCCGGGATCTGCACGAAGCCTTCAACGGGTTTACCGACTACCTTCACTTATGGTGGCCCCAGGACCTCACCGACTTCGGTGAGGGCACACACCCGGAGTTTGAATCCGGCGTCCTGACCGAAACTGCTCCGGATGGTGAGACGGCTGTCTGGGCTACCGTCCGGACCAAGGAACCCGATTCCCTGCTTGAGCTGGACTGGGTGGCGGGGCACAGTCCTCGGATTCCCACCGACGTGCGGGTGGAATTCTCCGCGGTAGCGGAGGACGGTACCTTGGTGACGCTCCGGCACGGGGGACTGGAACGACTGCCGGAGGCCGCAAAGGAATACGAGCGGATCCGTGCCGAATGGGAAGAGATCCTGGACCGCTACGCCCGCTTTATGGGGGCCCGGTAGCCTGTGTCACTTGATGCCCTGCATGCCCTGCATGCCCTGGCGCTGAGCCATCCTGATCTGGAGATGGATACTTCCGTCCCGGTGCGGGCTGCCTACGCCGCTGATCAGGGTCCGGTGCTGGACTATGCCGAGCCGCTGGCCGTGGTCTGGGCCAAAGGTATTGAGGGTGTGCAGGCTGTGCTTCGCTGGGCTTCCGAGACCGGCACTGCCGTTGTTGCCAGGGGCGCGGGCACCGGGGTATCCGGCGGGGCGCATGCCACGGCGGGCTGCATTGTCCTCAGCCTGGAGAGAATGAACCGGATCCTCGAGTTGAATCCGCTGGACGAAGTGGCCGTCGTCGAACCCGGGGTGGTTAACGCCGATCTGAACGCGGCTGCAGCTGAACATGGGCTGATGTATGCACCGGACCCCGCCAGTTACCGTATCTCGACTATCGGTGGCAATGTTGCCACCAACGCAGGGGGACTGCGGTGTGCGAAGTATGGGGTGACCCGTGATTCGGTGCTCGCGCTGGACGTTGTGCTGGCGGACGGCACCCTCATTAGGACCGGACAGCGTACCTTCAAGGGCGTAGCGGGGTATGACCTGACCGGACTCTTCACCGGCTCCGAAGGGACCTTGGGGATTGTGGTGGGTATTACCGTGCGCCTGCGCTATTTGCCGGTACGGACCTGCACCATTGCCGCCTTCTTCCCGGATGTCCCGACGGCGGCCTCGGGCGTCCTCGCCGTGGGAACGGCACGCGTCCAGCCGGCAATTATGGAGCTGTTGGACGGGGCGACGCTGGCGGCGTTGGACGCAGCCCACGGCAGCGCCCTGGCGGCCCGGGGCAACGCGCTGCTGCTGATCCAGACTGACGGGTTTGGAGCCGCAGCCGAGGCTGATGTTGTGCGGGAGGTTTTAGCCGGGCTGGGCGGGACGGTCAGCACTGAGGGATCCGTGGAAGCAGAACGGCTGGTGGATCTGCGGAGGCACAGCCGAGGAAGCGGCCTCGCGGAACAGTTGCGGGTGGGGGAAGACGTGGCCGTTCCGCGGTCGGCACTAGTCGGATACGTCGCTGAACTTGAACGCATGGCTGCAGCTCATCGGGTGGGTTTGCGAGTGGTGGCCCACGCCGGCGACGGTAACCTGCATCCCACCTTCTGGGTTGGCACCGCTGAAGGGGGCGGGCAGCAGCGGCTGGACGCCGCCCTCGATGAATCCATTGCAGTGGCACTGTCTCTGGGCGGGACCATCACCGGGGAACACGGCGTGGGACAGTACAAGCTCCGCTGGCTCCCGGCCGAACAGCAGGAAGAAGTGCTGGTCCTGCAGCGGCGCCTCAAGAGCCTGTTCGATCCCGCCGGCATACTAAACCCCGGGAAGGCCATTCCCGGGGTTTAGCATCAGTCCGGTTATGAACCCACGCGCATCCATACGGTGCGGTTCGGACGCAGCCGGTCGCCTTCAAGGGCATCAGCGGCGCTGCCCAACAGCAGCGGGAGAGCCGGCAGCTTCACAGGGTCCTCACCCATGTTCATCGCGACCAGGGTGGACCCGTTGACAAAGCACACCAGCCCTTCGTCGTCGTGCTCCGGCCACCAGGCGAGCGAGCCGTCACCCAGCCGCAGCGCACGGCGCAGCGACAGGGCGTTGCGGTACAGGTTCAAGGTGGAGTCCGGGTTGCGCTGCTCGATATCACGGGAGTGCTTCCCCCAGATGGGAGGCTGCGGCAACCAGGACTTCCCGGCGTCACTAAAGCCATAGCTGGGTTGGTTGGCTTTCCACGGCAGCGGCACGCGGTTCCCGTCACGTCCCACCCGTTCCCCGGCGGTGCGGTGGAAGGTGGGGTCCTGGCGGAACTCGTCCGGAAGCAGGGTGTGGTCCGGCAGTCCCAGTTCCTCACCCTGGTAGAGGTAAACGCCGCCGGGCAGGCCCAGCATCAGCAGCGTGGCTGCCCTGGCCCTGGCCAGGCCGAGTTCCAAGTTGGGCTGCTCATCCCGGGGGCCGAGGCCATCGCCCGTTCGCGGGCCCGCGCCGGTCAGCCCGAAGCGGCTTGTATGGCGGACGACGTCGTGGTTGGAGAGCACCCAGGTGGTGGGGGCGCCGACCTGGTCGAAGGCGCGCAGGGAGGACTCGATGACGTGGCGCAGTGCCGGGGCGTGCCAGGGGTGGTGCAGGTAGGCGAAGTTGAACGTCTGGTGCATCTCATCGGCGCGTACCCAGTCGGTGAGGCGTTCGATCGGGTCGATGGTCGCTTCGGCGCAGAGCACCCGGTCCCCGTCGTAGGAGTCCAGGATGTTCCGCCAGGACCGGTAGATGTCGTGGATGCCGGGCTGGCCGAACATGGGTGCTTCGGAGCCGGGGTAGCCCTCGGAGGAGGATCCGTCGGCGCGTCCGCCCCAGTCCGGCAGGCCGGTCTTTTTGATCAGGGCGTGGGCGACGTCCACGCGGAACCCGCCGACGCCGCGGTCCAGCCAGAAGCGCAGGATCCGTTCGAATTCGGCGTGCACTGCGGGGGAGTCCCAGTTGAAGTCGGGCTGGGAGGAGTCAAAGAGGTGCAGGTACCACTGTCCGGGGGTGCCGTCGGGTTCGGTGATGCGGGTCCAGGCCGGTCCGCCGAAGTGGGACTGCCAGTTGTTCGGCGGGGTGTCCCCGTTTTCGCCGGTGCCGTCGCGGAAGATGAACATGTCGCGTTCGGGGGAGCCGGGTCCTGCGGCCAGGGCTGCCTGGAAGAGGGGGTGGGCGTCGGAGCAGTGGTTGGGGACCAGGTCCACGATGACGCGGATGTGGTGGCGGGAGGCTTCGGTGATGAGGGCGTCGAAGTCCTCCAGGGTGCCGAAGATGGGGTCTACGGAGCAGTAGTCGGCGACGTCGTAGCCGGCGTCCTTTTGCGGGGAGCGGTAGAAGGGGGAGAGCCAGACGGCGTCGATGTCCAGTTCGGCCAGGGTGGCCAGTTCGGCGGTGATGCCTTGCAGGTCACCGATGCCGTCCCCGCGACGGTCCCGGAAGGATCGCGGGTAGATCTGGTAGATCACTGATGAGCGCCACCATTCACGGCCGGCGGGGGACTCATGGACGGGGACCAGACGCAGGTCCGGGCGGCTGAAGACCTCAGCCAGTTGGTCAACCATCTTTGAGGGGCTCCTTCCGGTTCGTACGCTTACATTTCCATTTAACGACTCACGGCTGCAGCCGTTGGCAGAGAGGGGCACACGTCACAGGAGATTTCGCTCACGCATGCGCTGGTTCCCCTTCCCCATGGGTGTATAGGATTGGAGAAACGTCATATCGACCTAGCGAAGTTGACGCCACGGCGATTCACCCACGCTAGCCACTTCTCATTCAGGGGGAAAATCCGCGTGTCAGACAACCGACCAGAATGGCAGCATGGCGAGAATCCTGCTGCGGACGGCAGCCAGGGCTCGGAAGAGAGCCAGTACGGCACGTCCTCCCAGCCGGCGCCGCCGTCCTACCCCGGACAGGACGGACAGGGCAGCAACGCCTCCTCCGGGTATCCCTCCTACGGGCAGGAAGGATCATCCCCCTACGCCCAGCAGGGCTCCTCCTACGGACAGTCCGATCAGTACGGGCAGTCCCAGTACGGCCAGCAGCCCGCCGGATACCCCGCGCAGACGGGTTACCCCTCCTACGGGGAGAGCGCGTATCCCGTGCCTCGGGAGAATCCGGGCCAGGCCATGGGTATTGCCGGCCTGATCACCTCGTTCTTCATTTCCGTGGTCGGCCTGGTACTGAGCATCATTGGCCTGAACCAGTCCCGCAAGGTCGGCATGGGCAACGTTCCCGCCGTGGTGGGCATCATTGTGGGTGCGCTGGGGACCCTGCTGGGCGCCCTGTTCTTCCTTCTGATCTTCATTGGCATCGCTGCGGAGACCTCAAGCTACTAGCTTCGGCCGCGTCCTGCCGTTTTTCCGGGGAGCCCCGTCTTAGGACGGGGCTCCTCCCGCGTCCAGGATCTGCATGGTCCTGGTATCGGCACTGAGGAGGATCGCTGCTTCATCACGCCGGTGGCGCAGGATGTTGTCCATATAGGACTGGACGGCTTCGGCCATCGGCACGTTCCGGTTGGAGTTCTCGGACATGTACCACCGGTGTTCGAGCACCTCATGGACAACTTCGGCCGCCTCGAGCTTGCTGCCCAGGTCCCGGGGCACGGCCTTCACAATGGGTTCGAAGACCTGGGTCACCCACAGGTGGGCGCTGAGCTCCTCATCAAGCTCCGGGTGGTTGGTTGCGCGGTAGGAATCCAGGTCATTGAGCAGCCGACGGGCCTGGTTTTCCTGGGCATCGATGCCGGTGAGGCGCAGCAGCCGGCGCTGGTGGTGGCCGGCGTCCACAACCTTGGGTTGCAGCTGGACCTGGGATCCGTCCGGGGTAGTGGAGATGGTCAGTTCGTCGACGTCGAACCCCAGGTCATTCAGCCGGCGGATCCGTGCGTCCACCCGCCACCGGTCGGCGAGCCCGAAGGATTCCTGCTCGGTGAGTTCTGCCCAGAGCCGGCGGTAGCTGTCCATGATCCGTTCGCTGGTGGCCAGCGGATCCACGGACTCTTCGATCAGGCCGCCTTCGGCCAGGTCCATCAGCTCCCCGGCAATGTTGACCCGGGCAATTTCCAGATCGTATTCGCGCTGGCCATTGGAAAGTTCCGGATAGAGCTCTCCGGTTTCGGCATCCACGAGGTATGCCGCGAAGGCTCCAGCGTCGCGGCGGAACAGCGTATTGGACAGGGACACGTCACCCCAGTAGAAACCGGCCAGATGCAGGCGTACCAGCAACAGTGCCTGGGCATCGATCAGCCTGGTCAGCGTGACCTGGCGCAGGGTCTGGGAAAACACGGCACGGTAGGGGAGGGAGAAACGCAGGTGCCGAGTCACCAGGACCGGCTGCAGCTCTTCACCTTCAGGGTTCATGCGTCCGGTAATAACCGCCACCGGAGACACCGCCGGCACATTCAGCCGACGCAGTTTGCGCAGCATGTGGTACTCCTGCCGGGCAACATGCTCGCTGGTTTCCTTGATGGCAATCAGCGAATCGCCCAGCCGGGCAAAGCGGACCACGTGGCGGGAGATGCCGCGGGGAAGGGCGGCCAGGTTTTCCTTGGGCCAGTCCTCCAGCGGGATGTGCCATGGCAGGTCCAGCAGGGCGGGGTCCATGGACGCAGCCGTAATGTTCAGCGAGCCAAGGGTGTTGATCCTGCCGGCTGATTCACGGGCGCGGGGCAGTTTCCCGGCCTGGTCCCAATCCGTCGGTTCGTTCTGCCAGTTGGCTGATGCGGCGTGTGTCATAGGCGAAAGCCCTTACGTGTAGAACATACGTGCATTAAAAAAGCGGTGGCTCCCCATCTCAAAAGTCTAGTTGAGCAGGGGAGCCACCGCATGTCACGGGCGTTAGGCCTGTTCGGCCAGCCGGTCGCCGGTGGCGGTGTCGAAGAGGTGCACATGCCCCTTCTGCGGGCGGACGTACAGGACATCGCCCTTCATCGGCGGGCGGCGGCCGTCCACGCGGACCACCATGTCATGGTGCTTGCCGTCGAGGGTGGTGTGGCCATACACGTACGCGTCGGCGCCGAGCTCCTCCACCACGTCAACGTCCACCTGCAGGCCGTCGCCCTCGGAGACGAGCTCCATGTCTTCGGGACGGACACCCAGGGTGACCGTGTTGCCGGCTGCGGCACCAAGCACTGCGCTTGCCACGGGGTAAACCGAGCCGCCAAATGCGACACCGCCGTCCACTACCGGCAGTTCCAACAGGTTCATGGCGGGGGAACCGATGAAGCCGGCCACGAATACGTTCTTCGGGTGGTCGTAGAGGTTCCGCGGGGTGTCCACCTGCTGCAGGATGCCGTCCTTCAGCACTGCCACGCGGTCGCCCATGGTCATGGCCTCGACCTGGTCGTGCGTGACGTAAACGGTGGTGACGCCGAGACGGCGGGTGAGGGAGGCGATCTGCGTGCGGGTCTGCACACGGAGCTTGGCATCCAGGTTGGACAGCGGCTCATCCATCAGGAACACCTGCGGGTTCCGGACGATGGCGCGGCCCATGGCAACGCGCTGGCGCTGGCCACCGGAGAGGGCCTTGGGCTTGCGATCGAGGAAGTCTTCGAGGTCGAGCAGCTTGGCGGCCTCGCGGACGCGTTCCATCCGCTCTTCCTTGCCCACGCCGGCGATCTTCAGGGCGAAGCCCATGTTGTCCGCCACCGACATGTGCGGGTACAGCGCATAGTTCTGGAAAACCATGGCGATGTCGCGGTCCTTGGGCGGAACGTCGGTGACGTCGCGGTCACCGATCAGGATCCGGCCGGAGTTGACGTCTTCGAGCCCGGCGAGCATGCGCAGGGAGGTGGATTTTCCGCAGCCGGAGGGGCCAACGAGAACCAGGAACTCGCCGTCGGCGATTTCGAGGCTGAGGTTATCTACAGCAGGGCGTTCAGTCCCCGGGTAGAGGCGTGTTGCCTGGTCAAACGTTACCGTTGCCATGGTATTTCCCTTCACGGGCAGGTACGTGCCCGACGATCCGTTGTGAATGGAGGTGCTATGTAGTTGTGGGAACCCGCCGCGGCTCAACAGTGAGCTGTGACACGGTTCACGGAGTCAGTATGGCATACGTTGGCTCCGGCGCCGCGTCCGCATCGGCTGTGTTACCGGCCGACGGCGGCTGAGCGCAGCCGTGCCAGCTCGGCAAGCACCTCGGTGAAGGCTTCGGGAGAGGCAACCCGGAACGCCGCGGCCGTGTCTCCGGGACCGACCTTGATGCCCACGTCGCCGGCCTCCAGGGCAGCGAAGCCGTGCTCATCGGTGACGTCGTCACCGGCGAAAAGCACCGCCGTCGCACCGGTCAGCGCGCGCAGGGCACGGATACCCTCACCCTTATTCGTGTGTACAACGGAGGCTTCCAGGACGGACTTGCCATCGGTGACCTGCACGCCGTCCAGCATTTGCAGGTGGCGGCGCGCCTCGTCGGTGGCAGCGGCAGCCACCGGACCCTCGGCGCTGCGGGTGTGGAGGACGACGCCGGCCGGCTTGTCCTCCAGCCGGCACCCCGGGTGCCGCGTGGCCACGGATTCCACTGCTGACCGGGCGCGGGCCAGCAGCTCGGCCTGCTCCGCCGTCAGCTGCAGGGGCTCGGCATTGGGTCCCGTCCAGGTTTCGGCTCCGTGGCTGCCGATCAGCAGCGTCTCCGGGTCAGGGGTGGCGACGCTGCGCAGGCTGTCCAGGGCGCGTCCGGATATAAAGGCGGTGACGGTGCCCGGCAGGGCTGCCAGTGCGCGCACGGCGGCAGCGGAGCCGTTCAGTGGGCGGGCGTCCTCGGCCCGCTCCACCAGCGGGGACAGCGTCCCGTCAAAATCCAGGGCAACCAGCAGGGTGTCCGCGTCCGCGAGCCCTTCCAGTGCCTGCTGCAGTCCGGTCTCCGGCGTCTCCACTACTGGTCCCGGTCCTGGTCCTGCTCAAGGGCGTCAAGGAAGTTCCGTGACCAGCGCTCGACGTCGTTCTGCAGTACCTGCCGCCGCATCAGCCGCATCCGGCGGCTGGCCTCGCGGGCAGGCATGTTCATGGCCGTGAGGATGGAGGCCTTCAGGCCGTCGATATCGTGCGGGTTCACCAGCACTGCCTGACGGAGCTGGTCTGCGGCGCCGGTGAATTCGGAGAGCACCAGGGCACCGGTGTTCCCGGTGCGGGCCGCCACGTACTCCTTGGCGACAAGGTTCATGCCGTCGCGCAGGGCGGTGACCAGCATGACGTCGGCGGCGAGGTAGAGCGCCACCATTTCCTCTACCGGATAGCTGTGGTGCAGGTAGCGCAGCGCGGTGTTGGAAATGGTGTCGTAGGTGCCGCTGATCCGTCCCACGGTTCCTTCCACCTCTTCGCGCAGCAGCCGGTACTGTTCCACCCGCTCACGCGAAGGGCTGGCCACCTGAATCATGGAGGCATTGTCGACGGTGATTTCACCGTCCTCCAGGAGTTCGCCGTAGGCCTTGAGCCGGTGGCTGATGCCCTTGGTGTAATCCAGCCGGTCCACGCCGAGCATCACGGTATCCGGGTTGCCCAGCTCGCGGCGGATCTGCTTGGAGCGTTCGATGATGTCCTCGCGCTGGGCGAGTTCGGCGATCTTCGCCGCGTCAATGGAAATGGGGAATGCCTCGGCACGGGAGACGTAGGACAGGCCGTCCTCGGTGGTCACGTTCACCTGCTGCTGGCGGATGGTGTAACCGGCGAAGCGGCGCACGCAGCGCAGGAAGTTGCTCGCATCCGAGGGCCGCTGGAAACCGATCAGGTCCGCGCCCAGCAGGCCCTCAATGATGTTCCGGCGCCAGGGAAGCTGGGCGAAGATTTCCAGCGGCGGGAAGGGGATGTGGTTGAAGAATCCGATTTTCAGGTCCGGACGGGCCTTGCGGAGCAGCTGCGGGACCAGCTGCAGCTGGTAGTCCTGCACCCAGACCGTGGCGCCCTCGGCCGCCACGGAGGCCGCGGCGTCGGCGAAGCGGCGGTTAACTGTCCGGTAGGCGTCCCACCAGGTGCGGTGGAACTCCGGGGTGGCAATAACGTCATGGTAGAGCGGCCACAGCGTCGCGTTGGAGAAGCCCTCATAGTAGAGCTCCACCTCATCGGTACTCAGCGGCACCGGCTTCAGGTGCATGTCATCGTGGTCGAAGGGCTCCACCTCTTCGTCCGGGGATCCCGGCCAGCCCACCCACGCGCCGTCGGCCTTCGCCATGACCGGCGCCAGCGCCGTCACCAGGCCGCCGGGGGAGCGGCGCCAGGTCTCGCCGTCGGGCGTGCTCACCCGGTCCACGGGAAGCCGGTTGGAAACTACGATGAAATCGAAGTCGCCATACCCGTCCGTTGCGTCCTTCTGGCTCGGATCGGCCTCAGCGTTCACGAATGGCACCCCTTAGTTTGAATAGACGTATTTAGCCACTCTATCTAAGCCCGGAAACTTTGTACCGCGTGCGGGCGTTGGCTGAAGGGCGGGGCAATACGTTCCCCCTACACTGGTGATGTGCCCACAGGCCCCGGAAACGGGTGCCGGCGTTGAGAGACATGAGGAATAATGACTGACCGGAATCCCAAGCTGACCAAGGCCGAGCGGACTGCTGCCGCCCGTGACCAGGCCCGTGCCATGCGTGAAGCGCAGCAGAAGAAGGACCGGCGCAACCGCCTCCTTGTGATCTGGGGCGTAGTGGTGGCGATTGTGGCGGTAATCGCAATTGTCGGCGTCATTGTGTTCAACAGCATGAGCCGCAGCGTGGCGAACAATGGCACATCTCCGGCCAACGCCAACCAGTACGGTGGTTTCACGCTGACCTCCACCAGCGCATTGGAGCCCGCAGAACCGTTTGACTTCGATACCGAGACCCTGGAGCCCGCGCCGGAGGAAGCCGCGGAAGATGCTCCCGTGCCGCCGGGCATCGAAGCCTCCGAACCGGGTGAGCCGATTCAGATCGTGGAATACGTGGACATTAACTGCGTGCACTGCGCTGACTTTGCCGCCACCTACGATGAGCAGATCGCCCAGTGGCTGGACGCCGGGGAAATCACCTACGAATACCGCACCGTCGCGTTCCTGGACCGCAGTTCCGCCACCAACTACTCATCGCGCGGCGCCAACGCCGCTGCCTGCGTTGCTGCTGAGAGTCCCGAATCCTATTGGGACTTCATGAAGGCGATCTTCGCCCAGCACGCTGCGGGTGAAGTGAACAACGCCGGCCTGGTGGACATGGCCGAGGCTGCCGGCGCGAACACGGAGAACCTGGAATCCTGCATTGACGACGGCACGTACCGTCCGTTCGTGAAGTACGCGGATCAGCTCGCCCGCGTGGACGGCATCGCCGGCACCCCCACCGCCTACGTCAACGGCGCAGAAGCAGACCTGAACACCTTCACTGAGACCGTCCAGGCAGCGATCGACGCCAACAAGTAGCCTGTTCGGCCCGGAGGCCCGGTTCCCCGTGAAACCATTCCCGGTTTCACGGGGGCGGGCGCTCTGGGCTAACCTTGTCTAGCGTTGTTTGTTCGGTTCCGCTTTTCTTCTTTGCCGGCGGAGACGAGAACACGCCCCCTTAGCTCAGTTGGCCAGAGCACCTGTCTTGTAAACAGGGGGTCGCCGGTTCGAATCCGGCAGGGGGCTCCAAAGGGGAAACCCCTCCTGATCAGACCAAAGTCCGATCAGGAGGGGTTTTTCCATGCCCTGAAGGTCAGACGGTGACCGGCCGGTCTTTGGGCTCCGGCAGGACAACCGGGGCCTCGGCGGGCAGGTTCGCGTCACGCACCTCCCGGTACGGGCGCAGATGGGTGTACAGCTCGTCGCGCAGCGGGTTGCGGTGCCGCTTGACGATGGTGAACACCTGGTAGACCGCGACGGCGATGTTGGCCGCCAGCGAGATGGCCGACACGACGAACAGTGCGGTCGGGTTGTGCGAGGACTCCACAGCGAACGGCGACGTGCTCACGAACGTGGGGACCGCCATCGTGAACATCATCCACAGTGCGAGGGTGTGGGCGCGGTGCTGCAGCCACGCACCCTTCTTGAGGAAGAACGCGGGGATGGTGCAGGAGATGAGCAGCGCCGCACCGGCGTAGAACGCGTGGTCACCGACGCAGTTGTAGACGTAGGCGAAGTTCCACAGGTCATATGCGATGATCCAGAACCACATCATGTCGGGCCAGATCATGTCCTTCGACTTGTCGCGGGAGATGATGATGCCGGTCCAGCCACAGATGGTGAGCAGGTTCAGGATGCCGGCGATGGCGTTCATGTAGTTCCACGGACCGCCGACCATAAAGACGCCGTCGTGCATGCCCTGCAGCCCGGCCACCTCGAAGTCCCGGATGACAGCCTCGCCGATGTTGATCGCCAGGATCAGTGGCGGGAACATCAACATCCAGCGGTTCTGTGCCAAACGGGGAACATACCGGATGAGCATAAAGCCCAGGCACCCGAGGAGTGCCGAGTACACCTTCACCCAGTGGAACCAGGTGCCCGTGGACGAGCCGTCACCGGCAGTCACCGGCCACACGAACACGGTCAGCAGAATGGGCAGCGCCACGAAGAAGGCCAGGCCGGCCCACTTCCAACGTCGTGTCACCTCGTTGAGCGCGATGAGGGCAACCAGGACGACGCCGAACATCGCCCAGGAATACCAGGGAATTGATTCGAACAAGAACATCTTGGACCTCTCCGTTTCGGGCCCGCGGCATGCGTGCCTTCTTCTTCGAAGGTAAAAAAACCGCCCCGAGCAGTCATTAGACAGCTGACGCGATGTGTCCAAAAACGCCCGGTGCTACCGTCAGGCATGACCGACGAGGGCATCGACGCGCAGAGGGGAGCGAGGGCGCGAGCGGCTCTGGCGGCCGCGCTCAAGGCCCGGCTGCGCACCGAGCCGCTCGACAAAGTGACGGTCACGGAACTCACGCGGGACTGCGGACTGACGCGACAGGCCTTCTACTACCATTTCTCGGACGTGCGCCAGCTGGCGGTCTGGGTGTTCGAGACCGAGGTTGCCCGCCAGGTCAGGGCTTTCGCCATTGAGACGGGATGGGCGGACGGGTTAGTCCGGCTGATGCTGTACCTGCGCAACAACCGCGCGTCGACGCTCGGGGTGCTCGACGGCGTGGGGCAGCCCGGGCTCGAGGGCTTCCTGTTCCGCCAGATGCGCCCCATCACCGAGGCAGTCATGGAGCAGGACGGCGGCGGGCCGGTGCGCCCGGAAGACCGCGTGCTGGTGGTCGATTTCTACACCTCGGCCGTGCTCGCCATCGTACTCCGGTGGGTAGCGGACGGCATGGTCGAGCACCCCTACCGTGTGGTCGGCGATTTGGAGATTATGCTGCACGGCGCCGTCCGGGAGTCAGTCCGCCGGCTGGACGCACGGGCGGCTCCGCCGCGTGGACGCCGTCCGCGGTGAGCGTTCCCGCTACTGGGCGGACAGCAGAGTGCCCCGGCCGAAAGCAGCCGGGGCACCCGATAATGTGTGTGGTGACTACTTCAGGGCCACCAGGAAATCGTTGGCTCCGCCGTGGTTGAAATTCACCTTGACCATGCTCGAGGTGTTCGCGTGTTCGATCGGCATCTGCAGCACCGCATCGGCCGTCACCGTGAATCCCTTTTCCACCGGTTGGGCCTTGGTCTCGCCCTCCTTCAAGGCTGACACCGAATTAAACGTGGTGCCATACTCGTCGTCGGTCATAAAACCGCCGTCCCAGTTCTCGTTAACAATAGAGAAATCGGTCCCGACGTTATCAGCCGGCTCATCACCGGTGTATCCCCAGGTCGCATTGATGAACACCCAGGTGTTGCCGGGATCCGGCTCCACCTTTCCAAGGAAGCTGTCCATGGCTTTGAACTGCTCATTGCCGTCAAGGTTGACGCTGTTGACCGTGAGCGTAAAGTCACCGTCGACCATTTCCTCACCCAAGGCATAAGGGTTCGCGAGCGTTCCCTTCTCATCACCGGCGGGCCATTCGGCCGCGGGCGTAGTGGCGGTTTCCGCGGCTACGGGCGCCGGCTCGGCGGGTGCTTCGGCCTCATCGCCGCCGCAGGCGGTGACCGCAAGCAGTGCTGACAGGGCAATTGCCGCCCCCGCGCTTCGGCGGCGGACGGGGTGCTGTGATGTGAGTTTCATTCGTGCGAGTTTACCCAACAGATGAGGCTGACCGAATTCGACGGTGAGAATGGCCAATCCATGGTGCGCATAGGATAAAAACAGAATCTATTTCGCGTATTCCAGGAGGCCCCGATGGTTATGCCCCGCAACCTGTTCCTCGTCCGCCACGGACAAAGCGAAGCGAACGTGATGCAGCGGGCAGCCAAGGCCGGGGACCCGAGCCTCTATACAGAAGAGACAATGACCGTTCCGGACCGCTCCTGGCGGCTTACGGACCTCGGCGTGCAGCAGGCAAAGGTAGCCGGAGCCTGGATCGCGGCACAGAATATCCAGTTCGACCGTGCCATGGTCTCGGTTTATACCCGGACCCGCGAGACCGCCGCCCATCTGGGGCTGGATGTGCGCTGGGAAGAGAACCGGGTGATCCGCGAGCGTTCCTGGGGCGAGATCGGGTCCATGTCGAAGCAGGATTTCGCCCGGAAGTATTCGCAGAACGCCGCGTACCGTGACAGCGACCCGCTGTATTGGGCGCCGCCTGCGGGGGAGTCCATTGCCAACGTTGCCGAGAACCGTGTACGGAATATCCTCAGCACCCTGCACCGCGAGAACGCCCGGGACAATGTGCTCCTGGTAACCCACGGTGAGTTCATGTGGGCCACCCGCCTGGTGCTGGAGCGCTGGAGCGACGAAGAGTTCCTGTTGCGGGACGCCGACAAGGAGCAGGTGATCCACAACTGCACCGTCCTGCAGTACACCAGCACCGATCCGCAGGACCGCAACAACACCCGCGAAAAGCTCAACTGGGTCCGCCGCTGCTGGCCGGTGTGTGTGGACGGCGAGTGGACCATGTTCGTCGGCGAGTGGGAGGAATTCGACCGGAAGTACTACACCGGCGGGGAGCTGCTGGAGCGGGCGGAGGCAAACCGGCACTTCCTTCTCGGCTCCTTCGGGAGCTAACCGCAAAGGGCCCGGCATCCGCACGTTATGCGCGGATGCCGGGCCCTTCTTGGTGCCGTAAAACTAGGCCGGTGTGACCAGCTCCAGCAGGGCAGAGTAGGAAGACTGTGCGCCCTCCCGGGTGGCAGCCAGCGCACCGGCCCGCGCAGCAAACGCGGCGGCGTCGGCCAGGGAATCCCCGGCGGCCAGCCGGGCGGCGGTTGCCGCCGTGAAGGCATCCCCGCAGCCGGTGGTGTCCACCGCGGTGACCCGGGTGGGGGCAATGGCCACTACCCGGCCGGTGCCGGAGGCGGTGCCGTCAAGGACAACGGCGCCGTCTCCGCCGAGGGTGATGATGGTGCGCCGCACGCCCAGCGCGTCCAGGGCGGCGATGACCGCTTCCCAGTCCGATGCGGGGTCCGCCAGGCCGGTCACAAGCGCTGCCTCATGGGTGTTCAGCAGCAGCACATCGGTCAGGGCCAGCAGTTCCGCCGGAACCTCCCGGTACGGGGAGAGATTCAGCAGCACCTGTGCACCGGCGTCGTGCCCCGCCCGTGCCGCGGCGGTGACCGCCTCGAGCGGGACCTCCAGGCTCAGTGTCAGCACGGCGGCGCCGTCGAACAGGTCCGCCGGCAGCTCAGCCCCGGTGACCGTGCCGTTGGCGCCGGGGGAAACAATGATCGTGTTCTCCCCGGACGCGTCCACCACGATCATGGCCGTGCCCGTGGCGGTGCCACTGCGGCGCAGGACGCGGGAGGCGTCCACTCCGGCACCGGCGGCCGCCTTCAGCAGGAGGTCCCCGTGCCCGTCGGCGCCCACGGCACCGAAGAGCCGGACATCGGCGCCGAGGATCGCGGCGGCCGCTGCCTGGTTGGCGCTTTTACCACCGGGCACAATCACCAGTTCCGAACCGTTGAGCGTCTCCCCGGGGGAGGGGAAACGTTCGGTACGGACGGTGAGGTCAGCGTTCAGCGACCCTACAACTACAACTTTTCCGGCAGGCATACGGGGATTCTCCTTGACGTGAGGTCAGCGGTCGGCCGGCACGGCCTTGGCGGTGACCTCGGCGTTGACGGGCTTGGGGATGAGGAAGGACGTGGCCAGGGCCAGCACCAGGATCACCAAACCGGCAATAATACCGGCGTAGTAACCTGAGGTGCCCCCGCCGTCGGCCGGCGTGGCTGCAGTCTTCACAGCGTAGATGACCGCAAAGCTCAGACCCGCACCCAGGTTGAACGCGCCGGCGTTGAGCCCGGGCAGGAAGCCGGGGTTTTCCTTCGGGGAGAGCACAATGCCCAGGCCGTTGAGCATGATGTTGCCGATGCCGGCGTAGGTGACACCGATCAGCACTGAGACGCCCAGGACTCCGAGCCTGGAGTCGCTGCCAACTACCAGCAGCATCAGCGTCAGGGCAATAACGGAGCCGATCATGCCGATCCGCAGCACCTTGCCGTAGCCCCAGGTGGCTGCCAGGCGTCCGGCGATCGGACCCAGCACCAGACCCGCGATGGCGTACGGAGTCAGCGTCCACCACGCGGATTCCTCGGCGCCCATGCCAAAGCCGACGGCGCCGTCCTGCGCCAGGGCCGGGATGATGCCGTTCATCACGGCAAAGACACCGGTCATGGTCAGCAGGGTGGTGAGCAGCAGCGCCCAGGTGGAACGTTCCTTGAGCAAGTGCGTTGCCACCAGGGGCTGTTCGGTCCGGTTCTCCACCTTCCAGAAGATCACGAAGGCAATGACGGCAATCACGATCAGGCCGATCACCAGCGGCCAGTTTGCGGCCCCCAGCTTGCCGGCCTCGTTGAAGGCGGTCAGCAGGGTGCCCACGGAAATAACCAGGGGCACCACACCCAGCCAGTCCATCTTCTCCTTCTTCTCGGCCGTGGATTCAGGGGCCAGGAAGAACAGCAGGGCAGCAGCGACGGCGCCTACGGCGGCCATGACCCAGAAGACCGAGGCAAAGCCGTGGTTCTGTGCCAGGTAGCCGCCGGCAATGGCGTCCACGCCGGCAATGCCGCCGTTCACGGCCGTAATAACACCCATCAGCGTGCCGTACAGCTTCGCGTCGGGGATTTCCACACGCAGCATGATCAGGGTCAGCGGGACCACGGGGCCGGAAACGCCCTGGATCAGGCGGGCAATAAAGAGGACTTCGATGCTCGGAGCCAGGGCGGCAACCACCGAGCCGATGGTCAGGACCACCAGCATGCCGGCAAGGACCTTCTTGCGGCCGATGATGTCGCCCAGCCGCGGCAGGAACAGGGAGAAGAGCGCTGCGGCGGTGAAGAAGGCCGTCTGGCTCAGGCCCACGGCCGCCGAAGTGGTGTTCAGTTCCTCTTCGATGGTGACGAGGGCGGGGGAGAGCATGGAGGCATTGAGCTGGAAGGCCACGCAGGCTGCCAGCAGTGCCGTCATCAGTGCGCCGACGTTGACCCGGCGCCGGGTGGTTTCACTCACAGGTCTACCTCACCGATTCGTTCGAGTGCGTCAACAACAAGGCCCCAGAACTTTTCATGATCCAGGTCCACAGCCACCGAGGTGGTGCAGTCGGCAGGTGCCGGGGCGCGGAAATCCGCCACGGTCATACCGAGGGTCAGGGTGCCGGTGAGCTCGACGTCGAGCGGCACGCGGCGGGTGGTCATCACGGAGGGGTCAATCACGTAGGCCACTGCACAGGGATCGTGCACGGGCGGGAAGTCAAAGCCCTGGGCATCCTTGTAGGTCTGGCCGAAGAATTCCAGGAGTTCACCGACGAACTTTGCCGGCTTGGTGCCTACGGCGGCGATGCGGGCCGCTACCTCGTCGGTGGCAAGTGCCTGATGGGTGAGGTCCAGGCCGACCATCACCAGCGGCCACTTCTCGTTGAAGACGATGTGGGCTGCTTCCGGGTCAATCTTGATGTTGAATTCAGCGACAGCGGACCAGTTGCCCACGTGGTAGCCGCCGCCCATCAGGACAACTTCCTTCACGCGTTCGGCGATGCGCGGTTCCTTGCGCACGGCGAGGGCAATGTTGGTGAGTCCTGCCGTGGGCACGAGGGTCACGGTTCCGGGCTCATGGGACATCACGGTGTCGATGATCAGGTCCACCGCGTGGCGGGGGTCCAGTTCCAGCGTGGGCTCGGGCAGGACGGGGCCGTCCATGCCGGACTCGCCGTGGATATCCGGTGCGTTTTCAATGGTCCGGACCAGGGGGCGGTCGCAGCCTGCCGCGAAGGGGACGCCTGTGATATTTGCGACACGCGCAATCGCCAGCGCGTTGCGTGTCACCTTCTCCAGAGTCTGGTTTCCGACGACGGTTGTCACCGCGAGGAGGTCGATCTCCGGGCTGCCGTGGGCCAGCAGCAGGGCGACCGCATCATCATGGCCGGGATCGCAGTCCAGGATGATTTTGTGGGGCATTGCATCTCCGCTTCGTTGAGGGTTCCCGCGCCGGAACCGAAATTCCGGCGGTGCAGCGCCCCGCTCCGGCAGGACCGCCGGGCGCGCAGCATTGCGGACCGATGGTTTTTGCGGAGTGTCTAGGGCTGGCCGGCCGACCGGAATGCCGGGCGGCGGGTGCCGGTAAGCCCCGGTGGGGGCGGGCACTGCGTTTTAACGATATCGGCGTTGGAGGGGTTCGGCATCCGCCGCCTGCACCAACCCTGTGCGCTTCCGCCGGAGGATTTGCCTAGCCGGAAACCGGTCCTTATCCTTTGCGCGGCAGGCAGCGCAAATCCCGCCGTCTATGTTTCCCGGCACTACGGACCGGATGTGATCCGCACCTCATTTCCCCTGTAGCGTGGAAGGCCCGTTACACCTCAAAGGAGAGACATGACCGGTCTGGATACCGCTTTGACCCCGCTTCGCTTTCTGGAACGTGCTGCCTCGGTACATCCGGACAAGCCGGCCGTGATCGACGGCGAGCGGCGGCTGACGTACCGGGAATTCGCTGCGGCGGTCACCCGGGCTGCCCATGCACTGCGTGCCTCCGGCCTGACCGAGGGGGCCCGCGCCGCGTTCCTCGGAACCAACTCGGCGGAGCTGCTTATTGCCCACTACGCGGTGCCGCTGGCCGGCGGCGTCCTGGTGCCCCTGAACACCCGGCTGTCCCCGCCGGAAGTGGCGTATATCTGCAACCACTCCGGGGCCACCCTGCTCTTCGGCGATCCCGATCTGCTCCGCGGACTGGGTTCCCTGGCCGCTCCGGAACTGGAAACCGTCACCGAAGTCATCGCGGTGCCCCTGCAGGACGGCAGCGAGGAGACAGTGGAGGGCACGACGTCGTACGCCACATTTGCGGCACGCGGCACCGACACGCCGCTGCCGTGGGAGGTCGAGGACGAAAACACGGTGATCAGCCTGAACTACACCTCCGGCACCACCGGCCGGCCCAAGGGCGTGATGTACACGCACCGCGGCGCCTACCTGAACTCACTCGGCGAGGTGCACCACCAGGGCTTCGACGCGGACACCACCTACCTGTGGACGCTGCCGATGTTCCACTGCAACGGCTGGTGCACCACGTGGGCGCTGACCGCCGCCTCCGGCACACACGTCTGCCTGCGCGCCGTCCGGGGCCCGGAAATCTGGCGGCTGATCGACACCCACGGCATCGACCACCTGGCCGGAGCCCCCACCGTGCTGTCCGCCATCGCCACCGCGGAGGAAGCACACGTGCTGGAGCATCCCCTGACCATCGTCACGGCCGGCGCCCCGCCCAGCCCCACCGTCATCAACAAGATCCACCAGCTGCAGGCAACCGTGGTGCATGTGTACGGGCTCACCGAATCCTACGGACCATATGCTGTCTGCGAGCCGCAGGCGGCGTGGGCGGACCTGGACGCCGACGCACTGGCGAAGAAGATGGCACGGCAGGGCGTGGGAATGCTGACCTCCGAGCGGCTGCGCGTGGTCAAGGACGCAACCGGTGCCGACGGCGAGCTGGCGGACGTGGCGGGCGACGGCGTCGAAATGGGCGAGATAGTTATGCGCGGCAACTGCGTGATGGCCGGGTACTACCGGGACGAGGCGGGAACAGCTGATGCATTCCGCGGCGGCTGGTTCCACACCGGCGACCTGGGCGTGATGCACCCGGACGGCTACGTGCAGCTGCTGGACCGTTCCAAGGACGTGGTGGTCTCCGGCGGCGAGAACATTTCCACCATCGAGGTGGAGCAGGCACTGGCCAGCCACCCCGCCGTCGCCGACGTTGCCGTGATCGGCGTGCCGGACGAGCGCTGGGGTGAGCGGCCCAAGGCGTTTGTGGTGCTCACCCCCGGGACCGAGGTCACCGGCGAGGACCTGCTGGCCCACGTGAAATCCCAGATTGCCAGTTATAAGGCACCGCGGTCGGTGGAGTTCATTCTGGAGCTGCCCAAAACCTCGACCGGGAAGATCCGCAAGAACGAGCTGCGCTCGCAGGAATGGGAGGGCCTGGAAGCCCGGATCAACTGATACCCCGGCCTTGCCGGAGGCGACCGTGCGTTCTAGCTTGTAGCCATGCAGCCTCCTTCCGAACGCGCGGTCGCCGCCCCGGGGAACACCCCGTTGGCACAGGCCCGTACCGGCGGGCCTTCCGGCAGCCCTGAAGACGGTGCCTCCGGGAGGCGCTTCGACGGGGAGACGGATCATCTGCGGATCTGGCGGTCGGAGGACTTCCGGGAGCAGGCACTCCACTGGATCGCGGTCCAGCTCGCCGGCGGGCACACTCCCGTCCCTGTCCACGGCCCGCTGAGCCTGCACCGGGTCCGCTTCTGGTCCGCGGTCTTCACAGTGGAGACCGGACGCGGGCGCCTGTGGTTCAAGGCGGCCAACCCCGGACAGGCATTCGAAGCGGCACTGCTGCAGGAACTGGCCAGACTGGTGCCCGGGCACGTCATCTCCCCGGTGGCGGTGGACACCGTCCGCGGCTGGCTGCTGCTACCCGACGGCGGAACCGTCCTTGCAGGGGAGGGGGAAACCACCGCAGCTCAGTGGCGGGGCCTGCTGGAGCAGACCGCCCGGATGCAGGCAGACCTGGCACCACACGGGGAGGAACTCCAACTGGCCGGGTTGCCGGTGCTGCGCGCGGACCAGGCGGAGCACTATGCCGCCGGGATGATCGAGGACCTTGCCATGCTGCCGGCATCCCACCCCCAGCATCTCTCTGCGGCGCAGGCCTGCCTGCTGGAGGCCGGCCTGAGCTCCGCCGCGGGTGCCTTCAGGGCATTGGACGAATCCGGGATTCCCCACTCACTGCAGCCCAACGACGTCACTTTGCGAAACGCCTTCCGTGCCCGCAACGGTGCCGGCCTGCGGCTGTTCGATTTTGGGGACGCCTTCTGGTCCCACCCCTTTGCAGCACTGCAGCTGCCGCTTCGGATGGCCGCCGGGAGCTGGCCGGATCCTGTGCCGCCCGACGACGCCGTCGTCCAGCGTATGCGCAGGTCCTACCTCAGCCAATGGCATGTAGTGGAAGGCGACATCCGGCGTGTGCTGGAGGGAGCTGACCGGCTGGCAAGCCTGCACCGCTGCGAATCCTGGCGGCGGCTGCTGGCCTGCACTCATCCGGAGGCACTGGGCACCCGGACACCGCGGCTGGCCGACTGGCTGGCGGACGCGCTCCGGCCCGCCAGCCAGTCCTGAGGAAGCAAGCCCTACCAGCGCACCTTGCGCTCGCGGGGACCCTGCCTACCGGTTGACTGGGTGGGTTTATGCCCCTTGCCCAGGCTCTGCCACCCCGGAAGCGCCGACTCGGCGGCGCCTCCGGCGGCCGGCAGGGCCTGCCCCGCGTCGTGGAGGCGCGCCTTCGCCGACGGGGCCAGATGGATTTCCAGTCCCGGTGCCGGCTGCCGGACGGGTTGGACGGTTGGTTCGCTGCCTAACAGTTTCTTTTTGGGTGCACGCATGGCTTCACTCCTGTAACTGGCGCTGCCGACGCCGGCACGGGCCCTTCCGGGCAGGCCGCTATCACGGGCCATAAACGGGGAATTGCAGACGGAAGGACTCGGAGGCCGTGCCTCAACAAGCGGTGGATGGTTGTCTGCGAAGGTTCGAGAGGGCGCGTGCGCTCGCTACTCGAAAATCAGGATCTCCATGCCGGGAACCCTAGCACCGGGGCGGACCTGCGGATAGCCCTTTTCTGAAAGCGGGAGGGGGTGCGCATCCTGTCCTCAGAGCCGGGCACGTAGGCTGGACGGGTGATTACCCCTATTGCCCGGGACCGCAGCTGGTCCGAGGCCGCCATCCGCCGGATCGAAGCCGAAGCGGCCCGTTCCGCGGACACCCACCTGTTCCAGATCCCGGTGCCGGCAGGCTGGGCGGTCAAGGTCTATCTCAAGGACGAGTCCACCCACCGCACCGGCAGCCTCAAGCACCGCTTGGCCCGGTCCCTGTTCCTGTTTGGGCTGGTCAACGGGTGGATCACCGAGGGCACCACCGTGGTGGAAGCCTCCAGCGGATCCACTGCAGTCTCGGAGGCGTATTTCGCGCAGCTGCTGGGCCTGCCGTTTATCGCCGTGATGACCCGGACCACCAGCGCCGAAAAAGTAGCCCTGATCCAGCAGCACGGCGGTACCTGCCACTTCGTGGATGATCCGTCCGAGGTGTACGCCGCAGCGGAGGACATCGCCCGGCGGACCGGCGGCCACTACATGGACCAGTTCACCTACGCGGAGCGGGCCACGGACTGGCGCGGGAACAACAACATTGCCGAATCGATCTTCAACCAGATGTCCCTGGAAGAGCACCCGCTGCCGGAATGGATAGTCGTGGGCGCCGGCACCGGCGGAACCAGTGCGACCCTGGGACGCTATATCCGCTATCACCGCCATCCCACCCGGCTGGCGGTTGTGGACCCGGAGAACTCCGCGTTTCTTCCCGCCTGGCAGAACCCGGCAGCACCCGCCGCCGGCGGGCCGTCCCGGATCGAGGGCATCGGCCGGCCCCGGCCGGAGCCGAGCTTCATCCCCGCCGTGATCGACCATATGATCCAGGTTCCGGATTCCGCGTCCGTGGCCGCGGCCCAACACCTGCGGCGGACCGCCGGGCTGCATGCCGGCCCGTCCACGGGAACCAATCTTTGGGGTGTCTGGCAGCTTGCCGCGGCCATGGAGGCCGAGGGCCGGGCCGGCAGCATCGTCTCGCTGATGTGCGACTCCGGTGACCGGTATGCCGCCTCATACGGCGACGGCGCCTGGCTGGCTGCCCGCGGCCTGGATCCCGCTCCGGCCACCGCCGTCCTGGAGGAACTGTTCAGGACGGGGCGGTGGCCCGCGGGAAACCCGGCCTAAGGCGCCTGTGCCAGGAAACGCTTGAACCCGATGTGCGATGCCTCGAAGCCCAGGCGTGCGTAGAAACGGTGGGCGGAGTCCCGGCGCTTGTTGGAGGTGAGTTGGGCCAGGCCGGCACCGTTGCGCCGGCCTTCGCCGACGGCCCAGTCCATCAGTGCCGTGCCCAGGCCGCGCGAGCGAAGATCCGCACGGATGTGGACAGCTTCGATCTGCAGCCGGGTGGTTCCGCCGGCGGCCAGGCAGGGGATCAGCGTCAGCTGCAGGGTGCCGGCGAACCGGCCGTCTGCATCCTCAACCGCGGCCAAAAAATGGGCGGGATCAGCGGCTATAGCGGCGTAGGCCTGCAGATAGGGTTCCAAACGGTGCTCGCCGGTCCCGGCCGGTCCAAGGCCGTCTGCCTCCAGCAGTTCCACTATCAGCGGCACGTCAGCCCGTACCGCCGGGCGCACCGTGAATGCCCCGTTGAGCAATGAGGTCTCCCTGATGTCCATGCCCGCAGTCTTGCACACCGGCATCCGCCAAACGGTCCCGCTCCATTGACCCGGCCAGCCGGAGCCGGGCAGGGTTAATGGACCACCGGACCCGCGCCGTACGCCGTCAGGAGCCGTTTATGCTTCGCATCCTCTCCATTGATGGCGGCGGCATTCGCGGCATCATCCCCCTGACCTGGCTGATGGCGCTGGAAGAGCAGACCGGCCAGCGCACAGCGGAACTGTTCGATCTGGTGGTGGGAACCTCAGCCGGCGGCATGGCGGCCCTGGCGCTGGTATCCCCGCAGCACAACGGGCACGGCTACAGTGCCGAGGAGGTGCGCCGGTTGAACCTGGACAGTGCCTCGCAGGTTTTTCCCCGGTCCCCCGGACACCCCGCGCATGCCGCTGCCCCTGTCGGGGCACCAAGGTATTCCGCGGAGCCGCTGAAGCATTACCTGGACGAGGCACTGGGCGATCTTCCGCTTTCCGCTGCGGTCCGCCCGGTGGCGGTGACCACCTGCGACCTGGCGCATACCGAGGCGCTGCACTTCGCCGGTGGCGGCCTGGAACCCTCCGTCCTGGGGGATGCACCGATGGCGCTGGCAGCACAGGCGACGGCGTCGCTGCCCCGGTATTTCCCGGCCGTACCGTTTACGGACACCGAGGGCACCGCTAGGCAGCTGGTGGACGGCGGGCTGGCCGCCGATGATCCGGCGTTGCTGGGATACTCCCTCGGCACGGTACTGCCTGAGGCGGTGGACGGGGTACTGATGGTCTCGCTGGGGACCGGAACCAGTGCCGGAAACCGGAACGCGGGGCTGCGGCTGGGAGCTGAACAAACCCAGCAGACGCCGGAACTGCAGGTATTGGAGAAGGACCTCTCCATGGTGCTCAGCGGCCCCGGGCAGGTGGCACGCGATTGCCTTGAGCTCATCCTGGGAGACAGGTACGTGCGGATCCAGACGGAGCTGTTGCCGGACGCGAGCCACGATTCGGATAACGCAGATGAAGAGAACCTGCAGCGGCTGATCGCCACGGCAGAACGCATGGTCCGTGAAACCGCTGCGGACCTGGACCGGCTGGCCCGGCTGCTTCCGCAGGGGCCGGGACCTTGGCTGGCAGGGGAATGAGGGGAAGAATGGCGGGAAAGCGTTTTTGTGCCGTTCCGGACGGTCCGGGCTTCCCTGCCGGGCATAAACCGGGACCATCATGGAGGTAGCTGTGGGCAGGAACCTCAAGCGAATCCGCCGAATTGCGCAGGCGCAGTTCGGTCATCCCGGCACGGGAGACAATTTCACCCAGACGTGTGCCCGGCTTGATGCAGCCATTTCCGCCACCGCCGCCAGCCAGAGCATGCTCAGGAACCAGACCCGGGCGGCCTGGGAAGTGCTGCGGCATTACAGTGCCGTTACCCGCTCCTATGAAACACGGCTGCGGTGCCTGGAAGAGGTCATCGCCGAAGAACGGCTCGACGCCGGGGAAACCGTCAGCCTTGCCCAAACCGCGCGCCGGATGCACGATCTTGCGGCCCGCATCGAAGCCACGGCACGCCAGCACTTTGACGTTGTCCGTGCCAAGGAATCCCGTGTGGAGGATTTGATGCACAAACTGACAAGTTCCAAATCCCAGCTAAAACTGGCCCAGACAGCCCAGAGCCATCGAAACCGTCTGCGCACCCTGGAAACCGCCGTTGGGCAGGACCAGATAATCCATAGCAGGGATGTCTACGACCATGAGCTCAGGGCGGCGTCCCGGCTCGCCCGCGAAGCCGAAGCGCTCGCCGGGCTGAAAGGCGGCTGGTCCTGATGTCGGCACAGATCAACCCGGTACTTATTGCCCTTCCCCTGAGTCCCCGGCGGACCCACTCGGTTCGAACGCTGGTTGGGCTGAGCATGGCAGCGGTGCTCTTCCTTTTCCTGGGCGGCGGCGACCTCGTGACCGTCCTCATCGGGATGGGATTCGCCGTCCATCCGGTGCAGGCCGCGGTGGACCGGCTGGTCCGCTGGCCGCGCCAGGACCGGACGGATGCCCAGGCCCTCACCGGGGTGGTCCGGGAATACTTCTACAACGCCCCGGAAGTGGACGCCAGGAGTGTCCGTGATCTGGTGCGGAAACGGCAGCTGCAGGTGAACGACGACGGCGGCGGGCAGCTGCGCATCGGCCTCACCGGGCGGCGGCACGCCACCGCATCCGGCAGCCGTCCCGAGGCCCGGCTGTCCTACAAATGTGGCGACGTAGGCCTGACGGATTTCGACCGTCTGCTGCAGAACGCGGAGCGGGACCCGCAGGTGCGCCGCGCCACCACCCGGATGCGCCGTCCGGACACGGGCACAGCCGCTGCGTGACCCGGGTGCTCTGCGGACACTGATGTGATGCACGCCCGGCAACGGACGGGCTCCGGGGCTGGGATCATGGAGGTATGCGAAAACTCAGCCTTCAGGAAGCCACCCGCCTTGCCGAACAGACCGCCGGGGTAGCCGAAGGCCACATCCCCTACGGCTCCGGGCTGGGAGCCCCTGCCTCCTTCACTCTGGCCTGGCTGCTGCAGGAAGCCGGAGTGGAGGAGATCCGCGTTGCCAGCGGAAGTTCCGGTATGGGGGATCACTTCTGGGTGGAAACGGACCAATGGCGGATCGATCCGACGCTCCGGCAGTTCGCCCATCTGAACAGCCGTCCGCTGGTGGAACCGGTGTCCGAGCCCGGAGGATTCCCGGCCGATAAGTACCATGCCATTCCCCGTTCCCGCCAGGAAGCTGTCCGCGAGGTGTCCTACGGATTCCGCAATGCGGCAGAAACCGAACAGTTTGTCCGCGAAATGGAGGCGGCAATCCGCCTGCAGTGACGGGCCGTCGTCGCACACCCGTAGAGCTATCCGCGGCCGTGTACTAGCCTCGGGCAGACCGGCAGGCACACGGCTCGGGCTGCGTCCTGCCGTAGCCTCGGGGTCCTCTCGCGCCGAGCGGGAATGAAAGGGCGTACCGCGATGCATAACAACCGCGAACTGGTGGAAGCCCGGATCAGCAGGTTCCTCCGTGACCGCCTCACCGGGAGTATCTGGCGGGACCGGCGTCCGGCGGACCTCACCGCCCTGGACCTGCCCGGTGAACCCGAGCCCTTCGAGGTGGCCGTGGTCGGGCAGTTCACGCCGTTCAGCACCGGCACCTCCTGGGGCGCCCCGTGGGGCACCACCTGGTTCCACGTTTCCGGCACGGTGCCGGCGGACTGGGAGCTGCAGGACGGGGACCGCCCGGAGCTGCTCCTGGATCTGGGCTTCAGCGACGGCGGCCCGGGATTCGGGGCCGAGGCACTGGTCTACCGGCCGGATGGCAGCATCGTAAAAGCCGTGGAACCGCGGAACCTGCACATTCCTCTGCCGCGGGAACCCGGGATGCCCTTCGGGTTTTATGTCGAAGCTGCATCGAATCCCAACGTGGCAGCGGGATTCAGTTTCGCGCCGACACCGCTGGGTGACCGGAGGACGGCGGGGACCGCGCCGCTCTACATCTTTCGTTCCGCTGACGTGGCCGTGCTGGACGCCGGTGTGTGGAACCTGGCCCGGGATTTTTGGACGCTGAACGGGCTGATGCATGAACTGCCGATGGACCTGCCCCGGCGGCACGAAATCCTGCGGGCGATGGAACGGGCCGTGACCGCCGTGGACCCCGCCGATGTTTCCGGAACAGCTGCTGCCGGGCGGCAGCAGCTGGCACGGGTCCTGTCTCTTCCTGCCTACGCCAGCGCACATCGGGTACACGCCGTCGGGCACGCGCACATTGACTCGGCCTGGCTGTGGCCGGTACGTGAAACGGTCCGGAAAGTGGCGCGCACGTTCGCCAACGTCCTGGAGCTGATGGACGCAGATCCGGAGTTCGTTTTCACGGCATCCTCGGCGCAGCAGTATGCCTGGCTGCAGGAGTACTACCCGGACCTGTTCGCCCGCGTGGCGGCGCGGGTGCGGGAGGGACGGTTTGTGCCCACCGGCGGTATGTGGGTTGAGTCGGACACCAATATGCCCGGCG
Organism: Arthrobacter zhangbolii; assembly: GCF_022869865.1. Classification (NCBI taxonomy): domain Bacteria; kingdom Bacillati; phylum Actinomycetota; class Actinomycetes; order Micrococcales; family Micrococcaceae; genus Arthrobacter; species Arthrobacter zhangbolii. The sequence goes on from NZ_CP094984.1 coordinate 567,196, forward strand.
GGGAGTCCCTGGCCCGCCAGTTCGTGGCGGGCAAGCGGTTCTTCATCGAGGAGTTCGGGGTGGACCCGGAGGTGGTGTGGCTGCCGGACTCCTTCGGCTACTCGGCGGCCCTGCCGCAGATTGCCCGGGCAGCGGGATCGCGCTGGTTCCTGACACAGAAGATCTCCTGGAATGAAACAAACACGATGCCGCATTCCACCTTCCTCTGGGAAGGCATCGACGGCACGCGGCTGTTCACCCATTTCCCGCCTGTGGACACCTACAACTCCGAATTGTCCGGGCGCGAACTGGCCCTGGCGCAGCGTCAGTTTGCCGAAAGAGGTTTCGCCAACACCTCCCTGATTCCCTTCGGCTGGGGCGACGGCGGGGGCGGTCCCACCCGGGAAATGCTTGCCGCCGCGTACCGCACGCAGTCCTTGGAGGGATCACCGTCGGTCCGGCTGTCCAGCCCGGAAAGGTTCTTTACCGCGGCCGAGGAGGAACTGGCTGATCCGCCGGTCTGGTCCGGGGAGCTCTACCTGGAATTCCACCGCGGCACTTACACCAGCCAGGCCAACACGAAGAAGGGCAACCGGCAAAGCGAGTCACTGCTGCGCGAGGTCGAAGTGTGGTGCACCGCCGCCGCCGTCGGTGCCGGTGCCGAGTACCCCTACCGGGAACTTGAAGAGGCCTGGCGGACGGTGCTGCTGCAGCAGTTCCACGACATCCTGCCGGGCACTTCGATTGCCTGGGTGCACCGGGAAGCGGAGCGGAACTATGCCCGGGTAGGCCGGCAGCTGACGGAACTGATCGGCACCGCGGCCCGGGCCCTGCTGGGATCCGGCAGCCGTACTGCGGTTCTGAACGCCGGGCCCTATCCGGTGCAGGGTGTGCCGGCATCCGGTGCCGGACCTGTCCCGGACCCGGGACTGTGGCGGTGGGAACCGTCCGGGGACGGCTGGAGCATCAGCAGCGGCAGGCTGGGGCTGCAGGTCAGTGCAGAGGGCCTGTTTACCTCCCTTGTGGAGTCCGGCTCCGGGCGGGAGGTTTTCCCGCCGGGACGCCCGGGCAACCTTTTCCAGCTTTTCCGGGACACCCCCAACCAGTGGGATGCCTGGGACCTGGATGCCCATTACCGGTTCAGCAGCACCGACCTGATGCAACCGGATGCCATGGGATCCGAGGACGGCGGACGGGTGCTGAGGATCGAGCGGAGCTTCGGTCATTCACGGATCACGGAGCGGGTGGCACTGAGCCCTGACGGATCGGCGGTGGACCTGGACCTTGAGGTGGACTGGCATGAGCGGCAGAAACTGCTCAAGCTCGCCTTCCCGCTGGACGTCCATGCTGACCGGGTGGCGTCGGAAATCCAGTTTGGGCACATCTTCCGGCCAACGCATGCAAACACGTCCTGGGACGCGGCACGGTTTGAAACCGTGGCGCACCGGTGGATTCACGTGGGGGAGCCCGGCTTCGGTGTTGCGGTGGCCAATGATTCGACGTACGGGCATGACACCTTCCGGGAGGTTTCGGACGGGAGGAGCTGCACCGTCCTGCGGCTTTCGCTGCTGCGCGCGCCGCTGTTCCCGGATCCGGACTCCGATCAGGGAGTACACCGGTTCCGGTATTCGCTGCGGCCGGCAGCGGAGATTCCCGACGCCGTGGCGGAGGGCTACCGGCTCAATCTTCCGTTGCGCACCGTCACCGGCATCGCTGCGGCGGATCTGCCGTCGCTGCTTACTACGGATAATCCTGCAGTGGTGGTGGAGACCGTGAAGCTGGCGGAGGACCGCAGCGGAGATGTGGTGGTCCGTCTCTACGAGGCACACGGCAGCCGGGCGGAGGCGCGGTTGCGGACGGGATTCGAGTACGTGGCCGCCTGGGCTGCCGATCTGCTGGAGCGTCCGGTGGAGTCGGAGGTGCTCTCCGGTGCAGCGTCGCGGGACTCCGACGCGGTGCTGCGGCTGCGGCCCTTTGAACTGGTCACCCTGCGATTCCGCCGGGACTGACGGACTGCCGCGCCTGCCCGTGGGGGAGCTGAGACCACAGCGGGCCCGGTGCCGGCTACTTTGCGATGTTCTCTTCCGCCACGCTCAGCAGCTGTTCCTCGTTGGTGCGCACGTCCACGGGGCGTTTGCCGGAGAGCTGCCGGTTGGGCGTGAAGAACCACAGCGCAATCTGTTCATCCGGCCAACCCGCGTAGCGACCCATCCGGATCACGTCCTTGACGGCGGGGATGACCCGGGCGCTCGCCGAATCGAACTGGAACCCTGGATACAGGAAGTGTTCGCCACGCTTTACGGCGAGAACACGTCCCTTCCCGGTCAGCTGCCTTGCCATGGCATTGGGCCCGCCTCCGAACCCCAGCCGCTGCGCTATCTCGGCCACGGTGAAAAGGCCGCCTTCACGCTCCATAACCTGCCACTGCTTCTCAGCTTCACGATCGGCGGCCGGGTTTTTGCCGGCACCGCGTTTCGCCGCCGGTGCAGTGCCCGGCACCGCCTTCTCGGAGCTGTGCCGCTGGGGTTGACGATCGTTCATGGCGGCAACGCTACCGCCGCTGTCCGGCCAGCGGCAGGGGAAGGGACAACATTGGTCCGGTAACCGTCCAGAGGCATGTCCCGGGCCGGCTACAGGCAGGCCCCGGGCAGCAGCGGCCGGGCAGATCCCAGGCGGCGCCCGGCCGCTTTCAGGCAGCGTCCGGGCGCTTTTCCCCCGCCTCTACGGCGGCGGGGATCCGGTTGCCCTCGACCGGCATGGGACAGGTGCCGAACTCGGTAAACGCGCTGGGATAGTTCACGGCCCGGTTGAAATCGAGGACCAGCGGACCGGCTGCCGCCCCGCCGTTGGGTGCCGGGAAAGTCAGGCTGCGCCACCCGGCCGTGGCAGCGCCGTTGGTCTCGTCATGGAAGGTCAGGTTGAGCCTGCCCGGTCCGGCCGCGCTGACCTGCAGGCGAAGCTCCGCAGCGGCTCCCGGCAGGGAAAACACCACTTCACCCACTGATCGCTGGGTTCCCGGGACCTGCGGATGGGCGGTGTGAATGGCCACGTCCACGGGCCGGGGGTAGGGCTCGAAGCGACCGGGGAGAACCCACCCGGGGGCATAGTCATAGACAGGCACTGAGCTGAAGGAAACTGCCACCGGTGATTCCGCATCCCGCGGGCGCACAGCGTAACGTCCGCCGCGCCTCGCCAGTTCCACAACCACGCGGTGGCCGTCCGGCCCGCCGTACCGGACCCACAGCAGCGACTCCTCATCGTCCAGGGATGCGGTGAACAGTCCGTCCACCGGCCGCCCGGTCTCCACAAACGCCACCCCGTCCCCGGGACGGGCGGCCAGGGCCGCTTGGTCACCGGTTGCGGACCACAATCCCGGCAGCGTGCCCAGGGCGGCAGGGGAGTCCGGCAGCCAATGGAAGCCGGTGAGGCTCAGCCATCCGTGGTCCTGCTTCAGGTCTGCTTCGCGCCGCTGCCGGAACATCTCCCATTCCCGCCGTGCCGTTGCTGCTTCTGTCTGGTCCACGAATCCTCCTCCGCCCTGCCGGTGCCGTTCTGTCCCAGCATGACCGATCACCCTGGCGCCGGTCATCTTTGGAGCGGCGGGCTGTTTCCTGCGGACTGTTCCCGGCGGGCAAAACCCGGTGGCTCCGGCCGGCGGGGATCAGGAGCTGCCCCGTGCATGGAAAACTGGAAGGATGCAGCCGTTCGACAAAGTTCAGCCCATTGTCCTGCTCGTGGATAAGTCCGAGCCTGCCGCCCACCGCGATGCCGTAGCGGCAGCCGCCGTGGCCAGTCTGCGGTCCTATGCGGCAACCCAGGACAGCCAGGCGTGGGAGAACTGGCTGTACGGACGGTTCACCAAGACCGTCCGCCGGGCTAATCCCAGTACCTTCGAGCGCCTGGCAGCCGAGGCGCCCTCGGGCCCAGTGTCCGTGGGACGGGCACAGGCCATTGCCTTCGAGCCGGTTACCTACGGGGAGATGCCGAAAAAGCTGGCCAAACTGCAGGTCTCCGGCACCCAGCTGCCCGATGAGCCGCCTGCACCTCAGCCGGATACTGCGCCCTGCGTCATCCTGAACCTGGATCTGGAGATGTCCACCGGCAAGGCGGCGGCACAGGCAGCCCATGCCCTGCTGTCCTGGTACCTGGCGCTGCCCCTCCCCGAGCAGCTCGCGTGGGAACACGCCGGCTGGCCGGCTGCGGTCCAATTCATCCCCGGCGCCCGGTTCACGGAGCTGGCGGCAGGGCCTGGGGCAGGGCCGTTGATTGTTGATGCGGGGATGACCGAAATAGCACCGGACACCGCCACGGCCTTTGTCGCCCGGGCGGACGCAGGTTCGGCCGCAGCCTCGACCGCCTGACGGACTGCCGCCGGGGTCCGTGATAGAAAGAGCCGATGAGCGAGACCCAGCGGACGCCGGCAAAAAACACCGGACGTGGGCGTCCGCTCCCGTTCTGGATGGTGCTCCTCGCGGTAATCCTGGTGGCAGTGAACCTGCGGCCCGGGGCGTCCTCAGTGGGTCCGGTGCTGGCCGAACTGCAGGCCGCGCTGGGATTGGACGCCACGGCTGCCGGTGTTTTGACCGCACTGCCCGGGCTGACGTTCGCGGCCGTGGGTGCCTTCGCTGTTGCCCTCTCACGCAGGACCGGAATCAACGGTGCCGTGGTCCTCGCCCTGGGTGTGGTGGCGGCGGGCCTGCTGGTGCGCGCCGTCGTCGGAACAGCGGTGCTGTTTATGCTGCTGACGGTGCTGGCCTTTGCCGGCATGGCCATCGGCAACATCCTGGTTCCCGCCTTCATCAAACGCCACGGCGGCAGGCGGCTTCCCCTCCTGAACTCCGTCTATGGCACCAGCCTGGCGCTGGGTGCCACCCTTCCACTGCTGTTCGGCGGCGTGCTGGCGGGTACGGGCCCTCAGGGCTGGCGGCTGAGCCTCGGGATCTGGGGCGCCGTGGCCCTGCTGGCCTTTATCCCGTGGGTTTTCCTGATGTGGCGGGCCGGACGGGATCCGGTGGCCACTGCCCGCAGGACGCGGACGGGGGCCAAAATGCGCTCCTCACGCATCGCCGTCGCCCTCAGCATTTTCTTCGGCGTGCAGTCAATGCATGCCTACGTCCAGTTCGGCTGGGCAGCCCAGATCTACCGGGACGCCGGACTCGGGCAGGGCCAAGCCGCGCTGATGGCAGCCATCATTGCCGGCTTGGGCATTCCCGGCGGGCTGCTTATGCCTGTCCTGGTGGCACGCTCACCGCGGCTGCGGTCCTACATTGTCGGACTCGGCATCTGTATGGTTGCCGGCTACTCGGGGCTGCTGCTGGCGCCGGACACCCTGCCCTGGCTCTGGGCCGTGTGCCTGGGAGTTGGCGGTTTCGCCTTCCCGACGGCGCTGGCGCTGATCACCGCCCGGTCCCGGGAGCCGCAGGTTACCGCACGGCTTTCCGGCTTCATCCAGCCGGTGGGCTACCTGCTGGCGGCCATGGGTCCCTTCGCCATCGGTGCCCTCCACGACATTTCCGGCAGCTGGACGCTGCCGCTGGCGCTGCTGATCGCTTCGGCGGCGGTGATGGTTGGCGCGGGAATCATCGCGGCCGCTCCCGGGTACGTTGACGACGAACTGGCTAGCGGAGGTACGAAGCCCCGTTCACGTCAATGATGGTGCCGCTCACCCACTCCGGGGCGTCACCGGCCAGCCACAGGACCGCGGCAGCGACCTCTTCGGGTTCGGCCACGCGGTTGAACGGACTCTGTGCACGGATGGCGACGCCACTCTCTCCTTCCAGTGCCGGGCGGCCCATCCGGGTGTCCACGAAGCCGGGGGCAACGGCGGTGGAGACTATTCCGTGCGGCGCCAGCGCCACGGCCAGTGACTGGGTGAGGGCATGCAGGCCGGCTTTGCTGGCTGCGTAGGCCGGCGTCTCGGCTTCGCCGCGGAACGCGCCGCGGGAGCCAACATTCACAATCCGGCCGCGGCCGCCCCCGCCGTCCTGCGGGCGGTTGATCAGGTGGTCCGCCATCAGCCAGCTCAGGTTCGCGGGAGCAAACAGGTTGAGGTTCATGGTCTGCTGCCACACATCCTGCCAGTTGGCATAGGAGGTGCCCGGCACAGGATGGGGCCGGTAGGTTCCGGCGTTGTTCACGAGCACATCCAGCCCACCCAACCGGTCAGCAGCCTCCCGGAAGACCCGTGCGCATTCGGCCGCAGTGGAGAGATCCCCGATGACGACGGTGTGGCCGCTGCCGGGCAGGGAAGCTGCCACCTTGCCCGCCGCCTCGGCGTCATGACCGGCGTGGACCGCCACGCGGTGACCGGCTCCCGCAAGTGCGGCTGCAATGGCTGAACCGATGCCCCGGCCGGCGCCGGTGACCAGGCTGTGTGTACTCATGCACGCGAGCGTACCGGGCCGGGTCTAACCACAGGTATATGTGACGCCGTCCACGAAATGCTCACCCGGGCCCAGGTCATTGCAGACCTCAACCAGATGCGCGATCACGGTAAAGAAGAAGATCCCGAAAATGATCGTTCCGAGGATGGACAGGATCGAGAGCACAATACCGATGACCGCGGGGATGTTTCCCATGTTGGCCCGGCGGGATTTACGCAGGCCCAGGATGCTCACGATCAGGCCCGCAATGTTGGCCACGGGGAAAAATGCCAGCACCAGGCCCACAACGCCCAGCACCATTCCCGGATTTTGCGGGGGCTGTCCGTAGGGCTGGACGGGATAGCCCGGCTGGCCGGGCTGCTGGCCGGGGTAACCCGGTTCCCGGCCGGCGGTCTGCCCGGGATATTCCCCGGGCGGAAGGGGTGGGGGCTGCTGCGGAGGCGTGCCCCGCCCCTCGGGATCCTGCCCGCCGCCGTTCTCCTGATACTGGCTCACCTGGTGCCACCCTTCCCTACCCTTATTCCGGTTGCCTATTCCGGTTGCCGGGCCCAGAGTAGCGCCGCGCCGGCCCGGTGGCCCGGGTAACCGGTGGCGGATACTGCCGGCGGGGGCGGATACTGCCGGCGGGCAGGTTCAAACTTCCTGTGGCCGGTCAGCCTCCAGCAACCGGATGAGGGTGGCGGAGTCATAGGGGCCGTGGTGCCGCCGGTTGCCGATGAAGAAGGTGGGCGTGCCGTGCAGGTCCATGGACTCGGCGTCCAGGGCATCATCCAACACCCGGTTACGGATGTCTGCTGAGCGCAGGTCCGCTTCGAACCGGTCCGGATCCAGCCCCAGGGTCTCTGCCGCCGTGAGCAGATCTTCAGGGTCCAGCTGCTCCTGATGTTCGAAAAGGTAGGCGCTGTAGGGAAAGAACTGTCCCTGCCGATGTGCCGCTTCGGCCGCCTCTGCCGCGGCAACCGCGTGCGGGTGCACCCGCGTCAGTGGCAAATGCCGCCAGACGTAGCGCAGCTCGGAGCCAAAGTGGCGGCGCACCTCGGAGATGGCGCCTGTGGCACGGCTGCAGAACGGGCACTCGTAATCACCGTATTCCACCAGGGTCAGCGGTGCGTCCGGGTTGCCGGCAACATGGTCCCGGGAAGCATCAACGGGTCTGGCCAGGACCTGTCCGGGAGGAACAGCGGGGCTCCGTTCCACAATCCTGAAGATGAGGGTACCCGCGGCGAATGCCAGCACCGATGCGGCCAGGACACCCACGCGTGCCTCGTTCTGCACGGCGGGGTCCGGGATGGCGAGACCGATGATGAACAGGGAAATGGTGAAGCCGATACCGGAAAGGGCAGCCCCGCCGGCAATCCGTCCCAGTGTCAGGCCGGGACCGAATTCCCCGGCGCCCAATCTGCGCAGCACCGCGGAAGCACCGAAAATGCCAAGGAATTTTCCCAGCACCAGACCGCAGATGATGCCCCAGACCAGGGGCGAGGTCACGGCGGATGCCACCGTGGAGCGGTCAAGCCGCACACCGGCATTGGCAAGGGCGAACAGCGGCAGGATGGCGTAATTGACGTAGGGCGTGTACGCGCCGTGCAACCGCTCGTTGATGGAAATGGACTCGCGAAGCCCGGACGCCGCCGCCCGGGCATACCCCGAATTGGGGGACTGGCGGAAGACCTGTGCCAGCTGCACCGCATCTTCAACCTCCCGCCGGCCCGGCTGGAAAACGGGAACCAGCAGGGCAATGCCTACACCGGCCAGCGTTGGATGCACCCCGGACGCGTAGAACGCCAGCCAGGTGAGCACCGCCAACCCTGCGTAGGCGGGACCCCGCCCGGCGGGCAGGTACCGGGCGCAGTACACCGCGGCCAGCCCGAGCAGGGCCAGCAGCAGCGGCACCCACTCCAGCCGCGCCGTATAGACCAGGGCAATGATGCTCAGTGCGGCGACATCATCCACCACCGCCAGGGTCAGCAGGAAAATCCGCAGCCGGCCGGGGAACCGGGGGCCGGCAATGGCCAGTGCCCCGAGCAGGAAGGCCGTGTCGGTGGAGATGACAACGCCCCACGCGGCGGCGTTGCCGGTGCCGGCGGTGAACAGCAGGAAAATCAGTGCCGGCACCAGCAGACCCGCGGCAGCAGCAGCCACCGGAACCGCTGCCCGGGCACGGTTGGTCAGCTCCCCGAGGGCGAACTCCCGCCGCACCTCCAGGCCCACCACAAAAAAGAACACGGCCATCAGCGCATCATTGACCAGTTCCCGGAAGGTCAGCTCCAGAACCATGCCGCCGGCACGCAGTTCGGCGGTGGAGTGCCAGAACTCCTCATAGGAGGCCGCGAACGGTGCATTCGCCCAAGCCACCGCCAGCACGGTGGCCAGTAGCAGCAGGGCTGCAGGCCGTTTGTCCGCAGACCCGCCGCCAGACGGTGCCGCGAGGCTGGTGGACCGGCCTGAACGGCGGGGCACCGGGAGCCTAGAGCCCTGAGGGGACCGGCTGCACCAGTTTGCCGTGCAGCCGGCCGGCCAGGTCCGTGGTCAGCCCGCCCGCACGCAGCACCCCGGTGATCCCGCCGGAATGTGAGTCCAGAACGGCGAGCATGGTCCGCATTGCCGCCGGATGGGCGGCCAGCACGGGGTGGTCCAGGGGAATGTCTGCGCCGGCGCTGAGCTCGGCAAGGCCCATCCTCCGGTAAACCTCCGGCATGCGGTCCTGGGTCAGGGAGTAGTCATCGGCAATGTCCTCGGGATCGGCACCCAGCACGGCGAGCAGGGCGGCTGCAAACATCCCGGTCCGGTCCTTGCCGGCAGCGCAGTGGAACAGCACCGTGCCGGGGGCATCGGCCACCGCCTCCAGTCCCCGGACAAGGGCTTCCTTCCGGCCGGTAAAGATTTTGGCGTACCACTGGCCCACATGCTCGGGGGTGCGGACGGACGCAAGGAACTGTCCGGCCAGCTCCGGGGGCGCGGCCTCCGCATCGGTCAGGGGCAGCGCCAGATACCGGAGCGGATGATCCGCCGACGGGCCGCGTCCGGTGCGCTGCGCCTCCTGCGCGGAACGCAGGTCGATGATGGTGGACAGGCCCGCCTCCACCAGCTCGGCGACCTGGGCGGGTGTGGTGGTGGCGACGTCGTCCGAGCGCAGGACAAGGCCGGGGCGGATGCGTCCGCCCCGGACCGGGATACCGCCCAGGTCACGCAGATTCGCCAGCGGGGCTGGAGCGGGGGCGGACGCAGAGGCTGGACGGGTTGCTTCGGACATGGGCGGGTTTTCCTTCCGGCAACGGTGGCGCGCCCGGCTGTGGCTGGGGCCGTGGAACGTTTGGGACCATCTTAGGACCGCTTGGAAAAGTGTGCGCGGACACCCGAGTATGAGGCACGGCTCACAGGGAGATAGGGTGAATTGATCAAGTTCTCTGAAAGGCCCTCTCCATGCACCGTCGCATTGCCCATCCCGGACTCCAAAACCTCGTTATGTCAGCAGAGCAGGCCGCGGCCATGATCAGGCCGGGAATGACGGTGGCCATGAGCGGCTTCACCGGGGCGGGGTATCCCAAGGCCGTGCCGGGGGCGCTCGCAGCCCAGATGGAAGCGGCGCATGCCAGGGGCGAAGACTTTCAGATCAAGGTGCTGACCGGGGCCTCCACTGCGCCGGAACTGGACGGTGTCCTGGCCAAGGCCGGCGGCATGGAGCTGCGCCTGCCCTACCAGTCCGATCCCACGCTGCGGAAGCGGATCAACGACGGCGAACTCGAGTACATCGACATCCACCTCGGCCACGTGGCCCAGTACACCTGGTTCGGGTTCTACGGGCACGTGGACCTGGCCGTCATCGAGGTGGTGGGCATCAATGAGGACGGCAGCCTCATCCCCTCCTCCTCGGTGGGAAACAACAAAACCTGGATTGAGCAGGCGGACAAGATCATCCTCGAGGTCAATCTCCAGCAGCCCGAGGCCATGGACGGCATGCACGACGTCTACTACGGCACGGCACTGCCGCCGCACCGCAAGCCCATCATGCTGGTGAACCCGGATGACCGGATCGGCGAGCCGTACCTGCGCCTGGACCCGGAGAAGGTCATTGCCGTGGTGGAAACCGACGCCCCGGACCGGATGACGCCCTTTGCCGCCCCGGATGAAACCTCCCAGCAGATTGCCGGGCACCTGCTGGACTTCTTCGACAGCGAGATCAAGGCCGGACGGCTGACGGATAAGCTGCTGCCCCTGCAGTCCGGGGTAGGCAACATTGCCAACGCCGTGCTCGCCGGGCTTTCCACAGCGGGTTACACCGGACTGACGGCGTACACCGAGGTGATCCAGGACGGCATGCTGCACCTGATCCGCGACGGCGTCATCCGCGTGGCGTCAGCAACGTCCTTCTCGCTGAGCCCGGCCGGAATCGAGGAGTTCAACTCCAACATCGACTTCTACCGCGAACGGATCATCCTGCGCACCCAGGAGATTTCCAACCATCCCGAGCTGATCCGCCGGCTGGGCTGCATTGCCATGAACGGGATGATCGAAGCGGACATCTACGGCAACGTGAACTCCACCCACGTGGCCGGCACTGCCATGATGAACGGCATCGGCGGGTCCGGGGACTTTGCCCGCAACGGCTTCCTCTCCGCCTTTATGTCCCCTAGCACCGCGAAGGGCGGAAAGATTTCCGGCATTGTGCCCATGGCGGCACACGTGGACCACACCGAGCACGACACGATGCTCATCATCACCGAGCGCGGGCTCGCGGATCTGCGCGGACTTTCACCCAAGCAGCGTGCCCGCACGATCATTGAAAAGTGCGCCCACCCGGACTTCCAGCCCCTGCTGCAGGACTACTTCGACCGCGCCAGCCGGGAGAGCTTCGGCAAGCACACTCCGCACCTGCTCGATGAATCCCTGTCCTTCCATCACCGTTTTGTGGAAACCGGCACGAGCCTGCCGGCAACGGCAGGCCTCTAGGCCAGGTGTCGCGGCGGGTCAGCTCCCGCCGCGCAGCCGGTCCAGTTCGCGGCGGTCCCGCTTGGTGGGACGGCCGGCACCGCGGTCCCGGACCGGAATTCCGAGCGCAGGAACGGCGGGGCGCGGCGGGGTATGGTCCACAAAACAGTGCGACGCCGCCTCGGCCCCCACACGCTTGCTGATCAGCTGGCGGACTTCCAGGATCCGTTCAAAGCCGGGCTGGCGCACCCTGATGGTGTCCCCGGGCTGCACGGAATGCGCCGCCTTGGCCGGGCTGCCGTTCAGCCGGACGTGGCCGGCGCGGCAGGCTGCGGTGGCAGCGGAACGGGTTTTGTAGGCGCGTATCGCCCACAGCCAGGCGTCGAGCCGTACGGTCTTGGAAGTGCTTGCTGGAATGCTCATGGAGCCTCCGAGTCTAACGAAGTCCGCGCAGCTTGGCGGCGTCCTCCAGGGACTGCTGCTGATGCGCGTTCACCACGCTTCCCGGCACCGGACCCGCTGCGGGCGGGGCAAAACCGCCCGTGTCCTGCCCGCCGGCCAGCATGCGGCGCACTTCGGCGGGTGTGTAGGGGACGGGAACCCGGGTATGCGCCACGGCATGGCAGGTGGGGCAGAGCGGCACCAGATCAGACACCGGGTCCAGCTCATACCCGTCGGACAGATCTGCTCCGGGGAGAAGATGGTGGATCTGCAGCACGTGTTCCGCGCCCGGGCCGTAACGCTCCCGCGGCACGATTCCGCAGGCGGCGCAGGAGCCGCCGTGAAAGGCCAGGCACACCCGGCGCGCGGCGGCGTCATGCTCATAGCGGTTCACCGGCCGGGCAGAGCGGACCCGCGGGTCCGTGGTGCCGGGCAGGGGAGCGAGCGGATCCGTGTGGGCGAGGTCCAGTGATGCCAGATGTACCGACCATGCCCGCCGCAGCGGCGGAAGGCCCGCAGGCGGAACGGTTCCACCGGTCCTCAGCGCGCCCCAGCCGACTTCGGGTACGGCGGTCCGGAGATCAGCGACCGGCAGGTGTTCCCCCAGCGGCAGCAGGAGGTCAAAGCGGATCTGCCCTGCCCCGGCACTGCCTGCTGCCGGGCCTCCCGTCGCGTCTGCCTCGCCCGGGACGAATCCATGCCCCAGCAGCCCGCCGCCGGCAGTGCTTCCGGCGGCAAACAGCCACACCTCGTCACCCGGAGCTGCCGGTGCCTGCAGGTTCTGCGCCGGAGGGCAACGCCAGGAGGATTCTCCGGTGGCAGCCACGGCGGCGACAGCCGGCCCGTAGCCGCTCGCCCAGGCATCCGGCCTGCCGGTATCCCAGACCAGCAGGACCGAACGCACCGTTAGCGCGGCTGGTAGGTCAGGCAGTCGGCCATTTCCGCGCCCGGCCCCACCCGTACGTCATGTGCATCACACATCAGGTGATTGTTGAACGCGCACTCATTGCGCTGGCAGGCGCCCACCTGGGCCAGGACCTTTGGCAGCCCGCCGGTTGCCGAGGTATCGATAAAGGTGGAGCAACTGGCATGGTCACGTGTCCCGCCCACGGTGATCGCGTAGGCGGTGCACCCGTCGTGGTTGAAGTCGCAGTTCGAAACGGCGCAGTCCTGCACATGGGCAACATGATCGGTCATGATTCCTCCAGCGGGTATCCGGTGTGGCGGGGTATCTTTCCGTGCCTGGCTTTCGAACGTACCACCGTGGCAGCTGAATAATTAGGGCGAATTTGCTGCACCTATTTCCCGTCGGAGCCCTGGCCGGCCGGGGAGTGCATACCGGCGTCGTTTTGTTGTGCGGCGCCGGGGTTGGGTAGAACGGGAGTATGACCGCAACGCAGGCCGCACAGGTGGCCCACAGCATCCGCAGCAGAGCCGAAGCGGAGGGTCTGGTCCTGGATGATGCCCAGCTGGCGGTATTGCCGGCGCTATCCGCAGCCGCTGCCGCAGCTCTCTCCCTGGACCCGGCACCGGGTTCTGCATCGCTGTACCTGTGGGGTCCTCCCGGACGGGGTAAAACCTGGCTGCTGGACGCCCTGTATGACGGTGTTGATGTTCCGGAGAAGCGGCGCCTGCATTTCCATGATTTCTTTCGTGAACTCCATGAGCGGGTTTTCCAGGGTTACGGTGCTCCCGGCTACCGGAAGGACTCGGCCTTTGCAGCAGCCCTGGAGCAGATGCTGGGGTCGGTGCGGCTGCTGTGTTTTGATGAATTCCACGTCAACGACCCGGCGGATGCCGCATTCATCACCCGGATGCTGCGTACCGTCCTGGACCGCGGGATAGTCCTGGCAGCTACCTCAAACTACGCTCCCCAGGAGTTATTGCCGGATCCGATGTTCCACCATCTGTTTGAACCGGGCATCGCCATGATCACCGATCAGCTGCAGGTCCTGGCATTGGACGGGAACGTGGATTACCGCGACAGGCCGCGGGACGGGGCCAAGGCCGGGTTCGCCGCCGGGCACCACCTGCGCCAAGCTAACCCGGAGTCCCTCGCCTGGGCAGGACTGGTGCCGCCCGCCCACGGAGAGTCGGTGACGCTCACCCCCGGCAGCCGGGCGCTGCGGGCCCTGCGCGCTGCGTCCGGGCAGCTGTGGTTCGACTTCGAGGATCTCTGCCACGCACAGTCGGCCACCTCTGACTATCTGCAGCTCTCGCGGACCTACCCGCACTGGGTGATTTCCTCCGTGCCATCCACCGCGGGCTCGAACCCGTACGGCTGGCAGCGGTTCGGGAACGTAGTGGACGTGCTTTACGACGGCGGCTGCCGGTTGGACGTTATCGGGCTGCCGGATTATTCCGGCGTCTTTCCCGGAACGGCGCACCCCACTGACCTGGCCAGGATCAGAAGCAGGTTCGGGATGCTGCAGCGGAAGCCCACCGACGCGGACTAGGCCTCGGTCTCTGCTGTTTGGCTGGCCTCAGTGAGCTTCTGCCGGGCCTTTTCCGCAGCCCGGCGTGCCGCCCGGGCCGTACGCCGGGCGTTGTCCCGAACGCGTTCGAGCCTGCCGGATTGCCGGTCCACGGAAGCGACCTCCCGCTCCAGGGTCCGGATACGTTCGCGGAGCTCATCAATCTCATCGGTAAGGTCATCCCGCCGGGCGGCGGATTCCTCGACGTCCCGCTGGGCCGCGTCCAGGGCGTCCTGCGCTTCCTGCTCCCCGGCCTCCGCTTCCTCGAGATGCTGCCGGGCTTTTTCCACGGCACGCTCGGCCGCGGCCCGGCGCCGCCGCGCCGCGGCGCTGTCGGTTACGGCGCTCTTTCCGGGTGTGCCCTGGCCCGATGTGCCGGCGTCCGGTCCGCGTCCCCGGCCGGGACGGAGCCCCTCTCCGTGCTTCACCGAGCCTGCATCCGCGACCGCGTCCTGGAGCTCCACCTCCTCCCAGCCGCTGGCCTGGAGCGACCGGACGAGCTGACCGCTGGCCACGACGTCGGACGCAGCCGCATCGGCCATCGCAGCCCACAGCGTCTGTTCCGCTTCGGCCGCGATGCCTTCGCTGACCGGGTGGTCCAGCTCGGCGGCCAGCTCGCGGGCATCCCGGATAATCGCCCGCAGCAGCCGCTGGCGTTCAACGCTGAGCCTGCGCAGCTGCTTCTGGTCCAGATCCTCCTGTGCCTCGCGCAGCGCCGCCCCGAGTTCCAGGACGCCGTCCAGTTCCTCCCTACGCCGGTGGGCCAGCAGGTTTACCAGCCACGCAGCCATGGACGGTTTCGGCAGCCGCTTGATCCGTTGGGCGAGGTCTTTGTTGCCATCACGTCCTGCCGCAGCGGACCTGGCATTCCGGGCCGCCGTGAAATCCGAGGGCAGCAGTGCGTAAAGCTCTGCGATAACTTCGCCCAGCCCCGGAGTTTCCTGCGGATGCTTCGCAGGCGACGTCACCCGAAGACTCCGAACCGTCCCAGCGCCACCAGCAGGGACAGGACCATGAGGATTGCCGCCAGCGCTATGCGGTTCCGTTCCCCGCGGCGCATATGGACAAAGATGGCCAGCGCCATCAGCACGGTCAGCCCTGAAGCGGCCAATGGCGTTAGTAGGGGAAGGGTCCCGGTTGCCTCGGGGACAACCAGCCCCACGGCAGCCAGTACTTCCAATATGCCGATGAGTTTTACGGTGGCCGGCGGGAAATCCTCCGGCCAGCGCAGGTTCTCGGCCAGCCGTTTATGGCGCTGGGTAATCTTCATAAAACCGACGCCGGCAAAAAGTAACGCCAGGACCAGCTGGACGAGCCATAGGACCAGAGACAGCATGGATGGGCGACTTTCTCGGTAAAAGGGTCAGGGACGGCGCAGGAACCGCCGTGAAACCATAACAACCCAAGCATGGTCTGCAGCCGGGGAACTGCGCAATAACGGGCGTGGCGCGGCCGCCGTGCCGCGGGCCCGTAAGGGGTGTCTGCGGCTGTCATCAGGCCCTCAGACTGCCGGGCACGGCCGTGCTGGAGCGCACCACAAACTCCGTGGGATAGAACCCCGATTCCCACAGCGGGTCCGTCGGTTCGTTCTGCATCAGCGCCAGGACCGCTGCCACCGCGGCGGCGCCCTGCCCAACGGGGTCCTGGCCAATGGTGGTGAGGCCGAAGACCTCACCCATATCGTGCCCGTCGATCCCGATCACTGAAAGATCCTCCGGGACCCGGAGCCCCAGTTCGCGGGCTGCGAGGATGGCACCCACGGCAATTTCATCCGCGGCGCAGAAAACCGCGGTGGGCCGCACATCCGGCCGGGCGAGGAGGGCCTTGGCGGCCCGGAACCCGCCGGCAACTGAGAACTCGGCACTGGAGATCCAGCTTGCCTCCGGAGTCAGCCCGGCGTCCCGCATAGCGGATTCGTAGCCGTTGCGCCGGGTGCCGCCGAGCTGGAAATCCCGTTCCAGCTCCTCCCCGCCGCCGATGTGCGCAATGCGGGTGTGCCCCAGGGAGATCAGATGCCGGGTGGCCAGGGAGGAGATACCGGCGTCATCCACCCGGATGGTGGTGGTGCCGGGCAGCGGGCCGCCGATGGCCACGATGGGCTTATCCACGGCCCGAAGCTGGGCCAATTCCTCCTCGGTCAGCCGCAGGGCGACCGTGATCACTGCATCCACCCGCTTGCGCCGGAGCATCTCAGTGAGCACGCTTTCCCGGTGGCCGGGCCCGTCGCTGGTGTTGTACAGCGTTAGGTCATAGCCTGCCTCGATCAGCGCCGAGGCAGCTCCTTCCAGCACCTGGGCAAAGTACCAGCGGCCGACGCTGGGCATCACCACTCCCACATTGCGGGTACGCCCCGAGGCGAGGGAGGAGGCGTTGTAGGAAATGACAAAACCCAGTTCCTCGGCAGCACCGAGCACCCGTTGGCGCGTCGCTTCCGAAACGGCGCCGTTGCCGCTGAGCGCGCGGGAAACGGTCGCCGAGGAGACGCCGGCGCGGGCGGCTACCTCTTTGATTCCTGGCAAGGTTTCCCTCTTCTACTCTTTGGCGGGCAGGGGTCAGCTTAGTCGAGTCGAACCCAGGCACTGTTGTCGGGAAGCAGGAAGCCGTCGTAGACAGCGCCGTTGCGGCTGCAGGCAATCAGCTCTCCCTGGGGCAGGGGAACGGCGTCGCTGCCCATGTTCATCAGGGCCGCGATGTTGCCATTGACGTAGGCAAGCACGCTGTCCGGGTATCCGGTGAGCCAGGCGAGGGAACCGTTGCCCAGGTCCAGCTTCCGGCGCAGATCCAGGGCCGTCCGGTAGAGGTTCAGTGTCGAATCGCGGTCCTGCCGCTGGACGTCCCGCGCCAGGTGCTGCCACTCCTCCGGCTGCGGGAGCCAGGAACCGCCGGCAGCACTGAAGCCGAGGGCGGGCGCCTCCGACGTCCAGGGGAGCGGAACCCGGCAGCCGTCCCGGCCCAGGCGTTCCCCGGCGGTGCGGTGGAAGGTGGGGTCCTGGCGGAACTCGTCCGGAAGCCGGGTGTGGTCCGGCAGTCCCAGTTCCTCGCCCTGGTAGAGGTAGACGCCGCCGGGCAGGCCGAGCATCAGCAGCGTGGCGGCGCGGGCCCGGGAGATACCCAGCCCGTGGTCCGGCTGCGGGTCGGCGGCTCCTATCCCGTCACCGGGCCGGTCCTGATGCGTGGTGATACCAAAGCGGCTGACATGGCGGACGACGTCGTGGTTGGAGAGCACCCAGGTGGTGGGGGCGCCGACCTGGTCGAAGGCGCGCAGGGAGGACTCGATGACGTGGCGCAGTGCCGGGGCGTGCCAGGGGTGGTGCAGGTAGGCGAAGTTGAACGTCTGGTGCATCTCATCGGCGCGTACCCAGTCGGTGAGGCGTTCGATCGGGTCGATGGTCGCTTCGGCGCAGAGCACCCGGTCTCCGTCGTAGGAGTCCAGGATTTTGCGCCAGGACCGGTAGATGTCGTGGATGCCGGGCTGGCCGAACATGGGTGCTTCGGAGCCGGGGTAGCCCTCGGAGGAGGATCCGTCGGCGCGTCCGCCCCAGTCCGGCAGGCCGGTCTTTTTGATCAGGGCGTGGGCGACGTCCACGCGGAACCCGCCGACGCCGCGGTCCAGCCAGAAGCGCAGGATCCGTTCGAATTCGGCGTGCACTGCGGGGGAGTCCCAGTTGAAGTCGGGCTGGGAGGAGTCAAAGAGGTGCAGGTACCACTGTCCGGGGGTGCCGTCGGGTTCGGTGATGCGGGTCCAGGCCGGTCCGCCGAAGTGGGACTGCCAGTTGTTCGGCGGGGTGTCCCCGTTTTCGCCGGTGCCGTCGCGGAAGATGAACATGTCGCGTTCGGGGGAGCCGGGTCCTGCGGCCAGGGCTGCCTGGAAGAGGGGGTGGGCGTCGGAGCAGTGGTTGGGGACCAGGTCCACGATGACGCGGATGTGGTGGCGGGAGGCTTCGGTGATGAGGGCGTCGAAGTCCTCCAGGGTGCCGAAGATGGGGTCTACGGAGCAGTAGTCGGCGACGTCGTAGCCGGCGTCCTTTTGCGGGGAGCGGTAGAAGGGGGAGAGCCAGACGGCGTCGATGTCCAGTTCGGCCAGGGTGGCCAGTTCGGCGGTGATGCCTTGCAGGTCACCGACGCCGTCCCCGTTGAGGTCCCGGAAGGAGCGCGGGTAGATCTGGTAGATCACTGATGAGCGCCACCATTCACGGTCTCCGGAGGACGGATGAACGAGGGTGAGCGCCGAAGAATCGTCGAGTACAGAACTGAGCATGCCCACATCCTAGGGTGCATTCCCGAAAAAACTGCAAACGCTTCCATTGCGTTTTCGCGTGTGCCCCTTTTGGCCGCGTAAACCCCTCCGTAAGTGCCTTTCACGGCCGAAAAACCTCAGCATGCTGATGCATTCTCAGCGGAAAAAATGCAGGTGTTGGACGGATTGTGTGCACGCGCTTACACTGACCTGTGTCGTAGCTCGCATCCGCAGTGCCCGGGCAGGGTCCCGTGCTTTTTCGCGGCAGCGATCATTTCCCCTTTACCGGGGTCCAAACAGAAGAGGTTCACCAATGAAGGTGCACACAACGGGTACGCCGGCCATCCGCCGCCGTACTTTTGCTCTCGGTGCCGTGTCGGTCACCGCTGCTCTTGTCCTCTCGGCCTGCGGAGGCGGCGACGCTGCCGACTCCGAGTCCGATGCCAAAGATCTTGCCTCGGGCGGAGCCACCACGCTGACGATGTGGGTGGACGCGGAACGCTCCCCGGCGCTGACCGACGTCACCGCCAAGTTCAAGGAAGATACCGGAATCGAAGTCAAGCTGGTCACCAAGGACTTCCAGCAGGTTTCGGATGACTTCATCACCCAGGTGCCCACCGGCAAGGGACCGGACCTGATTGTGGGTCCGCATGACTGGGTTGGAAAGTTTGTGCAGAACGGCGTGATTGCTCCGATCGAACTCGGTGACAACGCCGACAAGTTCCAGGAGACCGCCGTCCAGGCCATGACGTATGAAGGCAGCACTTACGGCGTTCCGTACTCGATTGAAAACATCGGTCTGCTGCGCAACGCGGACCTCGTGCCGGAACCTGCCGAGACCATGGACGAAGTGATCGCCAACGGCAAGCAGGCCGTCGCCGAGGGCAAGGCCGAGTTCCCGTTCCTGGTGGGCCTGGACCCCAAGCAGGGCGATCCGTACCACCTCTACCCGTTCCAGACTTCGCTCGGAGCACCCGTTTTCGGCACGGATGAGAGCGGCAGCTACGACGCCACCAAGCTCGAGCTGGGCAACCCGGGCGGCGCCGAGTTCGCGGCAAAGCTGAAGCAGTGGGGCGAGGCCGGCGACGGCATCCTCAACTCCAGCATCACGCCGGACATTGCCAAGGAAAAGTTCAGCGCCGGAGCGTCCCCGTACTTCCTGACCGGCCCCTGGAACGTTCCGGATGCCGAAGAAGCAGGCATCAACCTGGTAGTGGATCCGATCCCCACCGCCGGCCCGAACCCGGCCCAGCCCTTCGTGGGCGTCAACGGCTTCTTCATCAGCGCCAAGAGCCAGAACGCCCTGGCCGCCAACGAGTTTGCCCTCAACTACCTGAGCACCGAGGCAGTACAGGACGAAATGTTCAAGGCCGGCGGACGGCCACCGGCCCTCACCGCGTCCTTCGACAAGGCCGCCTCTGATCCCGTCGTGGCAGCCTTTGGCGAGATCGGCATCAACGGCGTGCCGATGCCCGCGATTCCGGAAATGGAACAGGTCTGGGCGGATTGGGGCGGCACGGAGCTGGCCCTGATCAAGGGCCAGGGCGACCCTGCTGACTCCTGGGCCACCATGGTCTCCAACGTTCAGTCCAAGATCAGCAAGTAGGTAGGCGCGGGCCAACCTGCACTAACCGGCGGCGCAGAGCCGCCGTCCGGCGCGGACCGGGGCGCGGTGACATGCCGCGCCCCGGTTCGCCGCCCGTTCAAGGAGAACAAGATGGTTGATCAGCTGGATACGCCGGTGAACACAACCGGCCCCGGCGCCGGACATGCACCGCGGCCCGGACGCGCGGCACGGAGCGATTCGCTGGGCGGCACACTGGCCAAGATTATTCTGCTCGGCATCACCGATGCCTTTGCCGTTTATGTGCTGATAGCGCTGTTCCTGAATGAAAAATGGGCGGTCCTGACCGTGGCAGCCCTGGTCACCCTGCTGATCAACTGGATCTACCTGCGGCGCGGAGGCCTGCCCGCTAAATACCTGGCCCCGGGTGTCCTTTTCCTGGCCGTATTCCAGGTTTTCGTGGTGGCCTACAGCGGGTATGTCGCCTTCACCAACTACGGCGACGGACACAACAGCACCAAGGCCGATGCCGTGTCGGCAATCCAGATGACCGCGCAGAAACGCGTGCCCGATTCCCCCTCCTACCGGATTACCGTGGTGGAAAAGGGCGGGACGCTGTCACTGCTGGCAACGGATCCGGAAGGAACTGCCGAACTTGGCAGTGTGGATGAGCCTCTTGAGGAAGTCACTGCGGAGAAGGATGCCTCCGGCAAGGCCGTGGCCGTCGACGGGTATGAAACCCTGCAGTTCTCCGACCTGCTGCAGCGGCAGGACGAAATCCTGGCGCTCACCGTTCCGTTCTCCGAGGACCTGGACGACGGCACGCTCAAAACGTCCGACGGTGCGACGGCCTATGTCTTCAAACCGTCCCTCGTTTACGACGAGGCAGCCGGCACCTTTACCGACTCCGAGAACGGAAAGGTCTACTCCGACATCGGCGAAGGAGCCTTTGTAGCGGAAGACGGCGAGCGGCTGCCCACCGGTTGGAAGATCAACGTCGGGTTCGACAACTTTGCGCATGCCTTCAGCGACCCGGACCTCCGCGGCCCGCTGGTTGCCGTCATCATCTGGACCTTTACCTTCGCCGTGATGTCCGTGCTGCTGTGCTTCGGGCTGGGGCTGTTCCTGGCAGTTACCTTCAACCACGCAACCCTGCGCGGAAAGCGGATCTACCGAACCATCATGATCCTGCCCTACGCGTTTCCGGCGTTCCTTGCCGGGCTCGTCTGGTCCGGAATGATGAACCAGGACTTCGGGTTCATCAACAACACGTTCTTCGGCGGGGCCGACATTCCCTGGCTCAGCGACCCCTGGCTGGCCAAGGCAAGCGTGCTGCTGGTCAACACCTGGCTGGGGTTCCCCTACATGTTCCTGGTGTGCACCGGCGCCCTGCAGTCGCTGCCGGAGGAAGTCAACGAGGCCGCCCGTATGGACGGCGCCTCGGCCTGGCGCATTTTCCGCTCCATCAAACTGCCGCTGCTGCTGGTTTCGACGGCGCCGCTGCTGATTTCAACCTTCGCCTTCAACTTCAACAACTTCAATGTGATCTTTATGCTCACCGGCGGCGGGCCGCGCTTTGAGGATACGTCCATGGATATCGGCGCCACCGACCTGCTGATCACGCTTGTCTACAAGGTCGCCTTCGGGCAGGGCACCGGACGCGACTACGGCCTGGCAAGTGCGCTGGCCGTGCTGATCTTCATCATTGTGGCCATCATTTCCGCGATCAGTTTCCGGCAGACCAAGGCACTGGAAGAAGTGAACTCATGACAAACCTGCAGACGCTCCGCAAGTCACCGGCACGCCCCGCCGAGCCTGCGCCGGCGAAGCGCGCATCAGCCGGGGCATGGCTGAAGGAGAAGGGATGGCGGCACCTGGTGGGCCTGGTGATTGGCGCCTTTGCGCTGCTGCCGCTGGTCTACGTGCTGTCCGCCGCCCTCAGCCCCACCGGAACGCTGGTTTCCACCAACGGGCTTTTCTCGACGGTCTCCCTCGATAACTTCTCCGCCCTGTTCTCCGACCCGCAGAAGCCGTTCGCCAAATGGTTCCTGAACACCCTCGTTATTGGACTGGTCACCAGCATTGGCACCGTCTTCCTCGGCGCCCTGGCTGCGTATTCCTTCTCCCGAATGCGCTTCCGGGGCCGACGGATGGGCCTGCTGAGCCTGATGCTGCTGCAGATGTTCCCGCAGATGCTGGGCGTCGTCGCGATCTTCCTGCTGCTCAGCGGCATTTCCGACGTCGTTCCCTGGCTCGGCCTGGGCAGCCAGATCGGGCTGATCATGGTCTATCTGGGCGGCGCGCTGGGGGTAAACACGTACCTGATGTACGGGTTCTTTAACACGGTGCCGGTGTCCCTGGACGAAGCAGCACGGATTGACGGCGCAAGCCACATCCAGATCTTCTTCACCATCATCCTTCGCCTGGTCACTCCCATCCTGGCCATCGTCGGACTGCTGTCCTTCATCACGGCCACCGGCGAGTTCCTGATCGCCTCCATCGTGCTCAATGACCCGGATACCCAGACCCTCGCCGTCGGACTGTATTCCTTTGTGGGTGACAACCAGTCCCGGACCTGGGGAGTGTTCTCCGCCGGTGCGGTACTGGCGGCGCTGCCGGTGATGGCGCTGTTCCTGTTCCTGCAGCGCTACATCACCTCCGGGCTGATTGCCGGGTCGGTCAAGGGCTGAGCGGTCAGAAGCCAACCACGGGCCGGGGCCGGTAGGCCTCTTCAAGGACCGCGTATTCCTCCTCGGTGAACCGGATCTCGAGGGCCTTGATGTTCTCGTCCAGGTGGGCGGCGGCGGTGGCGCCGATCAGCGGGGCGGTGACCACCGGGTTGGCCAGGACCCAGGCCAGGGCCACCTGGGCACGGGTGGCGCCGAGTCCCTCGGCCACGTTGCCGACCGCGTCCACGATGCGGCGGTCGGTCTCCTCGTTGCCGCGATAGAGCTCATAACCCTGCTCATCGAAATCCTGCCGGGCCGTCCGGGCGCCCCACGGGCGGGCCAGCCGGCCGCGGGCAAGCGGGGAATAGGGCAGGGCACCGATCCCGCGGTCCGCACACAGCGGCAGCATTTCCCGTTCCTCCTCCCGGTACAGGAGGTTGTAGTGATCCTGCATGGTGACAAAGGGAGCCCAGCCGTGCTGCTCCTGGAGGAACAGTGCCTTCGCGAACTGCCAGGCATACATCGACGAGGCGCCCAGATACCGCACCTTGCCGTCCCGGACCAGCTGGTCCAGGGTCTGAAGCGTCTCTTCCAGCGGGGTGTTCCCGTCCCAGCGGTGTACCTGGTACAGGTCGATGTAGTCCGTACCCAGCCGCCGCAGACTCTGTTCCACCTGCCAGATGATGTGTTTCCGGGACAGGCCCCACTCATTGGGCCCCGGGCCCATTTCGCCGTGGACCTTGGTGGCAATCACCACCTCGTCCCGGCGGCAGTATTCGGCGACGGCAGCACCCAGGATCTCCTCGCTGTGCCCGGCCGAGTAAACGTTGGCCGTATCGAAGAAATTGATGCCCAGCTCCACGGCGTGCCGCAGCAGGGACGTGGCCTCATCCTCGCGCAGAGTCCAGTTATGGGCGCCCCGGCCAGGGTCCCCGAAGCTCAGGCAGCCCAGCCCAATGGCAGAGACCATCGCTCCCGATCTGCCCAGTCTGGCGTACGTCATCGCAGTCATCGGCCAAGCCTCCGCCCAGATTGTCTCCGCGGTCCACTAACCGGTGATGCTACCCGTGACACCCCGGGCAGGATAGGCCCGGGGCCGCCTGGACAAAGGTAGGGCCCGGGGACGCCCGGGGGCTCCCTGATGCGGCCGCTGCAGTCCTATACTTGCCCACATGGTCACCCAAGCAGGTACCACACCCGGGGAACCCGGACCGGACACGGAACCCGCAAGGGGAGCCCCTGCCGGCAGGGAACCAGAACCTCCCACCGCCGACGGGCCGGTGGGCGCACTGCTGGTGCAGTACCTGCGCGGACAGTACCGGGAACTTCTGCACCACGAACCGCGGGTGCGCCGGAATGACGCGGACGGGGTGCACAAGATGCGGGTTGCCACCCGCCGGCTCCGTTCGGCACTCTCGAGTTACCGCTCCACGATGCAGCCCGAACCCGCGCGCTCGCTGCGCGGTGAACTCCGCTGGCTGGCGGGAGTCCTCGGCGAGGCCCGGGACGCCCAGGTGATGCGGCACCGGCTGAAGGAGCTGATTGCCGGTGAGCCGGAGGACCTGGTGATGGGTCCGGTGAGCGCCCGGGTGGATGAAGAACTGCTGCATGACTACCGCCAGGCCTACGGGCTTGTCATTGAGGCGCTGGACTCGGAACGGTATTTCCGCCTCCTGGACGGCGTGGAGGCGCTGGTGGACGGGCCACCCTGGAACGGAACCGCAGAGGAGCCGGCCGGGACGGCGGCTGCCGCCATGATCCGCCACGACCGCAAACGGCTTCACCGAAGGGTGCGGATGGCACGCCGACTCGGCGGCGAGGAACACGCAGAGGCACTGCACGAAGCACGCAAGGACGCCAAAAAACTGCGCTACGCGGCCGAGGTCTGGGAGGCTGTGCAGCCGGTGGAAGCCAAAGCCATGGTGGAGGCCGCGGAACACATCCAAAAGATCCTTGGGGAGCACCAGGACAGCGTCGTGACCCGGCAATACCTGCGCCGGATGGGCGCGTCGGCGTCCGCCGCAGGAGAAAACGGCTTCACCTACGGCCGGCTGCATGCACTGGAACAGGCGAACGCCGCGGCGGCGCGGGAGCGGTTTGCCCATGCCTGGAAAGGCTTCCCGTCCAGCCCCTGACCGGGCGGTACACGAAGGGATCAGGATGGACTCGCCATGGGCGCCGCTGCGGCGGCGGATGTTCCTTATCCTGTGGGTAGCGCAGTTGGGCTCCAATATCGGCACCTGGATGCAGACCGTGGGAGCGCAGTGGTTCCTGGTGGAGAACAGCGACAACCCGGCGCTGGTGTCCCTGGTCCAGACAGCCAACCTGGCCCCGTCCCTGTTGCTGGGCCTGGTTGCCGGGGTGCTGGCGGATGCGTTCAACCGGCGCCGGCTGATCCTCGGGGCAAACATTTTTGCCGCAGGTGCTGCGGCTACCCTCACCGTGGTGGCAGCCCTGGGATTGCTGAACCCCGATTCACTGCTGCTCTACACCTTCCTGATCGGCTGCGGAATGGCACTGAGCGCACCGGCCTGGCAGGCCATCACCCCGGCGCTGGTGCCGCGCAAAGAGGTCCAGGCCGCCGCGGCGCTGGGCAGCGTGGCCGTGAACACCGCCCGTGCGGTTGGCCCGGCCATCGCGGGGCTGCTGATGGCCCTGATCGGCCCGGCGTTCGTTTTCGGGCTTAACGCCCTCTCCTTCATCGGCACGGCAACAGCCATTTATTTCTGGCGCGCACCGGCACAGGATTCGGCCGAACGGGAGCACATGCGCGAGGCGCTCGCCGCAGGCATGCGCTATATCCGGGCGGCACCGCGGATCCGGCGGATCCTGCTGCGCAACGGGCTCTTTATGTTCCCGGCCAGCTCCCTGTTTGCGCTCCTGCCCATCGCCGTCAACGGACACCTGGGGCTCGGCTCCACCGGTTACGGACTGCTGCTCGGCGCACTGGGTGCCGGAGCCATCCTGGGGGTGCTGCTGCTGCCGTCGGCCCGGACGCTTTTCAGCGCCAACGCACTTCTGGGGATCAGTTCCGTGGTTTTCGCCGCGGGTGCCTTCGCCGCCGGTTACTGGCCGGCCTGGGCGGTTGCCCTGCTGCTGGTACCGGGCGGAATCGCCTGGATCTTTACCTTCTCCACGCTCAACGCCGCCATGCAGCTGACCCTGCCCGAGTGGGTGCGTGCCCGCGGGCTGTCCGTCTACCTCATGATCTCGGCCGGCGCGCAGGCCATCGGCGCCATGTTCTGGGGATCCGGGGCAACCGGCGCCGGCTACGCACCCACCCTCGCCTTTGCCGCCGTCGTACTCACCCTGTCCGGGGCCAGCGTGCTGGTGCTGCCGCTGCTGCCGGGAACCGGGAGACTGGACCGCAGTGTTGCCTCGGCGCCAAACCCTCATCTGGATGTTCCCGAGGAGCCGAAGCCCGACGCCGGTCCGGTGACGGTCCTGATTTCCTACGATGTGCCGGCGGACCGCAGCGACGCCTTCCTCTTGGCGATGCATGAGGTACGCCTCACCCGGATGCGCACCGGAGCCACGGACTGGGAGCTGGTGCACTCCATCACCGAGGAGGAGCAGTTCCGGGAGATCTATGACGTGCCGACCTGGCGGGAATACCTGCGCCAGGAGCAGACCAGGACTACGGGGGAGGACCGCCGGCTCATCCGGGAGGCCTGGGACCTGACCGATGCCGAGCCCCGGGTGCGCTGGTTCCTGCCTGCACCGACCTGAGGTCCGGTCCCGGGGTTTCGGTTCGCCGGCAATGCAACGGATAGACTGGGAGCCGGTCCGAAAGCCGCTTCACAGGCGGCCGGTGCATGCGGGGTGGGTGCACCGAAAACGATGCAGTGAACAAACCATTAGTTGAGGTATTTTGCGAGATTTTAGTGCACGCCTGGCCACTGCCGAAGAGATCGACAATTGGGATAAACACGTGCTGGCGAACCCCGGGGGCGGCAACGTCCTGCAGTCGGCCTCCTTCGCCGAGGTGAAGTCCCACCACGGCTGGAATCCCGTCTACCTCGCCGTCACCGGACCCGATTACGTGACCTACACGCTCGCGATCGAGAAGAGAGTCCGCGGCCTGGGCAGCCTGTGGTACCTGATCAAGGGTCCCGACGTCGCGGCACCCGAAGACGTGCCGCTGGTGGTGAACGCGCTCGTCCGCTTTATCCGGGAGAACCGGCTGCGGGTCTTTGCGATCAAGGTGGAGCCGGACATTGTGGACAGCGAGGAGGTGCGGGCACTGTTCACCGGCGCCGGGTTCATCAAGACCTTCAACCTGCAGCCCAACGATTCAACGGCACTGCTGGACACCTCTCCGGACTCCGAGCAGCTGCTCAAGAACCTTTCCTCCCGCGGCCGCAACGCCGTCCGCCGGGCTATCCGCGAAGGCGCCGATGTGCGCCGGGTGGAACCCACGGAAGAGAATATGCGGACCATGTACCGGCTGATGGCCCATATTGAGGACCGTTCCGCCGCACGCCTGCGCTCCTATGAGTACTACCACCGCTTCTGGTCCAACTTCGTGGCCGCCGGACAGGGACGCTTCTACTTCGCGTTCGAGGACGGCGAGCCCACGGTGGGCGCGTTTGTGATCGCCTACGGAAACAAGGGCACCTATAAGGACGGCGGGTCCAAGCCGAAGCGCAGCCAGTACGGAGATTCGCACCTGGTCCAGTGGACGGCCATCAACGAACTCAAGGACGAGTGCGGCATCACCTCCTATGACTTCTGCGGCACCCCGCCGAGCGACCGGCTCAAGGACAAGAGCCATCCGCACCACGGACTGGGCCTGTTCAAGACCAGCTTCTCAAAGACGGTCACCGACTTTGTGGGTTGCTATGACTTTGTGGTGGACCCGGTCCGGTACCGGATCTGGAACACCATCGGCGAAAAGGTGGCCCGGCAGATTTACTGGCGCCGCCACCAGCAGCCGTTCTACTAAAACCAGCAGAGCACAAAACACAGGAACCGGGCGGAGCCCCGGGCCACCATGCGAAAGGGTGAGTCTTTGGAGAACACATCCGGTCCGGGCCGAGGCAGGCCCGGGCCGAAGCCGGATTCGGCACCCAACCCGGACCCGGTTGCGGGGCTGATACCCGTAGTCAGCGTCCCGGCCGGGCGGGGAGCCCGGGCCGGGAAAGGGCCGGGCCCGGGAGCGGAATCCCGGGGACAGGGCGCAGCGGCAAAATCGCTGGGCGCTGCAGCGAAGGCGCCCGCCCCGCCGTCGACACCGCCGGGCCGCCAGCCCACCGGAGAGATGCCCACCGCCGCGCTGCGCAGCACCCGGCCCAAGCCGCCGCCCCCCACCACCTCGGTCATCCGGCCTGCCGGCGCCAAAGCGCTGAAGCCGGAGCGTGGACGGAAGACGGCGGATCCCCGTGAAAAACGGCCCGCCCGCACACGGAAGACGGTTCCTTCGGGGATAGCTCCGGCCGGCTCCACGGCGGTCCGCACCGACCGCTCCTCGGCGGCAGCGCGGCGGATGCTGCGCCGGCTCGTCCAGGGGGAGAACCCGCCGACCCAGGCCATGTCCATTGTGGAGCGGCTGGCGGGCAGCCCGTACGCCAATCCGCTGGTGCGCTCGGGCACGGACGCCAACGCCCGCAAGACGTTGGACCTTGCCCTCAGCCTGGCTGAAACCATGTTCCGTTACGGTGCAGGTGCCCTGGAAGTTGAAACCGCCATTATCGCCGTGACCGCCGCATTCGGGCTCGAGAGCATCGAAGTGGACATCACCAACCAGTCGGTGCTGCTGAACTATTCACCGAAGGACCAGACCCCCATCACCGTCATGCGGGTGGTGCGCTCCTGGACCAACAACTATGCCGGTCTGGGCCTGGTGCACCAGCTGGTGACGGAGATTATCGACGGCGGGCTCAGCCGTGCCGAAGCGGCGAACCGGCTCAACGAGATCACGCACCGGCCCAAGCCCTTCCCGCGCTGGGCGGTGACCTTCTCTGCAGGCATCTTCGCTGCCGCGATTGTCGGCTTCATCGGCGGCGGTCCGCTGGCCTCGCTGGTGGGCTTCGCCGGCACCGTCATGGTCAGCCTGCTCCAGCGGGTGCTGGGCCGCTGGCGGGTGCCGGATTTCTTTACGACGGCGGCCAGCGGTTTTGTCGTCACGGCGATGGCGATGATCTTCTGGTCCATGGAAGTGCCAATCTCCCCGGGCATTGTGGTGGCCGGCGGGATCCTGCTGATGCTGCCCACCGGGCGGCTGGTCTCCGCGGTCCAGGATGCCATCAACGGGTTCCCGGTGACGGCCTCCGGCCGGTTCCTGTCCGCGTTCCTTACCTTCGGCGCGCTGGTGGCCGGGATCGCCGTGGCCCTGGTCATGGGGGCCCTGTTCGGGATGGCCCGGCTGGATGTCACGGATGTGGCCTCGTCCCAGTATTCCTTCCCGGTGACGCTGCTGCTCCTGGCCGTTGCCCTGGCCACCATCTGCATTGTGGAACAGTCCCCGCGTGCGCTGGTGCTGCCCACGGTCCTGATCGGCCTGGCCGGATTCCTGGTCTACCAGCTAGCCGAAGCCGGGGGAGTGGGGCCCCGGCTTACACCCGCCGTGTCCGCTATCTTCATCGGCATGGTGGCACGGATCGTGGCGCTGCGGATGGGTGCGCCGCAGCTGATCGTGGCCGTCCCGGCGGTGCTTTTCCTGTTCCCCGGACTGGCGATCTTCCGGTCCATGTACGGGCTGAGCATTGACGCCGAGGACATGTACGCGGGGGCGGTGGGGCTGTTCGACGCCCTGACCGTCATCCTGGCGATCTCCGGCGGTGTGGTCCTGGGCGATAACCTGGGCCGCCCCTTCACCCGCAACCTGAATGGCAACGACAGGCGCAACCGGCGCCGGTAATGGCCGCCGCGGACGCTTCGGTGAACCGCAAAGGGCCGGGTCCGTTGTGCACTGCACGGCGGACCCGGCCCTTTTGTTATGCGTGGCCTAGAGGATCTTGCCCACAGGCGTGCGCTTTTCGGCCTGGAAGACGTCTTCGGTCCGCCCGGCAGCCCAATAACCGGAAAGGGATACCTGGGACCGTTCCAGGCCCCGGTGGCCAAAGAGTACATCCCGGAGGGACTTCATGGCCTCCCGCTCACCGTGGGCAAAGACCTGCACGGTACCTTCGCGCCACTGGACCGCAGCCACGGCATCCGTGAGGACGGTGCTCCGGCCCGCGGGAGCACCGTTGCGGTACAGCCAAGTCAGCTCGACACCGGCCGGCGCGCTGATCGGCTGGCGGTCAGCGGGACCCGCCACCTCAAGGAGCGCCTGGCCGACGGCGTGTGCGGGCAGTGCCTCCAAAACGGTGGCCGCGGCCGGAAGCGCGGATTCGTCGGCGGCGAGCAGGTACCAGTCCGCCTCGGGGTCCGGGTTGAAAGCTCCGCCGGGACCGGAGAACGTCAGGGGCTCTCCGGGCTGTGCCGCAGCGGCCCAGGGGCCGGCGAGCCCTTCGTCACCGTGCACCACAAAGTCAATGCTGATTTCCCGGGCGTCCAGGTCCACCCGCCGGATGGTGTAGGTGCGCGAAACGGGCCAGTGCTCACGTTCGCTCCGGGCCCGGATGGTCTCCAGATCCTCCGTGCCGTCCAGCGGACGTCCGTCAGGACCAAACCAGATCTTGCAGTAGGCGTCGGCGCAGCTGTTGGGCAGGAACCGGTCGAAGCCCGGCCCGCCTGCGGTGATCCTGACCATGTGTTCGCTGATCTGTTCGCGCCGAAGAACCTCAAGGGTCAGCAGGGGACGCTGCGGCCGGGACGTTGCCTCCCGGGGGCGTCCCTGCTCCTGCGGGGCGGACATTGCATCGGGCATGAGTGTTTCTCCTAGGGAAGGGCCTGCAAACTACCGTACCGCGCCCAGCTGCCAGTCCACCGGCCCCGCCCCCTGCCGGGCAAGCAGCTCATTGACCCGGCTGAACGGCCGGGAACCGAAGAATCCGCGGCTCGCTGACAAGGGGCTGGGATGGGCGGATTCAACCGTAGGTGCCCCGTCGAGGAAGGGTTTGATGCTTTGGGCATCACGCCCCCACAGCACGGCAACCAGCGGCAACCGTGTGCCGTCAGGTCCGCGGCGGGCAGCCAGCGAACGCACTGCCAGTTCAGTGATTTCCTCCCAGCCGCGGCGGCGGTGGGACCCGGCAGCGCCGGACCTGACGGTCAGCACCCGGTTCAGCAGCAGGACGCCCTGGTCCGCCCAGGCGCTGAGGTCACCGGACGGGGAAGGGGAGATGCCGAGGTCCGTCTGCAATTCGGTGAAAATGTTCTTCAGGCTCCGGGGCAATGGTCGAACGCCTGCACCCACGGAGAAGGAGAGTCCGACGGCGTGTCCGGGCGTGGGATACGGGTCCTGGCCCAGGATCAGGACCTTGACCGAGGACATCGGGCGCTGGAACGCCCGCAGGACGTTCTCCGGCGCCGGAAGTATCTCATGGCCCAGGGCGCGGTCGGATTCCAGGCCGGCGGCAAGTTCATGGAATCTTTCCGTGAGCGGGCTTAGCGACTCCGCCCAGTCAGCTGCCATCAGGCCGGAGAGACCTGCCGGAGCGGCGAAGGGAATCGGAGCGTCGGGCGCAGCCGGAGCCGCGTAGGAGAACAGCGGGGGCTCGTTGATTGCGGGCTCGTTAGTGGTCACTGGTCCATCCTGTCATTGCCGTGCCTGCGGCGCCTGCAGCCCGCCACGACTCCGGCGTAGACCTACCCGTCCTTCTCCGCCTGGTGGAAGCTGCCGCTGCCGCCTGTTTCATCAGGCAGCGAATCCACCGGGATGATGACTGTGTCCCGCAGTTTCCAATCCAGGTCCATGCAGCCGGCCCGGGCGGCGTTGATGCGTCCGAGCGTCAGATCCTTCTCCCGGCGGGGCACAACGAATGCCTCCACGTGGAATACCTGGCCCTCGTCGCGCACACGGACACCAGCGTCGCCCACCCAGTCCAGGCTGCGCAGGTACTCCCGGACCTTTCCGCCCAGGGGATGCGGGCCGTCGTCGTCAAAGGTGGTTGCGGTGGTGTCCATCAGGTCGGTGACCGCGCCGCGCATGTTCCGCAGCCCGTCGCGAAGGATGCTGGCCGCAATGAACAGGGCGGCCGCGGCGTCGGCCCACCAGAATCCCAGCCCGATCCCTGCGACGCCCACAATGGTGCCCGCCGAGGTCATCCAATCCGCCTTGTTCATGTCGGCGTCCGCATACAGCACCTTGTTGTGCAGCTCGCGGGCCAGCTTCATCTTGGCCCGGCCCAGGAAAACGGGAGGCGCCCCGGTGATCGCCATGACTGCAATCATCAGCCAGCCAAGCCACACGGATTGTCCGAGCAGCTCAATGGTCCCGATGGGAGGGTGTTCCCCCTTCAGCAGGCCGCTGCCGGAGTCGAAGATAAGGAACGCGCCCATCGAGACCAGGGCGACGGCGGCCACCAGATGGGCCACGCCGATGGAGCGGTGGTAGCCGTACGGGTAGCGCGCGTTGGGGCGTTTTCCGGCGATCCGCACTCCCATCAGGAAGGCGAGCGGCGGGATGAAGGAGAGTGCGTCCTCGATACCTGCGGCCTTCATCGCCTGCGAATTGCCCATAACGGCAAAAACCAGGGTCACCGTCACGGCAAGGATGGCAATGGTGAGCCATTCGAGGTGGACGGCGCGGCGAAGGATCTTCTCCTGTTCCGCGTTGAGTTCGGTACGTCCAATCCAGGTGCTCACTGCTGCTCCCCGTGTTCTGCCAGGAATTCCTCCAGCCGGACCAGGAAGGCGTTTTCCCCCAGCGGTGCCGCCATCACGAGCTTGCGCTGCTTGCCGTAACCATCCGTCACTTCGGCATAGGGCCGGGTGAGGGCCGCCTTGTCGGTCCACGGGCTGGAATCGCTCAGGCCGCCAATGACCAGGTCAAGATCGCCTTCCGCGAGCCGCTGCATCAGGTGTTCCTCGCCGGACTCGAAGAATTCCACGTCCGCGTCTACGGATGCGGCGAAGTCACGAACCAGGTCCGTTTCGCTTCCGGCGGGTTCCCCGTCCCCGTCCACCTCCGTGAAGGGTGGGGCGTTGGACACACCCACGCGCAGGGTGCCGCCGGAAACACGCTCCAGTGTTCCCTCCGGATCCGCGGGCAGGGCACTGCAGGAAACCGTGAACGGCACCACCGTGCAGGCGAGGAACAGCAGCCAGACAAAACCGGGAAAGCGTCGAGTCATAGTCTGACCATAGCGCTGTTGCCTGCACAGCGTCCTTGTCCGCGGCAGTGCACTAAATGACAAGCCTGTTATTCCCAATTAGCATGTCTGAGTAGGCAGGACAAGGATCTTTCATGGGAGCACGTGTGGCTGAGGCAGCGGAAGCATCATCGGAAACCGGGCGGTTTTCCCTCGATGAATCGGTGGATCCGGACAGTCCGCTCGGCGTCAGGGAACAGCAGATGCTCGCACTGGAGCGGGCATGGTGGAAATACGCCGGCGCCAAGGAACAGGCCATCCGCGACCTGTTCGGGATGTCGGCCACCGCGTACTACCAGGTGCTGAACGCCCTCATCGATACCGAAGAGGCCCTGGCCCATGACCCGATGCTGGTCAAGCGACTGCGTAGACTACGTACGACCCGCCAGAACGCCCGTACCGCCCGCCGTATGGGCTCCGGCATCTAGCTCCGGTCCACCAACCACCATTTGGCGGCCCAGGATGCGGCGCCACCAGAACAAGGATTGATTCTCCACTATGAGCCAATACCCCAGGGACGAGTTCGACAAGGTCCCCGAAACCTCGGCGCGGCAGGGCGTGCACCGTGAACGCCTCATTCCGTCGCGTTCACGCGGCCTGGGCCTGCTGATCACCGTGGGCGTACTCGCACTGGTCATCGGCCTGGCCGCCTACTTTGTGGTGCCGCGCCTGGGCATTGACCTGGGTGGCGCAGATCCTGAAGCCTCTTCGACGGCGTCGGCACCCGCCGAGCCCGCGGCTTCCCCCACGCCCACACCTGAGGACACCGCCGGCGAGACAGAAGAAGCCGAGGAAACCGCGGCGCCGAGTCCCGCGGCCACGCCCGAGCCCACGCCCTCAGCCGAGCCCGAACCGGCGGTGGACCGGACGCAGCCCGTGACAGTGCTTAACGCCAGTGGAATCAGCGGTCTTGGTGCCTCCGTTTCCGGCCGGATCTCCGGCGCCGGGTGGCCGGTGGGGACGGTGGGTAACTGGACCGGAGTGCCCCAGCAGGCCTCGGGTGTCTATTACAGCTCACCGGACCAGGCAGCCAACGCCCGCGAGGTTGCTGCGCAGCTCGGCATCCCCACGGTTATGGAAACACCCGGATTTGCCGTAGTTACGGTGGTCCTTGGACCCGGATTCCAGTAGCCGCACGGAGAAAAACACCAAAACGTTATCCTCCTGCCCGCATGTGATGCAGAACACCATGGTTAGAGTAATGCCAGCCGCCGGAGGGCGGCACTGAAAAATCACGGTTGGAGAAAGAGCATGGCGCAGGGGATCGTCAAGTGGTTCAACGGGGAGAAGGGGTACGGCTTCATTACCCTCGACGAAGCGGAAACGGATGTATTTGTTCACTGGTCCTCGATCCAGGCCTCGGGTTACCGGACCTTGGAAGAGGGCCAGCGGGTCGAGTTTGAAATAGGCCAGGGGCAGAAGGGTCCCCAGGCTGAAGAGGTCCGGGCCGTATAGCGGCCCGGCGCGGGCCTTGCCCCGTCCCGTACAGGGGAATAAAAGCAGCGGTGGAGCATCAGCTCCGCCGCTGCTTTTGCTTCTCCGGCAGCCTGTACAGGGGATCACTGTGAGGCGCGCGGCAGGGCGGCGTGATGGCTTGCACTCAGTGTGCGGGAGTGCTAATTATTGACTTAGCACTCTTGCCGGATGACTGCTAAAAGTCCGACGGCGTTGAGTGAACCAGCAACCCACTGGGGTGAGGTCAGGGGAGCGCGTAAAGAGATCGCGCGAGCCTGGCCGTCCGTCGCGGGCACCTCGGCAGGAATGCAACATTTTGCTCCAAGCATGACTGTTCCGGAAGGACGATAGCCGTTATGGCCAAGATCATTGCATTTGAAGAAGAGGCACGCCGCGGCCTCGAGCGCGGGCTGAACACCCTCGCCGATGCCGTCAAGGTGACCCTCGGCCCGCGTGGCCGCAACGTGGTTCTGGAAAAGAAGTGGGGTGCCCCCACGATCACCAACGATGGTGTTTCCATCGCCAAGGAGATCGAGCTGGACGATCCCTACGAGAAGATCGGCGCAGAGCTGGTCAAGGAAGTTGCCAAAAAGACTGACGATGTTGCCGGTGACGGCACCACCACGGCAACCGTCCTGGCCCAGGCACTGGTTCGGGAAGGCCTGCGCAACGTTGCCGCCGGCGCCGACCCGCTGAGCCTGAAGCGCGGCATCGAGAAGGCCGTTGCGGCCGTCACCGAAGAGCTGCTCGCTTCCGCCAAGGAAATCGAGACCAAGGAGCAGATTGCTGCTACCGCTTCCATCTCCGCCGGTGACCAGCAGATCGGCGACCTGATCGCCGAGGCACTGGACAAGGTGGGCAAGGAAGGCGTCATCACGGTCGAGGAGTCCAACACCTTCGGCCTGGAGCTGGAACTCACCGAAGGCATGCGCTTCGACAAGGGCTACATCTCCGGTTACTTCGTCACCGACGCAGAGCGCCAGGAAGCGGTCCTCGAGGATCCGTACATCCTGATCGTCAACTCCAAGATCTCCAACGTCAAGGATCTGGTTGCCGTCCTCGAGAAGGTCATGCAGTCCGGCAAGCCGCTGCTGATCATCGCCGAAGACGTTGAGGGCGAAGCCCTTGCCACCCTCGTGGTCAACAAGATCCGCGGCACCTTCAAGTCCGTAGCCGTCAAGGCACCGGGCTTCGGCGACCGCCGCAAGGCCCAGCTGGCTGACATCGCCATCCTCACCGGTGGCCAGGTCATTGCCGAAGAAGTTGGCCTGAAGCTTGAAAACGCCACGCTCGACCTGCTCGGCAAGGCCCGCAAGGTTGTTGTCACCAAGGACGAAACCACCATCGTTGAAGGTGCAGGCGACGCCGAAGAGATCGCCGGCCGCGTGAACCAGATCCGCGCCGAGATCGAGAACTCCGATTCCGACTACGACCGCGAGAAGCTGCAGGAACGCCTGGCCAAGCTGGCCGGCGGCGTTGCAGTCATTAAGGCCGGTGCCGCAACCGAGGTTGAGCTGAAGGAACGCAAGCACCGCATTGAGGACGCCGTCCGCAACGCCAAGGCTGCCGTTGAAGAAGGCATCGTCGCCGGTGGCGGCGTTGCACTCATCCAGGCCGGCCTGAAGGCCTTCGCCAACCTGAACCTTGAGGGTGACGAAGCAACGGGCGCCAACATTGTCCGCGTTGCCATCGACGCTCCGCTGAAGCAGATCGCCTTCAACGCCGGCATGGAGCCGGGCGTTGTGGTGGACAAGGTCCGCGGCCTGCCCGAAGGCTTCGGCCTGAACGCAGCCACCGGCGAGTACGAAGACCTGCTGGCAGCCGGCGTCAACGATCCGGTAAAGGTGACCCGCTCTGCCCTGCAGAACGCGGCCTCCATCGCCGGCCTGTTCCTGACCACCGAAGCTGTGGTTGCGGACAAGCCGGAGAAGGCCGCTCCCGCCATGGGCGGCGGCGACGAAATGGCCGGCATGGGCGGCATGGGCGGCTTCTAAGCCCCCGGTTGCTCCCAGCTGACGCGTAAACAGGCGCGGTACCCGGACAGGGTGCCGCGCCTGTTGCGTTACCCCGGACCGGACGGCCCTCCGGGGCGGTATTCCGCAGGCTAATGCATGAACAGCGAAGTGTTTGCCGCTTCGGTTTCGGCGTACTGGGCGGACGCGAAAGCCAGGGCCTGGTTGATGCTGTCCAACGACTCCTCCACCCGTGCCTGCGTGGCGCGCCAGTCGGTGACCAGCGACTGGAAGTTGGCCGACGCCGAGCCCCGCCAGATCTCGCTCAGCGACGCGAGCCCGGTCTGCATTCCGTTCACGTCCGCCCGCAGGCGTTCGATGGTTCCCTGCACTTCGGCGCTTTTGGCGGAGAGCGCCTCACTGTCCACAGCGAATAAAGGCATGTCTTTTCCTCCTGGTAGGAACTCACTATCGGTACCGGGAAGGCTAATACTCGCTGCTGAGCCGCTGGACGGCAGTGGGCTGCGTTGTGGGCGCGCCGCCTGCCCGCAGGCCGCCTGCAGGGCTGTGGAGGCCGGGTGGGCCACAAGGTGATCCGGGTCCGGAGTCAGGATTCCGGGTTGTCCCCGTTATCCGTGGGATGCTCGTGCTCGGGCAACTGCTCCGGTGCCCGGTACGGGAGCCGGATGGAGAGGGTGGCTCCGCCGCCCTCGGTTTCCACGAGCCGGACGGTTCCGTCATGCTGGGCCACCAGTGCGGCCACAATGGCCAGTCCCAGGCCCGTGCCTCCGGTTTCCCGGTAGCGGGAGGAATCCGCCCGGTAGAAGCGCTCAAAGACCCTGGCGGCGTCGTCCTCGGAAATGCCGGGACCGTGGTCGCGTACCTCCAGCACCGCGTCCATGCGGTCATGGATCACCGGGGCCACGCCCACGGCCACCTCGATGGGGGAGCCCTCGGGGGTGTACCGCAGCGCGTTGGTCATCAGGTTTGCCACCACTTGCCGCAGGCGGGCTTCATCGCCCATGGTGGGCGCGCTCTGCGGTCCGTTGCCGTCCAGGCCCACCACCCTGATGTCGCGGTCCGGGGCGCTGGCACGTGCGTCCATGGCGGCGTCGTTGCCCAGGATCATCAGGTCCACCGGCGCATACTCCAGCGGACGCTGTTCATCCACGCGGGCCAGGGTAAGCAGGTCCTCCACCAGCTGGCCCATCCGCTTGGCTTCGCTTTCAATCCGCCCCATGGCGGCCGCTACCTCTTCGGGTTTCTGCAGGGCACCGTGCCGGTACAGCTCCGAGAAGCCCCGGATCGTCACCAGCGGGGTGCGCAGCTCATGCGAGGCGTCCTGGATAAAACGGCGCATTTTGCGTTCGGACTGCGTGCGTGCGGCGAAGGCCGTTTCGATGTGTGCCAGCATGGCGTTCAGCGAGCGGGACAACCGGCCGATTTCGGTGGCGGGGTTGCCGACCTCCACACGGCGGCTCAGGTCTCCGGCGGCAATGGCAGCGGCCGTTTTCTCCACCTGGCTCAACGGCCGGAACTGCCGGGTCACCGCCCAATAGGCAATTCCGGTGGCACCGAGGGTACCCAGCAGCCCTACGGAAAAGACCAGGGAAGCCGCCTCATCAACCGTGGCGGCCACGGAGTCCAGCGGAACGGCCACGGCCACGGAGCCGGGCAGATTCGCAAAATCGTAGATCCGCACGCGCCAGCCCTTGGACAGCGGAGCCGTGCCGCGGACATCAAAGCCGCGCGTATCCATCTCTGCCACCTGCTCGGCGGTGTAATTGCCCAGCAGCGGCACATCCGTGGCGGATTCCGAGTGGGTGGCCGGACCGTGCGTTCCGTCCTCGTTCAGGTACAGGCCGTAATAGCGGAACAGCGAGGCATCCGTGCTGGCCTCGTTGACCACCAGATAGCGCGAGACGTTCGGTGCGTTTTCCTCAATGTCCGCGTCCAGCCGGCCGACCAGGATCTGGCGCAGCACGTAGATGGTGGCGAGGCCGGTGATGGTTACCGTCACCACCATTAGCACGGCCATGATGGCGACAAGCTGCGACCGCAGCGACGCGGATTTCCAGCGGCGTATCAAGGGCCTAGCGCTTCTCCGAAGAGCGAAGCAGGTAGCCGACGCCGCGCTTGGTCTGGATCAGCGCGGGCGCATCCGGGCTCTTGTCGATTTTCCGGCGCAGGTAGGAAATGTAGGACTCCACAATGGAGGCGTCGCCGTTGAAGTCGTATTCCCACACGTGGTCCAGGATCTGCGCCTTGGACAGCACCCGGTTGGGGTTGAGCATCAGGTAGCGCAGCAGCTTGAACTCGGTGGGGGAGAGGTCGATGGTGACGCCCCCGCGCCGGACCTCGTGGGCGTCGTCGTCGAGTTCCAGATCATCCACCCGGATGACTGCGTCGTCGTCTTCCAGGGGCTGGGTGCGACGCAGCACCGCCCGGATGCGGGCGACTACCTCGTCGAGGCTGAAGGGCTTGGTGACGTAGTCGTCACCGCCCACGGTCAGCCCGGTGACCTTGTCCTCGGTGTCGTCGCGGGCAGTCAAAAAGACCACGGGGAAGTGCTGTCCGGCCGCGCGCAGGCGCCGGGTCAGCGTAAAGCCGTCCATGTCCGGAAGCATCACGTCCAGGACGGCCAGATCCGGGTTGTGGGAGTCAACGGCGGCCAGGGCCTCACGGCCGTTGGCGGCAGCGACGACGTCGAAACCGGCGAACCGCAGCGAGGTGGAGAGCAGCTCGCGGATGTTCGGCTCGTCATCAACAACAAGTAGGCGTGCTTCAGGGGTAGACGATTTGTTCACCCCGCCAGTTTCTTACATTTAGCTGGACGTTGTCTGTAGGCGGGCCGGATAGTTCCTGAATGGCGCCGGGGAATCCTAAAGGTCCCCGCTACACCGGTTTTTCGATATCGGAGGCGTCCAGGATGGAATAGGCGTAGCCCTGCTCGGCCAGGAACCGCTGCCGCTTGGCGGCGAAGTCCTGGTCCAGGGTGTCCCGGGCCACCACGGTGTAGAAGTGTGCCGCCTTGCCATCGGCTTTGGGTCGCAGCAGCCGGCCCAGCCGCTGGGCCTCCTCCTGCCGGGACCCGAAGGAGCCGGAGACCTGGATGGCCACGGAGGCTTCGGGCAGGTCGATGCTGAAGTTGGCGACCTTGGACACCACCAGGGTGTTCAGCGTTCCCTCACGGAATTCGTTGAAGAGCCGCTGGCGTTCCTTCACCGGGGTGTCGCCCTTGATAACGGGAGCGTCCAGGCGCTCCGCCAACTCGTCCAGCTGGTCCAGGTACTGTCCGATCACCAGGGTCTGCTCACCCGTGTGCCGGCGGACCAGCTGTTCGACGACGCCGGTCTTGGTTTCCGAGGTGGAGCACAACCGGTACTTGTCGCCGTCCTCGGCCATGGCGTAGGCCACCCGCTCATCCCGGGGCAGGTCCACCCGAACCTCGATGCATTCGGCCGGAGCAATGTAGCCCTGCGCCTCGATGTCCTTCCACGGCGCGTCATAGCGCTTGGGGCCGATCAGGGAGAAGACCTCGCCCTCACGTCCGTCTTCCCGGACCAGGGTAGCGGTCAGGCCCAGCCGGCGCCGGGCCTGCAGATCCGCGGTCATCCGGAAGATCGGTGCCGGCAGCAGGTGGACCTCGTCATAAATAATCAGTCCCCAGTCATTGGCATCCAGAAGTTCCAGGTGCGGATACAGGCCGCCGCGCTTGAGCGTGAGGACCTGGTAGGTGGCGATGGTGACCGGCCGGACCTCCTTCACCGCGCCGGAGTATTCACCGATCTCGTCTTCGGTCAGCGAGGTGCGCTTGAGCAGCTCATCCTTCCACTGCCTGGCGGAGACGGTGTTGGTGACCAGGATCAGGGTGGTGGTGGAGCTGGTGGCCATGGCTGCCGCGCCCACCAGGGTCTTGCCGGCCCCGCACGGCAGGACCACCACGCCGGAGCCTCCGGCCCAGAAGTTCTCCGTGGCCAGCTTCTGGTAGGGCCGCAGCGCCCAGCCGTCCTCGTTGAGCAGAATGGGGTGCGGAGTCCCGTCGACATAACCGGCCAGGTCCTCAGCCGGCCAGCCAAGCTTCAGGAGCAGCTGCTTCAGCTGTCCGCGCATGGCGGACTGGACCACCACGGTTTCGCCGTCGATCCGCGGACCCAGCAGCGGCTGGATCTTCTTGGCGTGCATAACTTCTTCCAGCACCGGGTAGTCATTGGTCCGCAGCACCAGCCCGTGCTGGGGGTCCTTTTCCAGCCGCAGCCGCCCGTACCGGGACATGGTGTCTTCAATGTCGATCAGCAGCGCATGCGGCACCGGGAAGCGGGAGTAGGTCAGCAGTGTGTTCAGCACCTGCTCGGCGTCGAGGCCGGCAGCGCGGGCGTTCCACAGACCCAGCGGGGTGAGCCGGTAGCTGTGGATGTGCTCGGGGGCACGCTCCAGCTCGGCAAAAGCCGCAATGGCATGCCGGGCCTCGGTAGCCTGCGGGTGATCGACTTCCAGAAGAATCGTCTTATCGCTTTGGACAATCAACGGTCCGTCAACCATGTGCCGGGCTACCCTCCACTATTTCCACGTCCATAATCCGATGTACTGACACTGTACGTTCCACGTCATGCCGCGGGTCGTAGACCCGCACCCTGCCCTCATTCACTGAAAGGGGAACAAAGATCTCCTGGCGCTGATTCCCCTGGCTGTCCACCACGCCCATCCGTACAGAGCTTTTTGTCCGGATAGCCTTGCGCAGGGTTTCCAGGCTGACCAAGGACTCGGTTTCACCGCTGGTATGCAGCACTGGCCCAACGCCGCGGAGGGCAGCGAGCTGCCTGTCCAGATCCTCATCTGTCAGCTCCCACTGGTTCAGTCGGGTCCTGGAAGACGACGGCGCAGCTACGGGAACCATCCGGTGGGAGCCGACCGGTTTGCGGGCCGGTCCCTCCAGTGCAGGCGGATACCCCAGTTCCCGCAGGGAAAACGTGAGTTCCTTGGCGGACACGCCAGCTGCCACGACGGTGGGCGCAAGCCGGACCAGGCCCAGCGACGCGGTGCGCGGGTCCGCGAGCAGCGCGCTCAGCCCTTCCTCGTCGTCGCTGCGCAGATAGGACCCGGCGGTGCCGACCCGGAGCCGGCCGTACCGGGCGGCGGTGTCCTCCACCAGGTAGCTCAGCGGCTGGGGGACTTCGGTGGCGGAATGCTGGCGCAGGAACCTGAGGATGCCTTCGGCGTCGAGTCCTTCATCCAGGGCACGGCGGATGGATTCGGCCGAGAAACGGTAAATGGTGGCCGGGCCCTGGCCTTCGGCGGTGGAAATCAGCGCCAGTTCACGCGCGACGTCGGGCTCCAGGTAGCCGGGCGCGATGGCGGTCAGGTCCGCCTGCAGCAAAAAGGAGTTCAGCGGCGCCGGCAAAGCATCGCGCAGCACGGAGGCGGCCCGCACGTAGTCGCCCTCGGACACGGCGGCGCCCAGGACGGTCAGGGCGCCGGAACCGAGAAGTCCCAGTTGTGCCGCTTCCCGCAGAATGCCCGGCACCAGGCGGGCAAAACGCCGCTGCAGGCGGGGCTGGTGCCAGGTGAGGGCACTTATGAGGTCCTCAGTGTCAAAGGCGTTCACGGAGTCCCCGGAGCTTTCGACTTCCGAGAGCAGTGCCAGCATTTCCAGGGCCCGGCGCCGGACCACCGGAGCGTCGGGGCGGGAGACTTCGGCGGCCAGCGCGTTGACTGC
The DNA here is from genome assembly GCF_022869865.1 of Arthrobacter zhangbolii. NCBI lineage: Bacteria > Bacillati > Actinomycetota > Actinomycetes > Micrococcales > Micrococcaceae > Arthrobacter > Arthrobacter zhangbolii. The sequence continues at coordinate 609,194 of NZ_CP094984.1, forward strand.
TCCGCCGGCCGGCAGCGGTGCACCGACCAGTGAGGGAGCCCTGTCGGCGTCCAGCCAGGCTTCCACCAGCCGCCGCCACTGCTCCTCACGGCTGGCCTGCAGCCAGTCTCCTTCCGAGGCGCCCCAGCGGGACGTTGCGGCGTCCAGGGTCAGCAGCCCGGCCAGGGCGGCCAGTTCCAGCAGCCAGGAGGTGGCCGCGCCGTCGAGGCGCAGGGATTCGGACAGCCGCCGCACTTCACGCACGCCCACACCGCCAGAGCGCAGTGTCCCTACCGGGTTTTCCGCAGCCAGGCCCACCAACTCCGTCACCAGGCGGAGGGTTTCAGCCACGGCTCCGAACGCAGCATTGTCGCGCAGGTTGCGCGCTACGGGGCGCGGGTTGGGGCGGGGTGCTTCCAGTTGGAAGTCGGCCACGATGACGTGGCCGCGGGACGCCTGTCCCACCGGGCGCGGCAGTTCCACATGCAGGGCATCAAGGGGGACGAGGAGGCCGCGGGCCACCAGCCATTCCACCGCTGTGGGCGAAGGGTTTTCCAGCACGGCACGTCCCAGGGCGGCTTTTTTGGGAATGGTGCCCACCGGTGAATATTTAAACCTGCGGAGCAGTTCGGCAGTCTGGGGAGGTGCCCCGCTCATCAGCGATGCCCAGGCAACCGGGTCGGACACCAGATGATGCAGCGCGTGGGCAGCGGTAGCCGGGGTGTCGGCTTTCTCTACAGGCAGCCCGGCGCTGCGCAGCCCCTCGACTATGCCTACGAGACGCTGCCCGAACTCGGGATGCTGGGCGGCAAGCGTGGAGTAGGGGCGGCCCAGGCCCGCCGGATAGGCGCCCAGCGCCTCGCCAAGAACGGAGACCGGCAGGTAGAAGCGGCGCGTGGCATCTGCTTTGGGGGCTCCCGGATGCGGTTTCGCCCGGCGCAGCAACGCAAGGGAATGCAGGTGTCCCAGAATGACGTCCAGGGATTTGATCGTGGATCCGGCGATCGCGCCCTTGAGCCAGGACGCAGTGGTGCTGAGGTGTGAATCCTCGTTGGTGGTCAGGTCCACGGCTTCGAGGACCTGCAGCTCCGGAGCGGTGAGTTTCTCCAGGATCCGCTGCACGCTGACCCGGGTGGACGCACGTGCCGCCAGGGCCTGGAAATCAGGTACCGGCGGAAGTACGAGATCGGGCCGGGCCGTGAGCAATTCACGCAGCTGGTCGTCGCTGCGTGCGGCTAAATCATCGGCCAAAGCTCGAATCGCGGACATCAGCACCACGTTACCTGAGGAGGGAGGGAAACGGACCGATCAGCCCCGGCGCCTGCGCCTGATTGAATCGATGACCAGGCCCGCCATCAGCACGAAGGCAAGGGGCAATGCATAAAAGGTTGCTGCGACCAGCCAGGGCTCAACGGTCCGTCCCTGCAGGGAAAGGAAGAGAACCGCTGCCAGAGTGCCGAGGCCAAACAGTGCCAGCACACCCGCAAGGGCGGCAGCGATGCGGCGTAGGGGAGACGTGCCGTTGGAGATGCCGGACCCTTTCTGTGGCTGCGGATCATGGAACTTCACATCTTCGGACTGCGGAGATTGCGCTGCCGCAGTGGCCCGGACCGCGTCCGGTGGCGTGGTGCTCATGGTGATTAACGCTAACAGCGGAAAACCAGCCGACAAAGGGGAAGGCTTGGAGGCGGATTCCCTTGTCGGGATATTCTAAAGGGAACAGACTTCCCCGTAGTATCTCTGGGGTACGGAGCGCCGCTTCCGTGCCGGACTGCGGGTCACACGAAAAGGCAGGCAACCCTGCCTTGCTGAAAACTAAGAACGAGGTAACCGAAGTGCCTATCGGCAAGGTCAAGTGGTTCGACACTGGTAAGGGTTTTGGTTTTCTGGCCACGGATGAGGGGCAGGAAGTATTCCTTCATGCCTCGGCCCTGCCAGCAGGAGTCAGCGAGGTTAAGCCCGGCACCCGCATGGAGTTCGGCGTAGCCGACGGCCGGCGCGGCCCGCAGGCCCTTTCCGCACGCATCTTGGAGGCACCGCCGTCGGTTGCCAAGGCCACCCGCAAGGACGCCGAAGACATGGCTGTGATTACCGAAGACCTGATCAAACTCCTTGACGGAATCTCCAACGGCCTGCGCCGCGGGCGCTACCCGGAAAAGAAACATGCCGCCAAGGTGGCCGCAGTCCTGCGCGCCGTCGCTGACGACCTGGATGTATAAGGTTCGCGTACTGAAGTGACTATGACACCGGTAACCCCCTCTCCCGATACGTCTCCGGAACCCGGATCCGACCAGGCAGCTCCCGCGGCCCGGCGGCGGGCTCCGCGCCGTCCCGGTAAACCCGACGCCGTCCTGGCCGCAGCAGTGGCTGAAGCACGTGCCGGCCTGCTGGAGGTCGCAGCTGAAGAAGAAGTGGGCGAGTACGTGGGCGCCGTTGCGGATGCCGAGCGCCTGGTAACCCACCGGTTCGCGGCCCTGCGTCCCGGTTACCGCGGATGGCAGTGGTACTCCACGGTTGCGCGGATGCCCAGAAGTAAAAAGGTGACGGTCAGCGAGGTGGGTCTGCTGCCGTCCGAGGATTCCCTGTTGGCGCCTGAATGGGTGCCGTGGTCCGACCGGCTGCGGCCCGAGGATATCGCCGCCGAGCAGGAACAGCAGGCGAAGGAGCAGGCCGAACAGGAGGCCCGCGACGCGCTGGAACAGGCTGAGCCCCGGCAGGACGGGCAGCAGTCCTCCACTGACGCGACGGGTGCCGGGGAGGACGACTAACCCGTGACGGTTGCGGCAACAGGTTCATCAATCCCGCAGGGGGCGCTGAACTGATGTTCCGTTCCCTACGCATCTTTAACTACCGGATCTGGTTTTTCGGTGCCCTGGTCTCAAACATCGGCACCTGGATGCAGCGGACCGCACAGGACTGGCTGGTCTATGACATCCTCACTGACCAGAATGCGGCAGCGATGGGCATTGTCATGGCCCTGCAGTTGGGGCCCCAGCTGCTGCTCGCCCCCTGGTCCGGACTGATTGCGGATACCTACAACCGCCGCAAGGTCCTGCTGCTGACCCAGATCAGTATGGGCGGTCTCGGCCTCGCCCTGGGCCTGCTGGTTCTCTCCGGCCATGCCGAGCTGTGGCATGTCTACGCGTTTGCCATGGCATTGGGGATTGTTTCCGCCATTGACGGTCCGGCACGGCAGGCTTTTGTGTCCGAAGTGGTTTCGGAACGGGATCTCCCGAACGCCGTGGCCCTGAACAGCGCCTCCTTTAACGGGGCACGGATGATCGGCCCCGCCGTCGCGGGCCTGCTGACCGTGGCCGTCGGCCCGGGGCTGGTCTTTATCCTCAATGCCCTGACCTTCGGCGCCATGGTGGTGGCCCTGCTGAAGATGCGTGCCGGGGAACTGCGGGCCATGCCGAAGGCGGCCGCCGGCAAGGGGCGCATCCGGGCGGGGCTGGCCTATGTGCGCCACCGGCCGGACCTGATGATGGTGATGCTCGCCATTTTCATTGTCGGCACGTTCGGCATGAACTTTGCCATATATATAGCGGCAATGGCGCGCACGGAATTTGGCCGCGATGCAGGGGTCTTCGGGGTGCTCAACTCAGTGATGGCGATCGGCTCGGTATCCGGTGCCTTACTCTCCGCCCGCCGGGACCGGCCACGGCTGCGGTTTGTTTTCGGCGCCGCGGGTGCCTTCGGGTTCGCCTGCATCCTTTCCGCCGCCGCACCCAACCTGATCCTGTTCGCACTCTCGCTGATCCCGGTGGGGCTGTTTGCCCTCACGCTGATGACCAGCGCCAACGCCTATGTGCAGACCACCACCGCACCGGGAATGCGCGGGCGGGTGATGGCGCTGTATTTCGCGATCTTCATGGGCGGAACGCCGCTGGGCGCCCCGGTGGTCGGCTGGGTCTCCAACGCCTTCGGTCCGCGCTGGAGCCTTGGGGTAGCGGCCGCTGCCGGCATTGTGGCGGCCACACTGGGCTTTGTCTGGGCGTGGCGGACCTACGGAATGCGGTTCCACTATGACCGCAGCCTGCCGCGCCGCCTGAGCATGACCACCGACATCCCGGAAAAGGCGCAGGACCCGGACAACGCCTAGTGTCCGGGTCCTGCGCCTGATGCTGCTGGCCTGAAGGGTCAGGAATGCTCGATCACGTAGTCGATGCAGTTCAGCAGGGCGCTGACATCATCGGGTTCGATGGCAACAAAGGTGGCAATCCGCAGCTGGTTGCGGCCCAGCTTGCGGTAGGGCTCCACATCCACCACGCCGTTGGCACGCAGGGTCGCAGCGATCGCGGACGCGTCAATGCTGTCATCGAAATCGATGGTGGCAATAACGTTTGAGCGGTCCTCGGGCCGGGCGACGAACGGCGTGGCCACCGCGGATTTCTCCGCCCAGGAGTATATGCGGCCGGCGGATTCGGCAGTGCGGCCGGCGGCGAAGGCCAGCCCGCCGTTGGTGTTGAGCCACTGGACCTGCGAGTTCAGGGTCACCAGAGTGGACAACGACGGCGTGTTGTAGGTCTGGTTCAGCCGCGAGTTATCAATGGCCGTCTGCAGGTTCAGGAAGTCGGGGATCCAACGGTCGCCGGCGTTGATCCGCGCCGCACGCTCCAGCGCGGCGGGGGAGAACATGCCAAGCCACAGCCCGCCGTCGGACGCGAAGTTCTTCTGCGGGGCGAAGTAATACACATCGGACTGGGCCAGGTCCACGTCCAGCCCGCCGGCAGCGGAAGTGGCGTCAATGAGGACCAGGGAGCCGTCGTCGGCGCCCTGCACCCGCTGGACCGGAGCTGCTACGCCGGTGGAGGTCTCGTTCTGCGGCCAGGCGTAAACATCTACGCCGGGCTCGGCCACGGGCTGCGGCCGGGTACCCGGTTCGGCCTTGATGATGCTGGAGGCGGAGAGGAACGGCGCCTTGTTGGTGGCGGCGGCGAACTTGGAACCGAACTCACCGAAGGAGAGGTGCTGGGCCTTGTTCTCCACCAGGCCGAAGGAGGCAATGTCCCAGAAGGCGGTGGACCCGCCGACGCCGAGGACCACTTCATAACCCTCGGGCGCCGAGAACAGGTCGGAGAGGCCGTTACGGATGCTGCCTACAAGGTTGCGCACGGGTGCCTGGCGGTGGGAGGTGCCCAGCAGGCTGCCTCCGGCCTGCGCAAGCGCCTCGATCTGTTCCGGGCGGACCTTGGACGGTCCGGCGCCGAACCGGCCGTCGCGGGGCAGGAGTCCGGCGGGAATCTTCAGTGCGGCGGTATCGCCCATTGGTTATCGCTCCAAGCGTGTCAGGGGAAAGCGCGTATGCAATTCCATTCTGCCGCACCCTCCTCCACCGGACGATTTATGACCCCGGCCACGGGAGGATGTGCTGCAGGCCGGGCAATTTACGGGGCGTCGGGCGAATAGGCTAACGTGTTGGCGTACACCCGGGGCAGCGGTATGTTGTCCTCCTTTCTTCCTTAGTAGGAGCGGCCCGTCATGACGGATCTCATTGACACCACTGAGATGTACCTCAGGACCATCCTGGAACTGGAAGAGGAAAACATTGTTGCCCTGCGGGCGCGGATTGCCGAACGGCTGCGCCACTCAGGCCCCACCGTGTCCCAGACAGTTGGGCGGATGGAGCGCGACGGCCTGGTGGTGGTCGCGGGAACCCGCAGGCTGGAGCTGACCGAACTCGGCCGGCGCCGCGCCACGGAGGTCATGCGGAAGCACCGGCTGGCCGAACGCCTGCTGGCCGATGTGATCGGCCTTGACTGGGCCTACGTCCACGACGAGGCCTGCCGGTGGGAGCATGTCATGAGTGAACGGGTGGAACGGCGGCTCTACGAGCTGCTGGGACGCCCCACCGAATCCCCCTACGGCAACCCCATCCCGGGCCTGGAAGCGATCGGCGGCGTAGCCTCGGAGGTCTTCAGTTCAGGAGTCAATGACCTGGTCTCCATGGTCGCTGAAGCTGTGCCGGGCGCCCCGCTGAAGCTGGTCCGCCTGGCCGAGCCCATCCAGGTGGAGCCCGAACTGCTGTCCCAGCTGGACGAGGCAGGCCTGCGGCCCGGCGCCCGGATCACCGCGGAAGAAGTGGGCGGGTATATCTCAGTCCGTGTGCCCGGCATTGAAGGGGCCCTGGAACTGCCTGCGGAGGTTGCGGCGCACGTCTTCGTGTCCCACGCCGGGTAACGGAATGGTCACTTTTGTGGCGTTTACCCTATAGTGAGTTCCTGACGTTGAAACACCATCGTTATCCGGTCCGTCCGCCGAGCCCTGCCAGCGGACCGGAGTACCAACCGTTCAGGCAGGGGCGGAGGACCCACTTTCCGGCAGCACAGCTGCCTTGGGGTGAAGCCTTCCGGACGCCGACAGCCGTGCACGCCCAGCCGCCTGCACGCCGCCGGACCGGAGGCCGAGTTTCTCTACTCGAATCCGACAGCTAACTTCGTAGGCGATCCAAGAGAGGGAATTACTTGTCGAAGCATGCTGCTTCGGGCCGGCGCCGTGCGTCTGCTCCTGTTACGCCTGCGCGTCAGCGCAACTCAACGTCCTCCGGCCGCCGGCGGGCTGAAACCAAGACCATCTCCGTTGGGGGAGCCGCCCAGAAGGTTGCCATTACCGCTGCCACGTCGGGCCTGATCCTCACCGCGGCCCTGCCGACGACGGCGGCTGCCGGGGACCCCGCAGTGCAGTCGGAACCGGTTGTAGCGACAAGTACGCCAGTACAGGCTGATCCGAATGCCAATGTCGGCTTCGCCAGGGCAGGTTTGAGCAGCGCCTTCGATCCGGACGCCAAGCTCGCCTCGGTTACGGTTGCTGCCGGCAGCACGGTGGTTCCCGCCGCGGCCAAGGGCACACTCTCCACTCCGCTGGACGTCGCCCTCATCGAAACCTCCGGGTTCGGACACCGCGTCAGCCCCATCACCGGTGAAGCCGGCGAAATGCATAATGGCCAGGACTTCGCTGCCACCTGCGGCACCGCCGTAAACGCCGCTGCCTCCGGCACGGTCGTTTTTGCCGGCTGGCACCCCTATGGCGGGGGCAACCGTGTGGTGATTGACCACGGCAACGGCGTAGAGACCACGTACAACCACCTGTCCAGCGCAGCAGTCACCGTGGGTACCGAAATCAAGCGCGGACACCTGGTGGGCGCAAGCGGAACCACTGGCGCTTCCACCGGCTGCCACCTGCATTTTGAGGTCGTAGTTAACGGCGAAGTGGTCGACCCGCGGGACTGGTTGTAACCGGACGAATATCGTTTCGTGATCGGAACGTGACATAGAGCAAATGTTGCTGTACGCTCGTCCTCGTGCCTGATTCGCCAACGATCGGGCACCTTCGAACAGATCGCCGAGCTCTGCCACTGTTTGAAGTCCGTTCGCAGAATCGCATGGCAGAGGCGGGGGAACCAATTTCGGGTTTCGAAAGAAACCCTTGGGGTTAAGTTGCAAAGGCCATTAGGCCGGGCAACCGGGTGACTCCCATCCGAATCCGACAGCTCACCTCGTAGGCATTGGGAGAGGCAAACTTGTGTCATCACACGCTCATGGCCGCCGTCGCGCTGCCACCGTACAGACCAACCCGATCACCGCGCTTTCCAAGGCAGTCAGCTCCAACGCCGGTACCGTAGGCCGCCAGGCCGCCGTCGTAGTAGCAGCATCCGGCCTCGTGCTGGCTGCAGGACTCCCTGCACAGGCTTCCTCCGTGAATACGGACCGCCAGGCTCTTGAGGCCACCACCCTGAACTTCGTGGACGGCAGCGTCACCGCTCCCGCCAACGCCCCCTTCGCTCTGCAGCTGGCCGCTACCGCCGGTTCCATCGATGGATCCGAGTACCGCGCACAGGTTGCAGCAGAAGAAGCAGCAGCAACCGCAGCAGCCGAGCAGGCAGCTGCACAGGCTGCCCAGGCAGCACAGACCGCCGCTGCAGCAACCGCACCCGCAGCTGCCCCGGCCGCTGCCGGTGCCGCCGTTATGACGGCTTCCTCCACTCCTGCCGCACCCGCACCGGAAACCGCTGCTCCCAGCAACGTCGGCGCGGCCCTGGTCGCCTCGGCCTACGGCCAGATCGGCGTTGCCCAGGATTGCACCGCCATGGTTGAAAACGCACTGCGCTCCGTCGGCAAGTCCGTCGGCGATCTGGCCCCGGGCCAGTTCTTCCAGTTCGGCGCAGTTGTCGGCAGCCCGCAGCCCGGCGATCTGGTCATCACCGGTGGCCACGTCGCGATCTACGTCGGCAACGGCCAGGTCATCAGCGGCGGGCTGAACGGTATGAACACCGGCCTGCACAGCCTCTCCGACCTGCCGGGCGCCAGCTTCGTCCGGGTCAGCTAAGCCCAGTTTTTCGAGAGCCGGAGAATCATGACCTCGACAACTGAGCGCGCCCGCCACCGGGCGCCGGTGGAACGCACCACTACGCTGAACGCACTCGCCGGTGCCGTGAGCGCCAACGCAGGAACAGTGGGCCGCCAGGCCGCTGTTATTGCCGCGGCCTCGGGGCTGGTACTGACAACCGGCGTTGCCGCCAATGCCTCCGGTGCGGAGACCCTGCGCGATGTCCGCACCAGCAACCTGAACCTTTCCGCGGCCCAGCCCGTCCAGGTACCGGAGACCATTCAGGTCTCCTTCGAGCGGGACGGGATCAACGGTGTGATCACCGCTCCCGAGCCTGTGCCGGCCGAGACGCCCACGCTGACCGTACAGGCCCAGGAAGTAGTTCCCGCCACGGCCAACACCAATGCCCAGGGCGGCGCCACCACCGGTGCCGCAACTGCAGCACCGGCCGCGGCAACCCCGTCACCGGCACCGGAAGTTCCTTCCGGAGTTGGCGCAACCATCGCGGCCGCAGCTTACGCCCAGCTTGGCGTCAGCCAGGACTGCACCATGCTGGCCACCAATTCGCTGGCTGCCGCAGGCATCAACTTCCACGGATGGCCGGCCGGCTACCTGTCCCTTGGACGGACGGTCAGTGCAGCCGAGGCCATGCCCGGAGACCTGATCTACTACGCCGACGGCGGCATGGGCATGGCCCACATTGCCGTCTACGTAGGCGGCGGACAGGCAGTACACGGCGGGTTCAACGGAAACAGCACAGTGGTTGCTCCGGCGGAGCTTGGCTCCGGCGGCGTTTACATCCGCGTAGGCGGCTAATACCCCTGCACGTCAACGCGCTGCCTGAGTGCGGGGCGTGAGTTGTAAGACAGTTTGTAAGAACACGGCAAGGCTCCTCCTTCGGGGGGAGCCTTCCGGCTTTAATCCATTCCTTTTAACCCGCCCGGCCCGTCTAACCCCTCCGGCCCTTTGATACACCCGCACCGCGCCGTCGTCGCTGGGGGCGAAGCGGAGCGGGGGAGCGGTATGTCCGCCCGGGTTTTGCGCGTGAAAATGGCCAAGTTGCCAATCCCGGCATACTCTTGCATAGACAATCCGAAGTGCCGTTTGCGGAACGGTGTCTTGTACTCACCGGTTCGTGGGCGGCAGATGAAGAGGTATGTGCATGCGCACTCTCGTTCTGAATGCTGGATACGAACCGCTGGCCGTGATTACCTTCCGCCGGGCCCTGGTACTGGTCCTCAACGGAAAGGCAAGCGTGGTAGCCGAGAGCGGTGAACCCGTGGCCGGGCCAAATGAGATTTTTCCCCGGCCCTCCGTGATCCTGCTGCACCGTTATGTGAAAATTCCCTACCGCGAGGGCACTGTTGCCACCCGCCGGGGAGTACTGCGCCGGGATAACCATGAATGCGCTTATTGCGGCAAGGCTGCGGCGACGGTGGACCACGTAGTGCCCCGCTCCCGCGGCGGAGATGACAGCTGGGAGAATCTCGTAGCCTGCTGCCTGCGCTGCAACAACACCAAAGGGGATAAGACCCTGGCGCAACTCGGGTGGCAGCTGCGCATTTCGCCCAAGGCGCCCCGCGGAGCCCGCTGGCAGATCCGTGAACTGGAACGGCCGTCCCCGCAGTGGGACCCCTTCCTGCAGAATGACACGGCTGCCTGATGCCCGGACCCCCGGATCACGCGGCAATTATCCTGGCCGGCGGCCGCTCCAGCCGTCTGGGCGGTGTGCCCAAGGCACTGTTGCTGGCGGACGGTAAAACGCTGCTGGAAACCACCCTTGCCGCGGTCCCCGACGCGCGGCCGGTATGCGTCGCCGGCCCGCCTCAGCTGGCCCCGCTCCTGGCCCGGTCTGCACCGGAGGCGGTGCTGGTCCGTGAAGAACCCGCCTTCGGCGGACCGGCGGCAGCAGTGGCGGCCGGCATCCTGGCCATGACCGATCCGCCCGAATGGACGCTGGTGCTGGCCTGCGACATGCCCGGTATCGCGGCCGCCATAGAGACACTGCTGTGCTCAGCGACGGGATCCGAGAGCCTGCTGGCGGTGGACGCCGAGGGATATATGCAGCCACTTGCAGGGATCTACCGCACGGCGGACCTGCTCTCCGCAGTGAATGTTCCTGCGCCCGGACAGCTGACAAACATGTCGATGAAGGGGCTGCTTGCTAGGGTGCAATGGAGGGGTGTGCAGGTTTCCCCCATGAGTACGGCCGATGTTGACACCTGGGCGGACGCGATGTCCCTGGGTGTGAGCGCCACGGACATGCAGCAGCAGTGCCTGCGGCATGGACCCAGCGAAGCGAAGGAGCACGAATGGCAAGCCAGCAGGAACAACTCGAAGCATGGAGCGGCAGGTTGCTGAGGGCCCTTGAGCTCGAAGGCACTCCGGTGGAGGTTTCCGCCGTCCTTGACCTCGCGGCAGCCGCGGCACACAGCGTGGTGCGTCCGGCGGCGCCGTTGACCACCTTCATCGCGGGTTACGCTGCGGGCCTGGCAGCAGGCAGCGGCCAGGCGGATGACGCGGTGGCCATGCGTTCGGCGATGGCGGTGGCGGCCGGCGAATGCGCCGGCGCAGCTGCAGAGAAAGGGGGAATGGAATGAGTGAACCCTCGGTTCCTGTCATCCTCCCCGTGCAGCCCAACGCGTCCTGGGCCCAGGCCCGGCATGCCGCGTACGCCGCAGCCCGTCCGTTGCCCTATGAGACGGTACCCCTGGACGAAGCCCTGGGGCGGATCCTCGCGCTGGAAACCGCTGCGCTGCAGCCCGTGCCGCATTACGCCTCGGCGGCCATGGACGGGTGGGCTGTGGCCGGCCCGCCGCCCTGGACGGTCATCACCACCAAGGAACCGGAAGTAGAGCGCTGGCAGATTCACCGCGAATCCGGGCGCCGGGCACTGCAGCCCGGCGAGGCCGTGGCCATCCTTACGGGCGGACTCATCCCAGAGGGCGCGGATTCGGTGCTGCGTTCGGAAAGCGGTACGGTGTCCGGCGATGAAGTGCCGGTGCTGACGCTGAATGACCGTGCGGAAGGCGTCCAGCCCCGGCAGGGTGAACACATCCGTCCGGCCGGCGAGGAAGCATCGGCAGGCGAAACCACCATCCCGGCAGGGAAGCTGCTGAATCCTGCGCACATCGCCCTGGCCGCCGTCTGCGGGCACGATACCCTCCCCGTATTGCGCTCCCCGAGGGTTTCCCTGCTGCTGACCGGCGACGAGGTGATCGAAGCGGGGCTGCCTGAACCGGGCCAGGTCCGGGACACGTTCGGGCCGCAGCTGCCGCAGCTAATCACCATGCTTGGCGGACGGGTGGACGTGGTGCGGCGCCTGCCGGACCGGCTCGAGGAGGTAGTGGCCGCACTCAGCAGCGAGGAGGCCAATGACGAACTCTCCATTGCAATGTCCTCCGGGGACGTGCTGATCACCACCGGTGCCACGGGGCGCTCCGAGGCAGACCATCTGCGCCGGGCCCTGGAGGAAGTGGACGCCGAGCTGCTGATCGACGGCATTGCCATGCGGCCGGGACATCCCACCATGCTGGCAAGGCTGAGGGACGGCAGGCTGCTGGTGGCGCTGCCTGGCAACCCCCTGGCTGCGATGATGGCGGTCTTCACACTGGTTCAGCCGCTGCTGGACGGGCTGCGCGGCGCACCGATTTCCCGTGAGCGGCATGTGCTGGCGGGAGTGGACCTGGAGCCGCTGCCGGGCAGGACGCGCCTGGTTCCGTGCACCATCCAGGAGGACCGGGCCATGCCCTCGCCGTATTTCCGCTCCGGCATGCTCCGTGGGCTGGCTGAAGCCGATGCAGTGATGGTGGTCCCCGCGGAGGGCTGCATCCGTGACCAGGCGGTTATGGCCCTTCCACTGCCGTGGCAGGTCAATCAGGCCCCCGCGGGCTAGGGCCGGCACGCAAACGCAACAGGTACTACTGCACAGGGAGGCATTATGGGACGGGTTACCCAACGAGGACGGGTTACGCGGTTCCGGCTGGACGGACATACCGGCACCCGCGAGGACGTGCTGGCGGGGGAGGAGCCGCTGGAAATACGGCTGAACGGCACCTCCTTTACCGTCACGATGCGCACCCCTGGTGACGACTTCGATCTGGTGGCCGGTTTCCTGGTCTCCGAAGGAGTGATCTGGGAACCCGGCCAGCTCATCAGCCTGCGCTACTGCGCAGGGGTGGACGAGGAAGGGAAACAGACCTTCAACGTTGTTGACGTCCAGCTGCGTCCCGGTACTGCGCTGCCGGACACCGGCATGGAGCGGCACGTCTATACCTCCAGCTCGTGCGGGATCTGCGGCACAGCCTCCATCGAGGCCGTGCGTAAGTCCTCTCACTTTGACGCCGCGGGTGACAACGTCAGGCTGCCCCTGCAGATGCTGGCGGAGCTGCCGGACCGGCTGCGGGAGGGACAGAAAGTCTTCGACCGCACCGGTGGCGTACATGCAGCCGGACTGTTCAGCGCGGAGGGTGAGCTGTTGTGCCTGCGCGAGGACGTGGGCAGGCACAACGCCGTAGACAAGGTGGTTGGATGGGCGCTGCGGGCAGGAATGCTTCCCCTGCGCGGCGCCGTACTCCAGGTCTCCGGACGGGCATCCTTTGAACTGGTGCAGAAGGCCCAGCTCGCCGGCATTCCCGTATTGGCCGCCGTCAGCGCACCGTCCGCCCTCTCCGTAGAGCTGGCCAAGGATGCAGGGATGACCCTGATCGGCTTCAGCAGGGGCAGTTCCCTGAACTGCTATTCCGCTCCGGAGCGGATTGTCGCTCCGGTGCCTGCCGCGCTCTGACGCCGTAGCGGCAGCCCGGGCGGGCGGCCAGCCGGCGGCCCGGACCGGCAGGGGAGGCTCGCCGGCCGGATTAGCGGGAAGCCGGCAGCAGGACAGTAGCGGTGGTGCCCTTGCCCTCGGTGGAGACGATGCCCAGTTCGCCGCCGTGCTGCAGGACTATGTCCTGCACAATGGCCAGTCCCAGGCCGGTGCCCGGAATGGCAGCGGTGGTGGCATTGGACGCCCGGAAGAACCGGCGGAAAAGGTTCGGCAGGTCCGCATCAGGAATCCCGATGCCCGTGTCGCAGACCTGGACCCGGATACTGTTGCCGGCGGCGTCGGACCTCACCTGCTGGGCGCGGATGTGCACGGACCCGCCGGTGGGCGTGAATTTCACGGCGTTGGAACACAGGTTGGTGAAAACCTGTTCCAGCTGGGCGCGGTCACCATCCACCAGCAGCGGCTCCGGGGAAGGCTCGAAGTGCAGGTCCAGGCTGTTGGCCCGGGCGGCGGGCGCCAGGGAGGCCGAGACGGAGCGCAGCAGCTCATCCAGGTCAACCTCCTCCACTTCCAAGGTGTTCTCATCCGCGTCATGCCGGGAGATGGTGAGCAGATCCGTGATCAGCTGGTTGAGCCGGACGGCGTTGCGGCCGACAATCTTCAGCATCTGGGCGACGTCATCGGGAAGATCGGCGCCGGAGTCTTCCAGAATGAGGTCCAGATAGCCCGTGATGGAGGTCAGCGGAGTGCGCAGTTCATGGTTTACGGTGGCCACGAAATCCGTTTTGGCCCGGTCCAGTTCCCGCTGTCGCTTGAGTACCATCCGCTGGGCGGTAATCAGGTTCCCCTGCACCAGACCGTGGGCCAGGTTCCCGCTGGCGTGCTGGATGAGTGAAATCTCGGTACTGGTCCACTCCCGGGCGCTGCCTTCACCTGCAAGCCACAGCAACCCGAAGGACTTATCCCCGTGGCCCAGCGGGGTCACCAGGGAGGTCCGCAGGCCCGCCGCAGCGGACGCCGGACTCAGCTGCACCGGTTCGTCACCGGCCGGTGCGCGGTGGTCTTCTACCGCCAGCGCGTGTCCGCGTTCCCACAGCCTGTCCGCCAGTTCTCCGGCGGTGTGGCCCGCCAGCGCAGGAATGGCCCCAACGGTGCCGTCCCTGCTCCAGGACAGGTTGAGCTCAGGCACCCGTTCATCGGGAAAGGTCACCAGCAGGACGTGGTCTGCTTCGAAGGCGGTGCCCAGCCCGTGAACCATAACCTCGGCCATCTGCTGCGGGTCATTGGTGGAGCGGATGGAAGCAGAGATGCGGCGGGTATCCGCGCGCATCCGGGCGGTGGCCATTCGGCGTCCGCGGCGGGCCTGGGCAGTGGTGAGGATGAGGTTGACCCGGCGGGCAAGATCCTGCGGGTCTACGGGACTGGGCACAAAGTCGGCAATGCCCAGCTCCACCATCAGTTCCACGTCCAGTCCGGCTTCACCGGCCACCAGGATCACGGGAAGTTTGGTCATGGACCGCTCATGCCGGACGCGCTTGAGCATGTCCATTCCGGCAATCTGGCGGACCGTGGAATCCACTACGGCCAGGGCCGGCGGGGCCTTCCGGGCGGCGTCGATGGCCTCGTCAAGGTTTCGCACCGCAACGGCGTCCAGCCCGGCAGCCGCAAGGATTCCCGCCACGACGGAAAAAACGCCGGGCTCCTCAACGGCCACAAGGGCCGTAGGGCGCCGGGCGGTGCCGTCCATAGAGGAATCGTCCTCGGGGACGGCCACGGGTTTTAGCGCCGGAGACATAGCGGCCTTTCGTCGGTGCCCGGGGCAGAAAACCGGGCAGCGATTGGAAGTGTATCAGCGCAGACAGCCAAAACAGTGACTTGTTTCACGGCGGGCGCGAGGATGTCGCGGGCCAGTTTCAGCCCCTGGCGATAGGCCCGGACGCGGGCGCACGGAGGCTTAAGCTGGAACGTGCAGATAACGGAGGAAAACACATGAGCATGGAAGGCGCCGCGTGGAGTTCGCTCCACAAGATTTCCCGCGGCAGCGGCACGGATAACAAGATTTCCAAGGACACGCTGGGCCGGATTGTCCGGTTCGCTGCCCCTTACCGGTTCCGGCTCCTGGGCTTTGTGCTGCTTTCCGTAGCCGGCGCGTTCCTGGCCGTGGCCACCCCGGTCCTGGCCGGTGAGGTGGTCAACTCCATTGTGGCCGGGACCGCCCCCGGGGTGGTGATCCGCCTCGCCCTGCTGATAGCCGCCGTTGCGGTGGCCGACGCCGCCGTGTCGCTGGCCACCCGCTGGTTCTCCTCGCGGATCGGGGAAAGCGTCATCCTTGACCTGAGGACGGCGGTATTCGACCACGTCCAGCGGATGCCGGTGGCGTTCTTCACCCGGACCCGCACCGGCGCCCTGGTCAGCCGGCTGAACAATGATGTCATTGGCGCCCAGCAGGCGTTCAGCGGCACCCTGTCCGGCGTGGTGAGCAACGTCGTCGCCCTCATCCTTACCCTGATTGTGATGCTCGGGACCTCATGGCAGGTCACCGTCCTGGCCATGTTGCTCCTGCCGGTGTTCCTGCTGCCGGCCCGGCGGATGGGCGGACGGCTGGCGGCCCTGCGCCGGGAGGCGGCCAACCACAATGCCTCCATGGGCACCCAGATGACCGAGCGGTTCTCCGCACCCGGGGCAACCCTGATCAAGCTCTTTGGCCGCCCTGACGCGGAGTCCCGCGAGTTCGCCGTACGGGCCGCCCGGGTGCGGGACATCGGCGTGAAAATGGCCATGATGCAGGCGGTCTTTGTCACCGCCCTGACACTTGTTTCTGCCCTGGCCCTGGCCTTGGTATACGGTCTTGGCGGCTACCTGGCGCTGACCGGAAGCCTGAACACGGGTGACGTGGTCACCCTGGCCCTGCTGCTCACCCGGCTCTACGCACCGCTGACGTCGCTGGCCAACGCCCGGGTGGAAATCATGAGCGCGGTGGTCAGCTTCGAGCGTGTGTTCGAGATCCTCGATCTGCGCCCGCTCATCGCCGAGAAGGAGAAGCCGGCACCGGTGCCGGACGGCCCGCTGGCCGTGGAGTTCGACGACGTCCGCTTTGCCTATCCCACCGCGGAGAAGGTCTCGCTGGCATCGCTGGAGGACGTGGCCGTGCTGGATACGCGCGGCGGTGAGGAAGTGCTGCACGGAATCTCCTTCCGCGTGGAGCCGGGGCAGACCGTTGCGCTGGTTGGCACCTCAGGCGCCGGCAAATCCACCATCGCCCAGCTGCTGTCCCGGCTGTACGACGTCGATTCCGGCGCCGTGCGCTTCTCCGGCACCGATGTGCGGGACCTGAGTTTCGCAGGCATCCGCGGGGCGCTGGGCATGGTCACCCAGGACGGGCACCTGTTCCACGAGACCATCCGCGCCAACCTGCTGCTCGCCAATCCGGAAGCGGGGGAAGAACAGATCTGGGACGCGCTGCGCCGTGCCCGGCTTCAGGACATGGTCCGGTCCCTGCCGGACGGCCTGGAAACCATGGTGGGGGAGCGCGGTTACCGTCTGTCCGGCGGTGAGCGACAGCGCATGACCATTGCGCGCCTGCTGCTGGCCCAGCCGCGGATCGTCATCCTGGACGAGGCAACTGCCGCCCTGGATTCAACCTCCGAAGCAGCCGTACAGGCGGCCCTGGGGGAGGCGCTGCAGGGACGCACCGCCGTCGTTATTGCCCACCGGCTTTCCACCATCCGCAACGCGGACCGGATCCTGGTGATTGAAGACGGCCGGATTGCCGAGCAGGGCACGCATACCGAGCTGCTGGCACGCGGCGGACGCTATGCGGAGCTGTACAACACACAGTTCGCAACGGAACCGGCCACGGACGGACACCTTGAGGAGAATCCCGCCGGCAGGCCATAAGCGCCGGCCGGCGGCGCTCCGCCGCCGGTCCGCTGCCGCCTACCGGAGCATCTGGTCCTGGACGTCCCGGTAATAATCCTTCAGCGCCAGGTCCGAGGCCGCCTCACGGTCCAGGACGAACGTTGCATGCGGGTGCATCTGCAGCACCGAGGCCGGACACATGCTCGCCAGCGGCCCCTCCACCGCCCGGGCCACAGCCTGCGCCTTGGCTTTACCGTTGGCCACCAGCAGCACCGTCCGCGCCTCCATGATGGTGCCCAGCCCCTGGGTGAGGCAGAGGGAAGGCACCTGGGTCACATCGGCAAAAAACCGTGCGTTATCCCTGCGGGTGGCGGACATCAGGGTCTTCACCCGGGTCCGCGACGCAAGGGACGACGTCGGTTCGTTGAATCCGATGTGCCCGTTCCGTCCAATGCCCAGAATCTGCAGGTCGATCCCGCCCGCGGCCTTAATGGCAGCCTCATAGTCCAAGCAGGCAGCAGCAAGATCCGCAGCGCCGCCGTCAGGGACATGTACCCTGCCCGGATCCAGGCCCAGTCTGTCGGTGACTTCCCGGCGGATCACTGCGGCATAGCTCTCCGGATGGTCCGGCGCCAGGCCTACGTACTCGTCCAGGGCGAAGGCGCTCAGAGCCGAGAGCTCCGGGCTGCGGTGGCGTTCGAGTGCCTTGTAAATGGCCAGGGGAGAGGAACCGGTGGCCACGCCCAGCGTCTTGACGGTGCCGTGGCTGACGCCGCGAAGGATCACCCCGGCGGCATATTCTCCGACCTCCGCGGCACTGTCCAGAACAACAACCTGCATGGCTCTACCTTCCGGCGCGTTCCCGGGCCCCGCCGGCCGTTTTGACCGGCGCTACGATCACCCTGGTGCCGCGGCTTTCAAACTCGGCCTTCTCGCTGTCGGTGATCCCGCTGTCCGTAATCAGATTGCTGAACACATACCCGTTCAGCGTGGCGAAGCTGCGGGTGCCGATCTTGGAGGAGTCCGCCACGATGTACGTCTCCGACGCACGCCGCGAGATCAGCGAGTTGACCGCTGCTTCGCCTTCATCGCTGACGGTGGGCCCCACTTCGGCGTCGAGCCCGTTGACCCCCACAAAAGCGAAGTCCAGTGCCACCCGCTGCAGGATGACGTCGGTGTACGGGCCCACCAGTTCGTACGAGCGGGGGTTCACGGTGCCACCGGTCACCATTACGCGGATATTGGGCCGGACCACCAGCTGTACCGCGATGTTGATGGCGTTGGTGACCACGGTCAGTGTGGGTTTGCTCGAGGGTTCCATCAGGTCCCGGCGCATGCCCAGCGCGTGGGCGATGGCGGTACTGGTGGTGCCGCCGCACAGGCCGATGACGGCGCCCAGCGGGACCAGGGCACTGGCGGCCTGGGCAATGGCCTGCTTCTCGGCCGTATGGTCATCCCGGGTATACCTGGTGGGCAGGTCGTAGGCAACAGCCTCCATTGTGGCCCCGCCGCGGGTGCGGGTCAGGAGCCGCTGTGCGGCCAAAGCATCCAGGTCCCGGCGGGCGGTGGCGGGCGAGACGTTCAGCTCAGCCATGATCTCGTCCACCTGCACGCGCCCGCGCGCCGCCAGGAGATCGAGGATGGCGTTGAGGCGCTCGGTTTTTTCCATGGTTTTTCAGCCTTTTTCCACAACGGTTGTCCCGGTCAGGGCGAACAGGGACAACAGGCGCCCGGCCTCGGGGGCCAGGGCCCGGCGGCCCGCGGAGAGGTACTTGCGCGAGTCGACAAGATCCGGATGGTCTCCAAGCATCTGGCGCACGGCACGGGTGAAGAAACCGTTCAGATGGGTGGAAACATTAATCTTAGTCATGCCGGCGGAGATGGCGGCGACCAGCATGCTGTCCGGCACCCCGGAGGAGCCGTGCAGCACCAGTGGGACATCCAGGGCGTTTTTCAGCTCCCGGATCAGCTCGAGGTCCAGCTGTGCGCTCCGGCTGGTCATGGCATGCGAGGACCCCACTGCAACGGCCAGGGCATCGACGCCGGTGGACAGGACAAAGTCCGCCGCCTCGAAGGGATCAGTCCGCACCCCCGGGGCATGCGCTCCGTCCTTGCCGCCCACTTCCCCCAATTCCGCCTCCACGAAGACATCCAACGGTTCGGCATGTTTGACCACACGGGCGGTAGCGGCAACATTCTCGCTGTAGGGCAGGGCCGCGCCGTCAAACATCACCGACCCGAAACCAAGCTCCAATGCCTGGTGGACCAGGGCTTCGTCCTCCGCGTGGTCCAGATGCAGAGCCACCGGGACGGTGGCACCATCAGCGACCGCCAGGCAGGCAGCCGCCAGCGGCTTCAGGGCACCGTGGTACGTGGCGCAGTTCTGTGAGATCTGCAGGATCACCGGCAGCCCGGCGGCTTCGGCGCCGGCGACAATGGCCTCGGCGGTTTCGAGATGCAGGACGTTGAAACTGCCGATTCCGGTGCCGGCCGCCACAGCGTTTTCCATCAGGATCCGGGTAGGGGTGAGACCCATTAGTTTTTCTCCAATGCAGTGTTTAGATGGGCGTCCGCGGTGCCGGTGCGGTGCCTGGTAACGGTGATCTGCTGCAGCAGACTGCGGTGCTCGGCGGAGATTTCGCCTGCTGCCGGCATCAGCACAGCTGCCGCGGACCAAGCGGCCGCCGTGCGCAGCATCTGCTCCAGGTCCCGGTTCCCGGACGCCAGATGGACGGCGAGGGCGGCCACGGCTGCGTCGCCGGCGCCGGTTGGATTGCCGGGCAGGCTGCGGCCCAGCTGCGCGTGCAGGTAGGACTCGGGATCTGCCGCGGAAAAGGCCAGCAATCCGGCCTCACCGCAGCTGAGGAAAACGGTCTCCGCGCCGGCCCTGAGAAGCCGGAGCACGCCCTGGTGCGGATCATCCTCGCCGGTGGCCTCGCGCAGCTCGTGATGGTTGGGCTTCAGGGCGAAGACCCCGGCCTCAGCCGCGCGGATCAAGTCCGGCCCCGAGGTGTCGATGATGCAGGGGATGCCGTATCCGGCGGCTGCCCGCACGAGACCGGGATAAAACCCGGGGGGAGCCTGGGGCGGCAGGCTGCCCGAGCCCACCAGAACGCCGGCGCGGGGGAGCAGCTGCCCGATGTGAACGCTCAGGTCCTGCCATTCACCGCCCTCTAGCGGGTAACCGGTTTCATTGAAGATGCTGGTGATGCCGGCGCTTTCGTCGACAAACGCCATGCTCCGCCTGGTCGGCGCCGCCACGGGAACGAGATGGTGCGGAATACCGGCATGCTCAAGGTCCTCGCGGTAGCGGGCACCGGAAGAGCCGCCGCTGGTGGCAACGGCGAGCGTCCGGGCGCCCAGTTGGTGGGCCACCCGGGCCACGTTCATTCCCTTGCCTCCGGCGCGGACGGCTGGCGGCGGCACCCGATGGCTGGAACCGGGAACAAGCGCCGGCACGGCATAGGTCTCATCCAGCGCCGGATTGGCCGTGACGGTCAGCACCGTACGGACGGCCGGGTTCACAGCGGTTGTCCGGTCAGGCCGCGCGCGTGCAGGGCAGCGCCCATGAGCCCGGCATCCTGGCCGAGGACGGAAACCCGGATCCCTGGCCGGCGGTGGAAGGAGAGCCGGCTGTCGACGGCGCGGCGCAGCGGCCCGGTCAGGTCGCTGCCGGCCTGGGAGAGGCCGCCGCCGAG